>JAHEYS010000159.1 GCA_023251475.1 Prolixibacteraceae bacterium
ACCTGTTCTGTATCATCCTCCGGTCCATTCCATTTGGTTGAAGTGACCTGGTATGAATTTACATCACCGTTACGATAATAGGTTGAAGTATCACTTTTTGAAGGAAAGGATGAATTTAGATCAAGACAGGTAAGGGCAATTAAATCATCCCCGTTTACGCCGGAAATATCGTTGATCCGAAAATATTTACAGCCATGCCGAAGATTGATTCCATCTTTGTTGAAAACCTTGAACTTTTCACCGTTGATATTAATGTACTCAGGATTGTTAAAACGGATCGAAGAAATCTCTGCATTTTGGGTTCTTTCAAAACTGATGGCCCAGGCATGGGAGTTTTCAATGGTCACATTTCTCAGAACAAAACTATCCACCATGGCAATCTGGATCAAATTATTCCGCCAGTCGCCCCTCTGCTTTTCGTGCGCTTTATTCGCATCGGAGCCATAGCTCTTTCTCCCCTTTGGTTCCTTGTCGGGGACCAATACCCGGTATGCGTCTCCTGTAGCGCGTGGATTAACGGCCCCTTTCAGAATAACATTTCCGATTCCTACCATATTGATATTTCTTATTCTGACGGGGTGCTCAATTCCGACGCCAACATTCTCACTTCTGAACATATTGTCCCTGCACAGATCCGAAAGCTGTATGGTACAATTATCCAGAATAATCGTCATATTGGGGGGCAACAAAATTGCACGGTCGATTATCCAGCAATTGGTGCCATTCGAGTTTATTCCCGGAATGACCATTTTGTGTCTGGTTTTAGCTGCAAAATCAATCGCTTTCTGAATCCGGTCAATATCGCTCCCTTCAAACTGATTTGGACTGATATATGTCGGAATACCTTTATTTTTATGTTTGGCTTTTAAGTTTAAAGTGTAACCTTCGCCCATAAAATCCCGTGCTGATACCATTTCCGGACTCAGAGCCATCAGGTATCCCAGGATCAGAAGAATCAGAGCGATTCTACCACTTAAGTAATAAGTACAATATATTGTTGTATTATTTAGTACTTTTTTGACCTCCCCCGATCCCCTCCAGTGGAGGGGCGAAGGAATATAAGTATTTAACAATTTGAGGTTTAGAGTAGTCATAAGCAGAAATTTCAAATAGTACATTGTATGTTTCCTTTTACTCATGGCCTGTTAAATGCAAATTAATATTATACAACTCAAACTAAGAATAGAGGGTAACCGGTCCGACCAACCCCATCGACTGGATGGGCTGATCTTTTGTTTTCAGCACTGTAAATTTTTGTGCCGTCGGATTGTCTTTTAATGTTTTCATATAGTTTCCCATTGTAGTGATCACCCTGATTTCGATATCATTGGAACCTTTTTGCAGAAAAGGTGAGATGTTGTGGATCCGTCGCCCGTACCATTTTATACCGCACGACGCTCCATTCAGAAAAACTTCCGATACTCCATAAACCTGTCCCAGATTCAGGAAAGTCAGCTTAGGATCTCCTGCACTAAATTTCTTCCGGTAAATCGCGGTCCCGGTAAAATTCACAAATTCGGTCTCTTTGATGTCTTTCAGTGGCTCCATCTTTATGGTTTTTACCCAGTTTTCGCGGCTATGGTGAAATTCCACCTCCCAGGATCCCTCCAACGTCCTGGCATTCCGACCTGTGGTCGGAACCGGCTCCCATTTTTGTCCGTTTTTTTCTTTGTTGAAAACGATTAACCGGGTTTCTGCGGGACCAAGCTCCAGCTCATATTGATTGTTTACCAGATTAATCCGGAAACGCTCACCACTTTCAGCATCCCAAATCCAGGGATAGCTTCCATTGGTGATCTCCTTCGAAAAGGTTACGTTGGTTCTGTGACTGTTGAATTTGTGGGCGTTGCCAAAAAAGAATATTTCACTTTTATCATCCCCCTGATAGCGGTTTTGCATTACAAAACGGTCAGGATTTTCGATTTTAAGATAATGAGGTATGTTGTATTTAACCATCACATCACGGTACCATTCGAGGAAACGGTTGTCGGCAGGTTTTTTGATCAGGATAAACCGATCGGCGAAAGCCCTGAGTTTTTCGATCCACTGCACTACCTGCCGGTCCTTTTCCTTGTAGTTGGTAAAACCGAGTGACTTTTCAGGGTACTTTTCGATGCAGAAAATGCGACCTCCTGACGCAACAAAATCGTGCAGTTTGGATAATGTTTCGGGGTTCAAACTGGTCACTTCAACCAGGAAAAGAGTTCCATATTGTTTTGGGCCGTAGCAAAGTTTTCCGTTTTTGACGGTCGAATCCCGGATGATTATTTCAGTGGTATAGTCTGCAGCACCCCCGGTTTTATGGATCGACTCCCAAATGATTGAGGTATAAGGAATATTCAGTTTTTCGGGGAACGGATCGGTTTGCACCCCTATATCTCCCCATAGATCATAGGTTGCAGGTAAGATGGCAATGTCGGTATACATATCGGCATTCATTAAGACCGAAGAGACACGCGCCTTATAATCAATCAGGTATTTAAAATAGGGCCACAAATTGTTGTTTTCGTTGAAATAGGAACCGTACTGGACCCATCCGGGGAATGGGGCTTCGGGAGGTGAATAATTGAATCCTTCCAACACGGAATGGGTGATTCCGGACATGATACTCTGGTCGGAACCGATCTTCAACAATTCTGGCGTGGCATTAAATACAATATAAGTATTCGTCATCTCCTCACAACTGACAATTCGTTTTCCGGTCAGATGTGCGGCAGATGAGACAAACTTGTTGATCATGGTATATCCACGGCCACGCCGGTAATCTTCGTCCGGCATCTCCTCGCCCAGCTTATGCTTCAGCCAGTTGGTAGTCCACGACTCCCCTTCCGGGATATCGTAACCCATGCTGGTTTCCAGCGGGAAAAATCCACGTCCATAAGCCTGTGCCCTCGATTTAACATGGTTGTCTTTACACCATTGAAGATAGGTTGCGGTAAAACGTTCACGCAACAGTTCAGCTTTGGTCAGTTCGAAATCAAAGCGAACCCGTTTGATTTGTTCAGCAAACTCAGGCGATTTGGACGCCCCGTATTTGTCGTCAATAACACCTCCCAGCCTGCCAACCTTGAACATGGTAAACGGGAGAAAAGGCATTATATCGTAACCACGTCGCTTTTTGAATTCATCAGCCAGATCACCTGTCCAGTTGCACCCCTCCAACTCCATGGAGTCTGTAAAAAAAGAACGAAGATGATTTGAAAGCGGCCCCGTCTTTTTTTGAATCGTCTCAGACATATGATCAAGATATTTCCTTACGGCCACCTTATCCATATGATTTAGGATGGAACCTGCGGCACCTGGCGCCCCGTTGATTACGCTGGCAAACGAATTAACTTTCACCAAACCATACAAAACATGTTTACCGGCAGGTATCTCCACACGGATAATTTCATCTTTCCGTTTATCCGAAAGTTCAATCACCTGTCCGAGTCCGCTCATCGGATCAGGAACAAGTTTTAGCGATAGAATTTCAAAAGTGCGGCTGGAATTAGGTTCAGTTACACCCGGGTCAATTGTCTTGAAAATATTATATTGTGAAGATTCATAAACGATCGGGCCTTCCAGCTTTTCAGCATTGATAATCACAACCTGAGCCCTTTCGTCGCCTTTGAGTGTTTCAGAACCAAAGGGCCAGCCCGAACCAACAATGAGGTCACAGATCATATCCAGCTTTCTGGCTTCGGCAAAAGTCACCTGCAACATATCGATCCATTCATCGCTGAGCCAGGTGAGCGATTTTTTGCCAAGATCGTCACCTGTTGAAGGAAATGAAATTGGATTGATCTCCACCCCGCCAATACCGGTTCGCTTCAGCAGATGTAGTTCCCTGATCAGCTCTTTGGCTTCCACTTTGTCGCCGTTCCACCACCAGCGGACAAATGGACGATACTGATGTCCGGGATTTTGAAATAGCTTAAAAAGCTCAGAAACGGACTTTACCGGGAGATGGTTATTCACGCCATCTGTTCCAAAAACAGGCAATGATCTTTCTGCAAGAAATCCAGCAGAAAGAACAAGGCTCCGGGTTAAAAATATCCGTCTCTTCATCTGATTTGCCTGTTAAAAATTAGTACACAGTGACAGGTCCAACCAAACCCATTGACTGGATCGGCTGATCTTTTGTTTTGAGCACCATAAATCGCTGGGCAGTCTTATTGTCTTTCAGCGTTTTCATATAGTTACCCATGGTAGTAGTAACCTTGATTTCCAGATCGTTTGAACCTTTTTGCAGAAACGGCGTAATGTTGTGAATCCGGCGGCCGTACCATTTTACACCACATGACTTTCCGTTGACAAAAACTTCAGACACTCCGTAAACCTGTCCAAGGTTAAGAAAGGTTGTCTTGAGTTCGCCTGCATCGATCTTCCTGCGGTAAATAACAGTTCCGGTAAAATTCACAAAATCGGTCTCTTTGATATCCTTAAGGGGATCCATTTGAATGGTTTTGACCCAGTTTTCGCGACTGTGGTGAAAATCCACCTCCCAGGCGCCTTCCAGGGTTTTAGCGTTTTGTGTTGTAACGGGGGCCGGCATCCATTTTGGACCGTTTTTTTCTTTATTGAAAACAATCAAACGTGATTCGGCAGGTCCAAATTCCATCTCAAAGCTATTGTTTTCCAGCGCTATTCGGTAACGCTCACCGGTTTCGGCATCCCAAATCCAGGCATGTCGGCCTCTTGTGATCTCTTTAGAAAAGAGCACTTTAGTTTTATGTCCATTGAATTTATGAGCATTTCCAAAGAAGAAAATTTCACTTTGATCGTCGCTCTTGTAGCGGTTCTGCATCAAATAACGGTCCGGATTTTCAATTTCCAGGTAATGGGGAATATTATATTTTACCATCGCCTCTTTGTACCATTCCAGGAACTTGTTGTCGGCAGGTTTTTTGATCAGGATAAACCGGTTCGGGAAAGCTTTGAGTTTTTCAACCCATTGCTGTACCTGACGGTCTCTTTCCTTATAATTGGTCAGCCCCAGCGACTTTTCGGGATATTTTTCGATACAGAAAATCCGTCCTCCCGACGAAACAAAATCGTACAGTTTGGATAATATTTCGGGATTCATGCTGGTCACTTCAACCAGGAAGAGTGTTCCGTATTTTTTCGGACCGTAGCAAAGTTTTCCGTTTTTGACAGTCGAATCCCGGATGATTATTTCAGTGGTATAATCGGCAGCGCCACCGTTTTTATTGATCGACTCCCAGATAATCGAGGTGTAGGGAATATTCAGTTTTTCGGGGAACGGATCGGTTTGTACCCCCATATCTCCCCATAGGTCGTAAGTTGCCGGCAGGATGGCGATGTCGGTATACATGTCGGCGTTCTGAAGCACCGACGAAACGCGGGCTTTATATTCGTTCAGGTACTTGAAATAGGGCCACCAGTTGTTATTTTCGTTGTAGTACGAACCGTACTGGACCCATCCCGGGAACGGAGCGTCGGGTGGCGAGTAGTTGAACCCATGCCACACTGAATGGGTGATCCCCGACATGATACTCTGATCGGACCCGATCTTAAGTAATTCCAGGGTGGCATTGAAAACAATATAGGTATTGGTCATCTCCTCACAACTGACCACCCGTTTTCCTGTAAGATGGGCAGCCGAAGAGACAAACTTATTGATCATGGTATATCCGCGGCCAAGACGGTAATCATCATCCGACATCTCTTCGCCCAGCTTGTGTTTCAGCCAGTTGGTAGTCCACGATTCCCCCTCCGGAATATCGTATCCGAGGCTGGTTTCAAGCGGGAAAAATCCACGTCCATAAGCCTGCGCTCTGGATTTAACATTATGATCCTGACACCATTTCAAAAATGTCAGCGTAAACCGTTCGTACATCAGTTCGGCTTTGGTGAGCTCGAAATCAAAACGGATCCGTTTAATCTCCTCAGCAAACTCAGGCGTTTTTGCCGCACCATATTTATCATCCACGACCCCTCCTAAACGGCCAACCTTAAACATGGTAAAGGGGAGGTAAGGCATTACATCATAACCCCGTCGTTTTTTGAACTCTTCAGCCAGATCACCCGTCCAGTTGCACCCTTCCAGCTCCATGGAATCGGTAAAGAAGGCACGCAGGTGTTTTGAAAGGGGACCTGTTTTTTTCTCGATGGTCTCCGACATGTTGTCAAGATATTTCCGAACGGCTACCTTATTCATGTGATTAAGAATAGAACCGGCGGCGCCTGGGGCTCCGTTGATTACATTGGCAAAAGAGTTGACCTTGACAAGTGCGTAGAGCACAAATTTGCCGGCAGGTACATCAACACGGATAATTTCATCTTTCCGTTTATCCGAAAGTTCAATAACCTGATCAAGTCCGCTCATTGGATCAGGGACCATTTTCAACGAAAGAATTTCAAAAGTACGGCTGGAATTGGGTTCTGTTACCCCCGGATCAATTGTCTTGAAAATATTAAATTGTGAAGATTCATAAACTGTTGGCCCTTCGAGCTTTTCTGCATTGATAATCACAACCTGTGCCCGCTCCTCCCCCTGGAGTTTTTCAGAACCGAATGGCCAACCAGATCCCACAATCAGGTCGCAGGTCATACCGAGGTTTTTCGCCTCGGCAAAGGTCACCTGTAACATATCAATCCACTCGTCGCTCAGCCAGGTCAGTGATTTTTTACCCATGCCGTCAGCAGTTGATGGCAACGAAATGGGATTGATCTCAACTCCTCCAACCCCGGCTTCTTTTAGCAGGTGCAATTCTCTGACCAGTTCATTTGCTTCAACTTTGTCGCCATTCCACCACCAGCGGACAAAAGGGCGATAGATGGAATCGGGGGTTTTAAACAATTTATAGAGATCAGCATCAAAACGGATCTGTTTGGGATCGACTGCATTATTCCCTAATACCGGAGCTGCATGTGCAGCAAGACATCCTGCCGAAAGAATCGCACTGCGAAATAAAAAAGTTCTTCTTTTCATTTTTAAGCATTGAATTGTAATAATTAAAAATAGCCGTGAGTTTCAACATCACCATACTTTAATGCAACTTCCAGCCGCTTCACACTGAATGAATCTCTGTTTTTTGATGAAATTGAAATTTGATTGTAACCCTGTTTAGTTGAAGAAACAGGAACAACAAATGCATATTCCTGGTCACTGTTTTGCAGACCTCTTCCCTTATCATACCTAGAGACATATTCAGGTTTTACACTGGTCAATTTTACCCCGTTTATAACCAATTCAAATTCAGATGGTTTATTTATGCGTAAAAACAAGACCACCTCCTTTGGAACTGTTTTTTTTGGATTATCGCCAATATAAATTGAAGCTATCGAAACTTTACCGCCTGCGACCATTAATGGTAAGGGTGTTACCGGTTTTACGCCATACTCCGTGAAGCCATCATTCAAACCATAAATTTTATTTCTGTTTTCCAGGGTTTGGAGTGAACCTAACTCTTTTAACAACAAGGGCATCATCACGCGGCAAACCTGACCCCCTTTTTCGAGCTGTAACTGCCCGTTAAATTCCGACAAATATGTGCCATAATACTGGTTAAAGAGGTAAATGCCATCGGCGCCCTGCGATAAAATATGGGAGGCCATACCACGGAACATACCATGCGAAAAAGGCTCGCGTGGATTGTAACCACCATCATCAATGGAGGCATAAACCGGAAGGGCAGTGCCCAAATCTTTTTTAAATTGGGCAACAGGTAAAGATGGATCACCCCGCCAATGAATGCCGATACTTACAAAATCGATTAATCCCAGACGAATCCATTCCTGAATATCCAATCCTTTATCAAGACAGGCTTCAACGGTCGGAGGAACGCGGACTGAGAGGAGTATCTTCTTACCCCGTTTAGCAGAAACGGCATCTACCTTTGCCCGGATATCTTTCACTAACCGGGTCATCAACGGGGCATTTTTTCTCCCTTCACCCAATTTAAAATAGACGATAAACCGCATAAAATCGAGGTCGTAGCCATCAATCATGTCATATTTATCAAGCTGTTCAGAGATGATACCCAATTTTTGAGCCCGAACTTCCGGGTGAGCAAAATCGAGTGCCTGACGGCTGTTCCATCCCGGGGTAGCGTCATTCAACCAGAATTCGGGATGTTTGTACCAGAAATCTGAATAAACTATCGGGCAATGAGTTGTTGTGTCGTTGAAATGGAGGTCGTTCATGCGGTAGGTGATAAATGCCTCCATCCCATTTTTCTTCGCACGGTTTAACGAAGCCGAGATCAGATCGGTTCCCTCCTTTTCAAGATTCAGAAAATTGCGGTAATATTTTTTGAAATTAGCAAAGGCAGCAGTATCGTTACCACAATTAAGTTTCCCATTCAGATCATCACAGAACACCCGACCATATTTGGAGCGGTAATACAAAAAATCACTGCCGCTGCACATCATAAATGTGGTAACCTGGGAATTGGAAACCATATCGACATAACTATTAATATCGGCAACACTTAAAGGACGTTTATGGAACCAGAGGTTTCCCAAAGCATCGGTACCGTCGTTGTTATGTATGAGCCGGTATTTTATGGCTGGGTTACCATATGTTGAATAACCCATAAATGCTAATGAAATTCCAATATACAGAATAATTCGGTTTACCGGTAGCATCATTTTTAAAGTCATTTGTAGTAATTTTATTTTTTGTTATTCAGGACATAGGTTCGTCATTATTCCATGAGCTTAAACCACCCTTCTTAACCACCCGCCGATTATCTTTGCCATATAACAGGTTCAGGCAACATCGGCCCATAATAGGGAAGCATGGCACTCTTGGTCACAATTGCACTACCATGGTCATAATCTTTGTTTACAAAATCGGCCCAGGTCAAAGATTCGCCGGCGAATGTTTTTAACTGATTAACAATCGCATAGCGGCTTGCTGCATCATAATAAAAACGGTTGTCATTCATGCAGGTATTATCACTCTCTGCCCGCCAGATACCATGTCCTACTGATCGGGCTCCTTCATAATAACCAACTTTCTGATAATAGACCGAATATTCGGGCGAAGAGATGATCCTGGCCCATGGAGAATTCGAAGCAATACCAGATACATCCACATTCTGATACCACCCGTAGGTCTGAAATTCCAGCGTTGCTAATCTTTTATCCTCGGAAAGTGTGCCGGTAGGCGATGTCATATACAAATCAGCCAAATGTCCAATGGCATGACCTCCTATTTCATGAACAATTACATTCTCAAAGCCGGTTTGCGTACCTGCAGCTCCTGTACTGTTGCAAACAAATCCCATCGTTCGGTTCTTGCCGCTATCCCAAAAATAGTTGACAGCACCGTTATAATGAGATACATTCTGGAGTACCAGTACCGCATAGTTCTTCACCACATGGATATTCCGGGACACCAGACAGGAATCGGTCCACTTGAATACCTTATCGAAAGAACCGCCGGTCGAAGGACTAGGTTTATCAAATAAACCTGTCCATGCACTGCTCGTAACATTATCGTACATAGTGCCAAACTTAGTTGAGACCACCGTTGTACAAATTCCGGTCTGATCTCCATTCACGTGCTGAGAAATTCCGGATTGGGGAGAAAGTGCAGCTATTCGGTAGACCCGCACATAGGAGCGATACGTTTTATAAGGTTCTGCATTTTCGAACAGTGCATTGATTGCTGACATGGAGGTATTTTCCCAGCCGCCAGCTGCGACCATATCACCTGCAGCAAAACCATCACCAGTTACGATCAGTGTAAAGGCATCCTTACTTCCATTCCCGTTATCCTGATACAAACGAACCTCTCCATCTTTCCAGGTACCTGGGGCAGCTGAGGTCGTAAACGAGAAGACAGAACTCACAGGAGATTCCACATCAAAAGCATCCTTCGCCGTTACCCTCCAATAATAAGTGGTACTGCCCAACAATTTTGAAAAAAAAGTAGCGGAAGGCGTCTCGTACTTCTGATTACTCCTGGTCCAGCTCTTCTGATCGGTCGAATATTCGACGGTGTAGCTTACGCGGTCACCTTCAGGATCGGCCGAATCACTCCATTGCAGCCGCATATAAATTTCAGAGACCTCGGTTACTCCGTTTGCCGGATAAACAGCCTTTACCGGAGCTGCCGGGGCTGTATTGGGAATTGCCCCGGTAACATTTATCCAAAGGGAGCGTAAAGTAGAACTAATTTTAGCATCTTCAGTCAGAACAGATACATTTGCTACCCTTTTTTCCCTGTAAGTTACCGCTGAGGCATTTAATGTAATTTCTCCGTTACCAGTCCCCCCTGTTGGGGAAACAGACAACCAATATGCGGTAGGGGTGGATACTTTCCATGCAATTCCTGCCGGGGCATTAACCTTTACTTTCAAAGAAGAACCGGCTGGAACAGAAACAGTCGTCTGATCGATACTGAAATCACTTTGTTGAGGAGCCGGATCTGTGTCGTTTTTACTACAACCTGCAAGAAAAATTCCAAAAAACAATATATTGATAATAAAAAAGCATAAACGCATCTTCATAAGATTTATTATACGGTTATATCTACCTTGATTTTTTTTGACCGGAAATATTCCGGAACATAAGCATAAGCTATTATTTTTTGATCAAATAAATTTTACGCTGCAACCCGAATCTTCTTATGGATATTACTCCTCTTGTTTTGTATCATCCGGTTTCCCGGATTCTTGCCATAGGGGGCATCAATTGCCCGTTCTTGTTCAGGCAGGTTACAGTGATTCCTTTCCTGCTGTTTTATTTCTGCATCAAATAACTCTCTAAAGTTCGCGCAGCCTGACGGGATCCGGGATCTGCAATTTTGCCAGCCAGGTACCGGGATCCGGAACAAATTAATCCTCACCAGCCAGATCGGTCAGCCTTAACAGTTTATCCACAGGTCAGCAGTTGTTCCATAACCCGGGAAAATGAAAAGTCAGGTAAACGTACTTACTCAGAACCTGGGAAGATTTTTGTGAAAACTATTTGTTTTTTTAGAGGAAACACGGAACCCTCAAAGATTTTCATCTTCTTTGGTGAGCTTTTGCTCATGAGGGATTTATGGTTTAAAAAAAGGGCGGGACAAAAATGCTCCGCCCTTTTTTAATATTCAAAGAGAACGTTTAGTTCTGTATACAAAGCGGATTATATAATATTTCTACATCCGGAATCTGCAACGTCATTTTCGACACAGGGTAGGTACTTTTATCCACATGGTTGGCAGAGGATGTCCGGTCTACCGGAATACCCCAACGTTTGTTGTTGAAGAATTCACGTCCGTCTTCACCCCACATTTCAATACGGGTCTGTAACTGAACCATTTGCAATGCAGACAAACCTGCCATGCTAGCATAAGTATCACAAGTCAGTGCAGTTGCACCTGTCCTGGTTCTGGCGGCAAGTAAAATGTTCAGGGTGGTTTTCGCACCCGCTGCATCACCGGACTGAGCCTGAGCTTCTGCTTTCATCAGGTAAACTTCAGAAGAACGCATGTAGTAATTGGTCACCGTACCAACAGTTTTCTTATCATTCGATCCGATACCGTGGGTCGCAGCAAATTTCAGATTGGTATAAACCGGGATGTTTTTTACTGTACCTGAAGTTGGATAGGTATAATCTCCAAAGGCGGTTGCCATAAAGCAATCTTTACGATAGTCATTAATGTCTATCTTGTTATAGAGACGGTTATCAATACACTCATAACCTTCACCCAAACCACCACTTCCTTCGCCAAACGGATTCATCCATCCGTTGTGGGCTGTCAGCGACTGGCCTACCGGCCATCCAAGTATAACTTCAGGATTTACACTATTGTTAAGAAATCCATTGGTTTCAGGACGAATTTCAGGAAGGGTCGCCGTACCCACATTCTTTGTCCCGCCATACACGGTTTGCGACATCAAAGTTGGATATTTGGCCAACAGGGCATTACAGGCAGTGATGGCTGTCGCCCAATCGCCTGATTCCACCGATACCCGGGCAAGTACAAAATTCGCAACACCTAAATCAATGTCCGTAAGCACATTGGTCGTGTATAGTTTGTTTGAATTGGTGAACAGCGTAATTGCAGCCTGCAGGTCCTTTTTGATAAAATCATACGTCTCCTTCGAAGTAGCACGCGCTTTGTAAGGCTGTGTCGGGGAATAGAAATCATACAGCATGATACCTAATTTGTCTTTACCCCCTTGCATATAACCATCCTGATAATTCTCCATCAGGTAGTTGTAGGCATATGCACGGACGGTCAGACCTCTTGCCTTGTACTCCATCAATTTTGGATTGGTCCCCACAGTGGCATCATCCAGATAGAGTAACATCTTGTTAACAGTAGTAATTGCAGGCCATTCCTGAGTCCAGTAGTAACCATTTTTGTCAACAGAAGCGGAAATGAAATCACGTAAAAAATATTCGTCTCCACCAAATATACTCAGGTTTTTATTACCGAATACGATGTCATTCCCTTCCAGGTTACGCATACAATTCAATCCCTGGCATGAACGATAACGACCATCAGCTACTCCTGCCCCATTGATACCACTGGCATTCAATAACGGTGGTATCGCATTTGCCATACTTTCCAGAACCAGTTTTATCTTTGTTGTATCTCCCGAAGCCAGTAACGTTTTAATTTGTTCATCTGTAATGGCAGTAGGCGGTGTTATTTCCAATTGACCGGCACATGAAGTTAAAATCATGGACGCAAGAAATAATATTCCAATAAAATAATTTTTCATCTTGACTTATTTTTAAAATTTGTTATAAATCCAGGTTAACACCGAATGAAATCGTACGCATGGTAGGATAGGAATAAGCACCTACCTCGTAACCACCAACCAACGACATGCGTGGGTCAATTCCTGAATGTGAGGTCAGCATAAAAACGTTATCTACTGACATATACAAACGTAAAGCGCCAATATTGTATTTATGTAACATCTCTTTAGTAAAGGTATAACCAAGGGTCAAATTCTTGATATCCATATAAGATGCACTGAACAATGCCATATCTGTGTACTGCCAGCTTCCGAAAGTAGCGCCGTCAGTGTAGGAGGCTCCGTAAAAAGCCATTGGAAATTTGGCATTTTTATTCTGCGGAGTCCAGGTATTGCCAATCAATTCAGCTGAAAGGGCATAACCCACATACTCACTGTCATAGAGACTATTACCATAATCAGTACTAAAGAACTTTCCACCTATCTGATAGGCCAGCATCGCAGAAAAGTCAAAATTTTTGTATTTGAAGGTGGTATTAAAACCGCCGATCCAATCCGGAATGGCACTACCCAGTTCGTAACGGGATGCAAGTGTGTAATTGGTTGTCTTTGAATCGCCGCCAACTGCTATGTCAGAGAATAAACCGGCTGTATGATCCGCTTCAGTCACTTTGTGATAGAAGAGTGGAAGTCCTGTATTCTGATCAACACCGCCATATTTGTATTGGTAAAGATTGTAATAATCCTTTCCAACGCCACGCAGGTAGGTAATAACAGAAGAAGTTCCACCACCGGAAGCACTCCATGCATCCGCATTTGCCGTCCAGGTACCATCAATAGCAGAACCTACACCCTTTGGCACCGCTTTCAATTTAGTAGTATAATGGGTACCATTCAGCGAAATTGACCAATACATATCTTTTTGCTTGATGATGTCGATATCCAGTTCAACTTCGTATCCTCTGTTTTGTATTTGGGCTGAATTTTTCTGCAAACTTGCCTGACCGAGTGAGAGTGCAATGGGTTGATCCCATACAGCATTGTCGGTGAGTTTGTTAAAGTAATCGAAAGTACCGCGTACCCGATTGAATAAAGTGAAATCCAAACCGGTATCAAACGTTTTCGTGTTTTCCCATGTCAGACCATCGTTAACATAACCACCTTTTCCTAAGACATAGGTTGCAGGAGTACCCGTACCACCTGTTGTTGAGGTATAGGTCGCTGAGTATCCCCAGGTCTGGTAGCCGGAATAGTTTCCGATACCGTTTTGATTACCGATCACACCATAACTTGCACGTACTTTCAGGTTGTTCAACCAATTTTTGGTACTTGCCATAAAGTCTTCACTGGAAATTCTCCAGCCGCCACCGACAGACCAGAAATTCCCCCAACGGGTTGAGTCGTATTTGAATTTTGAAGAACCATCACGGCGCATTGAAACTTCACCATAATATTTATCGGAATAAATATAGTGTGCACGTCCGAAATAACTCTCCATGGCATTCTTTTGATCGCCACCACCAGGGTTTGAAAAGGTACCTCCACCTGCATAACGGCCTACATAATTGGCAAAAGAGGGGAAGTTGGGAATCAATTCGTAACCCGTTGCATAGTAAAGGTTTTGAATAAGATATTTATTGAATTCATGGCCAACCAAACCATCTACATGATGTTTGCCAAAATCGTGGCCGTAATTCAATAATTCCTGTGTATTAAGGACAGTTACATCCTGCCATACTTTACCAAAAGCACCGGTTCCCTGAGCCTGACCGGTTGTTCCCTGCCAAAAACGTGTACGGATTTCACTGTATTTTTCGTACGAAAGATTGGTCGTGAACTTGAAGTCTTTCAGAAATTTCACCTCTGCATAAGTTCTTGTAGTCAGGTCGCTGGAGTTTTTTACATCTTTATCCTGATCCAACATGGTCAGGATGTTGGTTGAATACTGAGCAGTACCTGTCTGTCCCAGCGGAGACCAGGTGTCACCGGCAAGCACATGAACTTTCTTGCTTCCGTCTGCATTGAGGATAACCTTACCACTCTGATCATGGGCATACAACTGATTCAATGGATTCTGACCATTGATAAAACGGAATGGATTGGCATTACCCGATCCGGGGTTACGACCAAAACGGGTGGCTGGTGATTGGGTTGAACGGTTTGAATAACCAACATTGGTACCCACCTTTAACCAGTCGGTCAATTGTGCGTTGATATTGGAGCGTCCGCTGTAACGTGCAAATTTTGAACCGCGGATATAGGAAGGATCTTCCAGGTAACCTAACGATACGAAATAATCCACTTTGTCGGTACCTCCGCTTGCAGAGACATTGTACTCCTGGCGCAATTTGCTCTCCAGGAGATATTTATCATAATAGTCGTTGTAAAGCAATCTTGCATCCGGGTTTAGTTTCCCTTCGGGATTAACCAGGTAAGCTCCTGACATTGTTGAACTTGCCGTCGCCCCGGTGCCTGTTGGAGTATAAATAGCTCCGGGAACATCGTACAACATCCAGTTATTTAAAGCATTGCGCGTGAAATTTGTTTC
>JAHEYS010000426.1 GCA_023251475.1 Prolixibacteraceae bacterium
GGCTAAAAACAAATTGTTGTATTTTGCTGAAATCATCTTGGATTAGAGTAATTTAGTTGAATCTTGTAAAGAACAAGTGTCACTGTTCGTTACAGTTTCTCCCCATAAGACCACCCTTTTCGAGCAGGTTCCTTAATATATTCATCTAGTTCAGGGCGACCGGTGGCTTTCATATTTTTAGCATCATATTCAATTTTGCCCCCGAATCGTTGGGCCAGAATACCCACCTGGGCCATTTCAACCAGACTTGCTGAATAGTCAAAGTTTGATCCGGGCAGGGTATGATTTTTAATGGCTGCAATCCATTCCTGAACAGGTTTTTCCTCTCCAATTCTCGGAATCGTTTTTTCCGGCGGGTTTTTCATGAATTCAGTCCACTCATCTTTCGGAACGAGCAACCGTGCATTATTTGGCCGCATACCGGTAATTATTGTTTTTTTGTCGCCAATCATAATCATTCCCTCAACTGGCAGTTCATTAATTCCCCATTCCGGCCTTACCTCGGGTTTCCCGAAACCTTCATACCATTTCATTGTTACAGGCGCTTTATCGCCACGGGCGCCAAAGTTCCAGGTAACAACCGACTCTTCAGACACAAAAGTATGGTCAGGTACCGGATTCCAGCGCTCTGCCTCAGCTGCAACAGGTGTTCCAAGATCCAGGGCCCAAAAGGGTGCATCCAGTGTGTGACAGCACCAGTCTCCCAGTTTTCCGTTGCCATAATAGTAAAACCCTCTCCAGTCTCCTGGCACATAAACCTTATTGTAAGGACGTTCGGTGGCCTGACCCTGCCATAAATTCCAGTCTAGCTCCTTTGGTACTTCCTGCGCTTCGGGAGGGAAGGTTGTCGACGGGACAAACCCATTGGGACCTCCGCAGTTGAGTGAAGGCTGCCAGGCATAAACCTCCCTTACCTGTCCGAGAATTCCGGCATCGTACCACTCCTTTACCAGCCTGATTCCATTTGTGGTATGTCCCTGATTTCCCATTTGCGATACCACACGGTAATATTTGGCCGCCTTTTTCAGTGTCCGCGACTGCCAGATATTGTGACACAAAGGTTTCTCAACAAATACATGTTTCCCCAGTTCCATTGCTGCCATCGCCGCCGCAAAATGGGTATGATCGGGTGTTGCGATGATTACGGCATCAATATCTCTGCCCATTTCATCGAACATAACCCTGAAATCCTTATACCTTTTCGCATTCGGACATGCCTTAAAGCCTCTGGCCGATTGCCGGTCGTCCACATCACACATGGCAACGATACTCTCCCTGGGAACCTGGGTCCAGCTGGCCTGCCCACGGCCTCCAACACCTATTACGGCAATATTCAATCGGTTATTCGGTGAACAGCGTAGAAGGTTGGGAATTACCAGCGCTCCTGCCATCGAAAGGGAGGTTGTTTTGAAGAATGACCTGCGGGATAGATTTTTCATGTGATTTTTTTAAAGAATAGTAAAACCTTTTCTGACTAATAAATATTGTCCGTTTAATTTTGTTTTGAATGTGATCAGATTACCGCCGACGGTTTGTAGTTTCTTTGCATCTAAATAAATATCGATAGATTTATCGCCCCATGGGTTCCTTATTCTGCATTCAGACCCTGACTGCGACTTTAGTCCGACGTAATTAATTTCGCCCTCTTTGAAAGCGGCTGAGACCAGGAAATTTCCCCGGCATAGCAGTTTAAACTCTGCATCCCACTCTTTAGGCCATGCAGGGAAAATCCGGATGATGGTTGGTTCCCCCGGTTTGGATGGGATACTCTGACAAAGTGCGTTTTGAAGCGCTTCCGATGAACGGCCCAACCGTTCGGCAGTCATGGCCTGGACACCTTCCATGCAATCCATCCGGTTTTCAAAGACCGGTTTGGTTAATGCCTTCATCTGATTTGGAATAAGATACTTAACAGCATCGCTCCGTCCTAACATGGCCCCAACTATTGGCAACATCGTTAAGGTTCCGGCGATTGTCCTTTCGTCGATTCCATTCGGAAAATAGCCATCAAAGGTATTGTTCGCAATTTTCATCATTTCCCTGTCCTTCGACTCTAAGGTTGCCAGGTCAAAACACCAGATGGGCATTGTATTGAGGTCGGGTAATGCTGATGCTTCGCCCCCTTCCTGTACCGGTAACAGTGATTTTACAAAAGTTACCGGCTTCCCTTTTAATTCAGGGAACTCGCTGCTCATGGGAAGCGGGGAGAGGTTTTGCAGCAACTCCTTCCATAACGGGCGCAGATCTGCATCCACATTGAGGATTTCGGAGGCTTTGATTGCAACGGGCAATATCCCCATCATCGATGAAATCTCCTCAACAGTATTGTGCCCGTCCCAGATTGGTTCATTATCGTTGACATGATAGAGGTGATATTTCCCGTCTGCTGCTTTTTTCAGATTGGGGAAATTCCTGTAAAACTCGGCTATCCCTTTAACCATCGGATATGCTGACTTTTCCAGCCAAACCTTATCCTGTGTAAATTCATAATTCATCCAGTAGCTATAGGCCAGTTTGGCGCCGCGCGAAAAAATATGGGTGACCGGGCCAAATGCCTCTTTCCCGATTCCGTTATTCCACCTGCTCAGCCATCTGTTTCTGCCACCGGCATAATCATTATAGGCCTGTGACCGCTGGCTCCATGGTTTATTGACAAGGAGCAACTCCCTCATTTCGGATGCGATGGAGTCGGGCATAGCCGGATCGCCACTAAATCCGATGGTTTCTGCAATGTAAATTCCTTTGCTTCCCCATTGCTGACGGGCCGAAAGGGCGCAGGCGTCATACATTCGTGTATAGGTTTTAAACATCGGGTTAATCAGCTCAAATTTATTTGCGGTAAGGAGTGCATTATACAAACAGCTTTGATTGGCGCCCCAATAGGAACCGCCCCAGGCACGCGTGTCGCCATCGGTATTCCACAACATTCCGTTGAATTTGACCATATAATCTCCGCGTGAAGCCGAACCCATCAGGTAGAGATAATAAGCATAGTTTTTAGATACGTAGTCGGCTTCCCCGTCAGGACTATGAAGTTGTATATAGGATTGTTTCCAGAATGAGTGCCACCACTCTTTATTGGATGCGAGCATTTTATCGTACCCTTTTGATTTTGCATGATCCAGCTGGTTAATCGTCTGGGCCACAACATCAGTATTACGGTCAAAAGTTGCAGCGCTTGAAATCAAAACGGTGTAATTTCTTATGCCTGTTATTGTTGAAAGTTTTAATTCGGTGTCTTTTGAAATCCACGCCCTGGTTTTATTGTCAGGTATAGATATTGCGACAGCCGATTTGCAGAAATATTGATTTTCGGTAAACTCCTGTGTAAGGACAATCTTATCACCAACAATCTCCATTTTGGAGATGGCTTTATGCTTTCCTCTTTGTACGATCAGGGCCCGCAATGCGTGCAGATTTACGACCGCCGGGGTTTGAAAGATTCTGGAATCTATCACTTTTACCGCCATGACATCTTCATCGTTCCAGACGAATGTTTTGGTTTTGATCCCTTTCCCTGCAGTTTCCACCGTACCGTCATAACAGGACAGGTGCTGGTTGAACTTATCATCTGTAAAAACTGCCTCATTACTCTGAAAATCAATATCTATCATTGCAGATCCTCCACAGTAGTCACGGGGAGTGCCATCAAAAGTTCTGGTGTCAGCGTTGATGGAAAATACATCAATTCGATTGATCTGAAATTCAAGCGCCTGTGGGTTGGTCCAGACAAGGCTCCCCATTCGTCCGTTTCCCACGGGTTGACCATCCTGAGCACGTTTGGGAGGTATGTTGTAAACCAGGTCAGCTTTAGAAATCAGGGAATAATAATCAATTGTTTCAATTTTAACAGATTCTTTCCCTTTTTGCTGAGAGCTGGCAAATGCAAATCTATTGGTTGACAGTAATACAAGTAGGATGATTGCTGCTTTTATTTTGGAAATTCTCATTTCTTTATTTTTGAACTTTGCATTTTTCACTTTTCATTCTTCATTTTCGGCTCCGGTCCCATCTCCATCTTCAGTGTTCCACCTTTTGACAGCTCCTGATGAGTCAACCAGAAACGATCCAGATTCTTTCCATTTAATTTCATCGATTGGATATAAATGTTCTTTTCTGAATTGTTGCTGGCGATGATCGTAAACTTTTTACCGGTGCTGTATTTGGTGTCAAGTTTAATCTCCACCCGGTTAAAAACCGGACTTGTGATCTGGTATTTATTATCACCCGGGCAAATCGGATGAATCCCCATCGCTGAAAGGACATACCATGCCGACATCTGTCCCACATCATCATTGCCGCACAGTCCCAGTACATCGGCGCCGTAGGCGTTTTTACAAATCTTTCGGGTCCATTTCTGGGTTAGCCATGGTTTACCTGCCTCATTGAAAAGATAGGGTACGTTATGTACCGGTTCGTTGGGGTGGTTGTAATAATCGTTCCATTTGAAATTGTCGGGCGATTTATCAAAAAAATTGGTCAATTCGTCCACGAAAAACTGCTTTCCCATCAGTTTGATCATTCCCGGAACATCATGAGGAACAAACCACCCCTGCTGATAGGGATTTGACTCAGCGCACCCCTGTCCATGAACAGTTTTCCCTTTCCATTCGAGCCATTTTGTATCGCTTAACCTTCCGCGGAACCATTTTACCTCATCATTCCAGATGTTTTTATAGGCGAGGCTTTTCTGGTAATAGTTTTTAGCCAGCTCCGGTTTTCCCAACGATTCGGCGAATCTTCCGACACACCACTCGGAATAG
>JAHEYS010000160.1 GCA_023251475.1 Prolixibacteraceae bacterium
GTGTTGGCATGAACAGCCCACTGGTTGGTATGCTCGTAAGACCAAAGCAAAGCACCCGTTGCAGCATCCAACCCAATGATATGACGCTCAGTCATAGTAACCAATAACTTACGGGCCGGCAATTTTACAAGCAATGGAGTACAGTAAGCCGATTTTTCACCCACACCTTTACTACTCCAGATCAAATCGCCGGTTGACCTGTTTAATGCAACAACATTGTTTGTGGCGCCACCCAAAGTAACAAATACTTTATCTCCATCAATGACCAGGGTTTCGGTGACTCCCCAGGTAATATTCTGACCATTAAGCTCTTTCATAAGGTCTTTTTTCCAGTTAACTTTACCGTTTGCGGTGTTCAAACAGGTGATGACCCCAATTCCGGAATAGATATACAGCATATCTCCGGCCACAGAAGGGGTTGCCCTTGCACCGGGATAGTTTTCCACCCATTCTTCTCCATAGGTGGTTTTCCATTCTAACTTTCCATCGGAAGTTAACGCATAGATATATCCAATATTATTTTCTGCTGCTGACAGGTAGATTTTCCCGTTTGCAAAGACCGGTGATGAAAAACCGTCACCAAGTTCGTCATAATGCCAAACGATTTCTGGGCCCGTTGCAGGCCAGGATTTTAATAATCCTGTTTCAGAATAAACACCTGCTGAACCTGTGCCACGCCAGGTTGTCGGAACTTGTGCATAAGCTGATGTGACAGCTAAAAACATGGTTAACAAAAGAGGTAATACGCTCTTATTCATATCTGAGATGGTTTAAACTTTTGCATAAAAATAGAACCATTCAGGTGAACCTGCAAGAAGCTAGTAGTATTTAGGATAAATCTAAATAATTGAAGGCAGGAGGCAGAAGGCAGTAGCCAGTAGGAAGAAGGCAGTAGGCAGCCGGGCTTTCTATACAAATTTAATACCTAGAATAAAAAATTCAGCAGGTACCCGACTATAATAATACCGGTTGCTAAAATTGCGATAAAAGTGAAGATAAACGGAAGTTTCAAAACCTTTTTTAAGATGATTAGTTCCGGGAGTGAGATTCCGATCACCGACATCATAAAAGCAAGTGCAGTTCCCAGCGGAACCCCCTTTTCAATGAGGGCATACGCAACAGGAACAGCTCCCGGAGAACAGGTATAAAGCGGTATTCCAATTGCAACGGCCAGAGGAACAGAATACCAGGTTGATTTGTTAATTAAAGTTGCCAAATAATCGTTGGGGACATAACCATGGACCAAAGCTCCTACTGCAATACCCAATATTACATATGGCCAGATTTTAACAATGATTTCCTTTACCGCTATTTTGCCAGCCAGAATCCGGTCGTTGATGTTAAGGTTGGAATTATTGACTGTTGACTCCCCATATTTTAAATTCAGCACCCAATCCTGAAGCCATTTTTCAAGTTTAAGTCTGCCGATAATCCAACCTGAGGCAATTGCAATGAGTAATCCCGTAACAATATAGATCACACCCACTTCCCAACCGAAGAGGCTAAAAAGCATAATTACTGCAACCTCATTAATCATCGGCGCGGCAATTAAAAAAGAGAAGGTGATGCCGATGGGGATGCCGGCTTCCACGAAACCTAAAAAAAGTGGAATTGCAGAACAGGAACAAAATGGGGTGACAATTCCAAGCAAGGATGCCAGTACATTTCCAGCAAACATGGATTTACCTTCAAGTAATTTTCGTGTTTTCTCAGGTGAAAAATAGGATCGGATTATGCCGGCAAGGAATATGACCAGGATAAGCAGAAGAAATATTTTTTGCAGGGTCGTAATAAAGAACCAAACGGTATTTGAAAGATTTGATTCATATGGCAGATTCATCCAATTATATACAATAAAATTAGTGGAGGCCTCCTTATAATAAAACAGGAAAATCCACAAAAACAGCAGAGGTATATATATAATTGATTTATTGCGCATTAATCCTTTTTTTAAACCATTAAACAAGTCAATTTCCTTAATATAAATTCATTGAATTCAATAGAAATATAACGATCACTGAAACCGGCAACAACTCTCTTCATTTGTATTACAATCACAAAGGCAGGTCTCAGGCTGACTATTGTTAATGCTTTTAATACAGCGGCATTCCTCGCAACATGGTATTTCCCGGGTTATCCGGTGGGTAGGATTTGGAAAACCTGGCGTGAAGGATTGTTCATGACTTTCGGTTACCAGAATCCCGGGAAAGGAAATGGAATTTATTCCTTTTCTGACAATTTCGCGGGCAACCTCAGGTGTGGCAGCAATTCGTGAATTGACCATCATCTGAACATTACTTAGCTTTAAATCAGGAAGTTTATTTTTCCACAAGGTATCAACAATTGTTGTAAAACTGATTTTGTGACTAATCCCCTCTCCTTTCAATAAAAATTTCAGATGTCCGATGGAGATCTTTCTATTATTTATCTCATTTACCATTGTTTCGATAAATGAAATTGCTTGACCCCACGAAGAATCATTGTCGCTCTGAATGTTAATCTCTTCATCGAGCCAGGCCAGGTCCGCTTCACCTTTTCCATAAATCTCATAATCAATGTCCAGCGCTTCTCTTCGTCGCATTGGGAGCGATTCAAGCGTATCGAGCCATTTTTGGATATGGTCCTTATTTAGCGTATTCTGAAATATCAGCAATTTTCCCCCTAACTGTTGATTGGCTAATTCCTGAATTTTTAAGAGCCCGGCTGCCGGAAGCAGGTCTATTTTATTAATAATCAACAAATCAGCCTCTTCAATCTGTTTTGAAAATATATAGACGATTGCATCCGTAAAAGGGAGTGGATTACCTATCAGGTAATCAAGTAGTATCCTGCAGTCAACGAAAACAGAAAATGTAATATTGTCAAACAGCTTATATTTAAGCAATTGAAGCGGATTTAAGACTGTTGCAACTAAGTCTGTACACGATCCGACGCTCTCAGCAAATATACAATCGGGCTTTATTGTATTTTCCAGTTTTTCAAGCTGATCGCTTAGACTATTGAAATTACAACAGAAACAGCCATTGGTTACCTCTGCGGAAGGAATATTATTGGAATCAATAAAACTGGTATCAACCAGATATTTACCCTGATCATTGGTTATGACAGCAACCTTCTTCCCCTGTTCTATTAGCAGTAAGGCTGCACTTGTAATTGCCGTTGTCTTACCACTTCCCAAAAAACCACCTAAAATATGTACCTTCATAACATTCAATTAATTGAACAACAGCAAATTTTATCTTTGCAAATTATTATGCGCTTTTCAGATGCCTTCGGAGCGCTTCAATATAAAAGATTAGAGGATATAACTTTTCGTCGTACCACAGCATTGCGAAATAGAGGCCAATCGGATTTGAACGCAATCCATGATTTTGATACTCTTTTTCAAGCCATACAAATCCTTTCAGAATGGCTTCCTGATCAGTTCCTAAAAGTGCAGAAATAGCCAGGGAACTCTCCTCTATGGTTCCGGGAGCGCCAGATGCCCCTCCCCAACTGCCATTCTCATTTTGTTGTTTTAACAAATAATCATCAGACCCTGACAAAAGATGTCTTATATTAACTACCATTTTATTGTCCAGGATATTGCACGCCAAACTGTCTTTCAAATAGATCGTCACCTTAGCTGTTCCGTAAACGGGATTTTTCTGATTAAGTGTAAATTGATTTCCAAACCACAATGGCGTCCAGCTGCCATCGTCGCCCTGAGCTTTCCACAGAAATCCGAATGAACGTGCAATACACTGTCTGATTGAATTTTGCAATTCATAATTTATTTTGTCTCCAACAATTTGAAGCGATTTTGTCAACGCCAGAAGTGCATGTCCCGTCAGATCAGAACAGCTGCTGTCAAACGGTAGTCTTCCCCATCCCTTACAGAACGTGGGAAATCCTCCGTCTTTGTTTTGAAGTGTGGTTAGCCATTTACATCCATTGATAATTGCAGCGGTCTCCTCCATGGAATCCTCAAACAACTCCAGTAGTGCCAGAATTGCCCCTGAAGTATCGTCAACGTCAGGAACAGAACCGGAAAAATCGGTCCAGCCCCACCCACCAGGCTGCGCAAGATTAAAGGGATGTACTTCTTTATATTGAATTGTTTTTAAATGAGTTACAAGTCTTTCGATTTCTACGGAGGAAAACTCCGTGGTCATTTGTGGTCCTAAAGCTTTAATACTTAAAGTAGTGACCCATGTTGATAAGTCGGTGTCGATGGGCCAGCTCCCATCCGGTCGTTGCTGGTTACGCAAAAAAATCAGACCTTTTGCTGCAACCTGAGAATTCCCAAATCCGGAAGATATCAGGCACATTGCTACAAAAGCTGTTAAAGGAATCGCCTCAAGAAACCCGCCACTTGCAGGAACTATTTTTTCAAGTTTTCTTAGAGCTGGGGCTATTGACCTGTTTCTGATCCATTTCAGCAAAATATTATGCCGCTTTCGGGTCTTGAAAATGAAGATTCCGACACCGATTAATGCAGGAAATGCATAACTTACCACTCTAATATTAAATAAGTTATACCAGGAGGCAGGTAACAGTGAAAGTTCAAAAGGTAATTGGGGAATTTTGGCGCTCATCTTTTCGTCAATGACACCACAAATGACCATCATGGATAAAATTGGAACCGAAAAAGTAAAATCTTTTCCGTAAAAAGATAATACAGATGATGTTATGTTGCCACTGTTCAGATCGATCTGCTGCTTTGTCAGGTAACTTTCAATACTAATTAATGCATTCTTCGATTTAATATTCCCTTCACCGCAATAACTGATGGCTGCATAGCTAAGTAAAGTTGTGCTGACATTGCTTTTACTTTCCGGAGTATCTCCAAAACCACCATCACTGTTAATGTGGGTTAAAAGCCATTGTAATCCATTAATAATTAGTTTATTATCATCACTAACCGCATTTATTTTTAAAGCGACTATCGCAACAGCCGTGGCGAGTGCACCGGATGAAAGTTTACCGCTCCAGAATCCTGCCTTATTACGACCGGTTTTGAGTAGTTGAACCAACTCATTATATTGATTATCAAGTGAATTATGCTTCATAAGATCAGTATCTAATCTATTCAACGTGTTCTGCTAACTCAATGAACCTAATGCCAGTAAGCCATAAAAGGTATATTCAACATCGGTCAGATAATCGGACCGGGTAGAACGGAAACCACCACCATCGTACAAACCATCAACAAAAATAAGACAATCCGGTTTAATCAGTCTAAGATCTGTATCCAAAAATTGGAGTGCATAAAGGGATACTCCCGTCGAGAGCAAATCTTCTGACGGTGCATGATGAACAGCCGCAAAGCCGCCATTATTACGGTAAAAAGTTTTCAGAACATCGGCAATACCGGTGTTTTGGTTTCCGGCCATTCCAAGCAAAATAGCCGTTGCAGCGGTTACAGGACATGGATGTGCCTCTGGCTTAAAGGATCGTTTATATTGATTGACAACACGTTGTATACTATAGAAATCTTCAAGATAATAGAGCGCCAGCATGGCAAGAAAACCGGAATATTCGGGTTGTTTTGAATCCGTTTTTCTCAGACCGGCAACAATTTGTTTTCTCATCTTTTCAGTCATATGATCCTTGCCTATAAGTTTGGCATAGAGAATTGCGCCACAATGAAGGTAAACTCCAGACAGATTGTTTGTTGTAACCTGTTCCTTTATATATTTTTTAAGCGGCTCCATTACCCCGGATACAGATAGTGCCTCGGCGATATAATAACCAAAAAGAGTATAATACAAATCTGTTTTCCCACCCCGGTCAGCAAATCCACCTTCTGATGTCTGTTTGCTGAGAATAAATGAACGTATTTCAGAAATCATCTCACTATCAAGCAATAATGGAGCTTTAGCTAAAACCGGTTCCAGAAGTTTTGGACCCACTTTTTTTAAACGGGGCCGGGCCGCAAGTTTAAATATACTCCTTGAAAATCTTTCCCAGAATTTCATATAATGCCAGTTTTAGCCCTAAATTGGAAATATGTTCGAGGCAGGATTTTGCTTCATTTATCTTGCTTGTTAAAATTGCGGTGGTAGCTTCCTGAACCTGAAATCTTTCAATCAAATCATATAAAGCTTGGTAATCATCATTTTTATAGGCATTCAGGAGCGTATTCATTTCATTTTCAGGAATTTTCTCTTTCAATACCGATAGTAGAACAGAAAACTTTCTAACCGCAATATCTCCTTTGCTACCCAGATAATCAGATAAATCATCTTTAATCTGATAGCCGATTCCAATTGAATGACTGAAATGGCTTAAAAATTCCAATGTCTCAGGTGAGGCGCCGCCTACAGTCGCTCCAAGCAGCAGGGATACCTTAAATGCCGCAGCAGTTTTATTTTCAAAGAGTTCCAGCATTGCTTCAAGTGATAATATCTCTTTCGAATGGATCGAAATTAATTCGGCTCCCTGCCCGATAGTCAGGCTGCGATGTCCGCGCGCTACTATTTTTATCCCTTCCCGAATCATTTCTGAGGAGAGGGAACTCTCTGAAATTAAACGATACCCTTCACCAATCAAATAGTCACCTACATTGATGGCAACCGCAATGCCATGGTGGGTATGAAGGGTATCCACACCGTATCGCATATCGTCATTATCTTCGATATCATCATGGATAAGCGAGGCCTTATGAAAACATTCAACAGATAAGGCAAGCATATTCAGCACAGCGGGATCGGGCTCATCTACAAATGCTTCATAGGCCAGAACGGTGAGAAACGGCCGTAATCGCTGACCACCTGAGAGCAATGATTCAAAAGCAATTGCCTCCGTCCTACTCCTGGTAATTCCCAGCATCCGGATCAGCTGCTCCTCACCGAAAATTGAGGATGATTTATTTTTCAGGTAGTTAAGATTGAGCAAGCGGATGGATGGATCCTCTTTAAAGTTGTAGATCTCCTGCTTGATCCAGTCGGAATCAGCAGTGGTATCAGCACAGCCGCAGGAGGTTAAAGGAATACCAATACTTGGAATACTATACTTACTGACCGAATTAAACATTTTTTGTAAAACCTCCATGCAACCCACTCCGATTACTGCATCAACTTTTCCACTCTCAATAAGTCGTGTGGTGATGGTCGTCCCTTCGGTAACAAGGGCGACATAACCCAGGTTTTCCGCTTCACGCAAAAAACCGGAGATACTGCAATTCCCACATTCACTGCACAATAATCCAAGTTCGTCTTGTTGTGCCTGACAATGAGTTGTATTTCTCAGACACTGGGGCAACAAAAAGATACGACGATTAAAAGGGATTGCCCCTACCACTGAGCGCCAGATGGCATTTCCGCAACAAACCATTATAAAGGCACGATATCGTTCCTCCCATTTTTCAGCTGCTATCAGCAGACTGGCAAACCGGAACAACCCGTCATGCGTTACAGGAGGAATAACCACATTATTAAGAAAATAGGTCTCAATAGCAGCCCTGATCTGATTCCGCTTTGATTTCTCGGTTGGTACGTCAAGTGTAAATATGGAGTGAAATTCTTTTGATTTCATTTTTATAAATTTAATTAACCATAAGCTCCAAGACCAAAGAAAGCCCGCTTTTTGGCCATCCGGTAAATCCGGTTTCGTTCAGGAATTTTAGGGCAACTTCCATGACTGCAAACAATACATCCATTGGTCAATTGTTCAGACAGATCAGCCCGGTTTGAAGTATTACTGGCATCGTGTTCAGCTGCGAATGTTGCCAGCCACTTAGGATTTTCCATCAGAATACAACCGCGCGTTTGCTGGTTAATTTCTGATTTAAAATCCTTTATAAATGAAGAATTTTCATAAACAGTTTTAAGATCGCCATCGCGGATATTGTCACAGGAGAATTGTATGACGGGACATGGCTCTATATTTCCATCAGGATTGATATGATGACTTAACCCTTCCGCCGCCGGGCAGAACGGTTCGCCATCTGCGCCCCAGTAGGAATCGATCAGTACGATGGGATAATGTGTTCTGCCATCAACCAGAAACCGGCGTAATCTCAAAATTTCGTCCGGAGACAAGGCCAGTTCATAATGGGGATTTTCGCCAGTGGGCCGGTAGATATAGTACCAAAGATAGATCACCCCCCTTGAATGTAACATTTCAATAAATTCATCAGAAAGCGCCATTTCAATATTTGATTTACAAACACTTATCGCCACTCCAGTGATCAATCCATGACTTGTTGCCGTTTCAATGGCGCTAACAGTTCGCTGAAAAACATGGTTACTACCCCTGCGGATATCTGCTACCACTTCGTTACCTTCCAGACTGATTAAAGGGGTAACATTGGCAACCTTTTTAAGCTCGGCTGTCACTTTGGCCGTGAGCAATGTACCGTTGGTAAAAAGTTGAAAATAACAATCGGGATGCGAACGAAACAGACTCATTAAGTCTTTGTACATCAGTGGCTCACCACCCAGAATCCCAAAAAAATAACTGCCGTGTTTTTTACTGTCGGTAATGATTTTGTTAAGCGCCGAAAGATCAAGACTTGCGCTCTTCGCCCCTTTCGTGACCCAACAACCCTGGCAGGCCAGGTTACAGTCGTCGGTGACAGAAATAAATTGAAACGCCGGGAAATTCTCACCCCTCAGCTTCCTTTTCTGAAATTTATTGAATCCGGCCAAACCTTTCCAGCCCATGTTATAGGCGAATTTCCACAAACATCTGCGATCGGACCGTAAAAAATTACTTATTATTGACATACGCTGAGATCAAATTTAAAATTTAAAAAACGGACCTTTTTCCATAAGCGCTTTCTCCCGTTCGGCTATTGCCTGCTGAAGCGCAGTGGAACGTATTATCGACTGACGTTTCGCTTTCCTCATTTCGAGCGCCTTATAAATATTACTTCCAAGTATGGTGTCAATATCCTGACTTTGACGTTGTTGCTCCGCAATTTCATCAATGGTATCAGATCCGGCAATCGCCCCTGAGAGTTCATATTTAGGAAAAACAATCGCAGTTTGCGGACAGATCCTCCCACAGGCCGGACAATTATTTTTGCATCCCTTTGGATTTACTACAACTACCTTTTTATCAACCTTATCATACACTCCAAAAAGGCAAAAATCGGCACACTGGCCACAGGATGTACATCTTGAATAATCGATCATCGGATACCATGAAGGCCATCCCGTTGTGCTGACAAATTCCAAAGTCTCACCTTCTGATCCATCCACAGATAAAAATGAATCAATTGCCAGAAATAACTGATCATTATTCAACTCCCTGAAATTAAGATAGTTTACATTTAGTTTTTCATGATCTATTCCGCAGTTTTCAAGCAGAAGTTTTACGCCTCTCGGATAACAGGCAATCATTAAAATCATATCATCGGATAAAAACAGATCATGCGTATCGTCTTTGCGATCAACTGAGCAGCAACACAAATCAGAAATTTCCACACATGAATTGCCCGTTTTTTTCAAATATTCTGAAATTTCAACCAAACGATCTTTCCCGATTAGGTTAGCTCCGCAATTACAAAAAAATATTTTCTTTTTCATCACACGAAATAAAAACCGATTATACTACCCGTCATTCTGAAGCAAAGATATATTTTCAGGTGATAAAAACAAGTAAGACGAAATGGGGGACAGTTTAATAGGACAGGTTCCGGTAAGCTCAAACAGACCCAAAAAGATCAGTAATTCTTCGCCTTTTGTACCATATGTCATTTGCCCTTTTGTTTGGTGGGTTAGAATTTTGAGTTATTTTTGTACTCCTGGTTAAGGCCTTTACTCAATCTTTTATGTGTGACTGAGGAGGCGAAGCTTTAAAAATATTTTAAAGTGATTAAAAATTGTATAAATTACACCTATGATTTACCGCTTTCCACTGAGTGATGTAATAATTGAGATAACGGAAGAAAAGCATTTTGTAAATACACCGGAATATTCGGATGAATGGATGCAAATCAGCCAGACCGAATTTTCGCTTACAATTGATGATATCGCCCATTATTACGTCCGAGCAGGAAAGCTGATTCAGATCACCCCTTCACCAAAAGCCAGCAAACCTTCAATCGAACTATATCTTAATGGTTCGGTTTACGGCGCTGTATTGCACCAGAGAATGATCCTGCCGATACACGGCAGTTGTTTTAATTTTAATGGTACAGGTATCATGGTCTGTGGCGAATCAGGTGCTGGCAAATCAACAGTTACAGCCTCTTTTTGCATGAATGGCAGTGACTTTCTTACCGATGATGTTTCACCAATTGTGTTTAATAATGGGAAACCTCAGATATGGGCCATGTCAGACCGGATCAAACTATGGGGCGACAGCCTCGAACAGTTGAAACAGGAGAAAGATGGCCTCCACCAGATCGATCACGAGACGGAGAAATTCTATTATCCCATGGATTCGGACAAGGGAACCGTTTTCCCGTTAAACCAAATCTTTTTGCTGGCAAAACATACTCTGCCGGAAGTGAAATTTGAGGAGTTAGCAGGTGTTGAGAAATTTACTTCACTACGCAACGAAATTTACCGGTGGGAGTTTTTACAGGGGATGCCCCAAACCGAAGCCAGTTATTTTAGCGCGTTGGCTCTCATCAGCCAATCGGTTAAAGTCTGCAAAGTTTTCCGTCCTGAAGTGATCCATATTGATGAATTCCGGTTGGAACTGGAAACTTTTCTATATACATCATCGCCCGTTGAATAATCCATTAAAAGTTGAATAATGATTAACTCATTAGCCGAGCAGGCAATTTGTGTAAAATGCGGCATGTGCTGTGACGGGACTATTTTTGCCACAGCAAAATTAAACAAGGGTGAAAAAGAAAATCTACCTCCCGAAATCGCCCAAAATTACCAGAATATTGATGGACACGAAAGCTTTCGGCTGCCATGCCCGGCCTTTAAGGGAAAGTGTACCATTTACAACAAACAAAAAGCGGATATTTGCGGCAGGTTCCGCTGTGATGTTTTAAAGGATTTTTCTGATCATCGGATAAGTTTGGATCAGGCGTTTGGTTATGTCGGAAAAGCGATGAGCTTAAAATCAAATATAAAAACATTATTACTTGATATTGAAGGTATTGACAAAAATACCCCTTTCTCCGGAATTAATCAGTCAATTGATCATCTTAGAAGTCAGCTAGATGACAAGAAGCGGTTTAACCAAAATCATAGGGAATTATTGGTCAAAATTCACTCCTTGCAGACTCTTATTTCTACTAAATTCAGACGAAAAGCTAATTTCCGAAGCAGGGTAATAAAATTCTTCCGAATCCCATTATCCGAAAAGAAGCTTTTTATTGAAGCACTATTAATATTATATACTTCAAAGCTGATTTTGTCGTTTGTATCATTAAAATTTTGTTCCAGGTTAATTACAAAAACAAAATATCCGGATAAGAAATGGGCGGATGAATCCTTAATCCCTGTAAAAACAGCCATCTCCCAGGCTAACCGGTTGACATTCAGGAAAAGCTCTACGTTGGACCAATCATTTGCCGCTAAATGGATGTTACAACGGCGAAAAATCAGTTCAACATTAACAATGGGTGTCAAAGTGGGTACGAACAAGAATTTATCAAATTATTCCTGGCTGAAAGTCGGGGAATTTGAGATTGTGGATAAAAAAGAGGATTGTACGGAAATTTACACCTTGTAAACATAAAAAGCTAATATTTACATGAGTGCAATTTTTGGAATTATTGATCTGAAAGGTCGTTCCATTGATCCGGACTGGATCAGATCGATGCAAACCGACCTCGCTCACCGGGGGCCTGACAGACAGGGAATCTACGAGGAGGAGTCGTTGGTTTTTGGTCACCAGTTACTCCAGATAACTCCGGAATCGGTCTATGACAAATCCCCATATATTGAAGATGGTCTTCTAATTACGGCTAATGCCCGTCTTGATGAGCGGAAAGCGATCATGGATCGGCTCAATATACCAGAGGGTGAGCGCCAAATCATTACCGATCCTCTTCTATTGCTCCGCTCCTATAAAAAATTTGGAAAGGATTTTGTAAAAGACATTTACGGTGATTTCTCTTTTGCCATTTGGGATAAAGAGAAAAAGGAGCTTTTTTGTGCACGTGACCAAATGGGGGTAAAACCTTTTCTCTATTATTTTCATGATAGCCGGTTGGTTTTCTCAACCGAATTAAAAGCCATTGTAAAACTGCCATTCGTCAAAACAGAAATTGACCATTACCTGCTTCGTGATAAGGCACTTGCCATTTATGATGAACCTGACAAGACGTCATGGAAAAATATTTTCCGACTAAAAGGGGCACATGTTTTCGCCTTAAAAGGTGAGAACATTGAAATTAATCAGTACTGGTCACCTGTTTATAAATGGAATCCTGATTTTAAAACTGAGAAGGATAGTGCCTCCGCCCTTCGGCAGCTGCTCGAAAAGGTAATCGCCGACCATACCAGGGTCATTGGGGAGGTAGGAGTACCCCTGAGTGGCGGACTCGATTCCAGTTCGGTAGCGTGTTTGTCGGCCAGGAAATTATTTTTGGAAGGGAAAAAGATTACCACGGTATCCTCCATATACAAACCCGGCTATTCGGATGCTGAGAATCCTGATGAGATGGAATATATCAATGAAGTACTCCACCAGGAGCCCAATATTTCACCGGCTTTCGTCCACCATTCAGAAATTAAATTTATTAATGATTTTGAAAGGATTTTCAACGCCCATTATGCCCCTGTAAATTTTTTCCATTATGTAGACGAAGCAATTTATATTCAATTTCATTACAAATCTATTCGTCGCGTCCTCTCCGGATACCTGGGGGACTATACCGTTTCAAATTCCATTATCAATCCTTTCACCATTCTGATGATGTCAGGAAGGTTTAAAACTTTGTTTGCACTCATTGCCAAGGCCCAGCCTAAAAGTGGTCAATCAATGCCCCTTTTTATCAGGTCAAAATTTCTGAATTATTTTGCACCTGAATTCATCCGGAAATTATGGAATATTTTTAAGGGGAGAGCAACCAATCCGAACGATATAGGTATACATCCTTTAATATTGGATCAAAAGACGAAATCAAGTCTTCAGCAGCGGTTAAACGATTCCTACAAATTTCCCAGTATTGGCACAAAAGATATTTCACATAATATTTGGCCTCAGCATTGGGATTTTTTTGAAGAGGACTGGGATTGCGGATCTTCGCAACATCAGATTGAGATGACCTATCCCCTGGCCGACCGGCGCATTCTGGAATTATTACTTCAAATGCCTGTAGAACACTTCTATTCTGATGGTTATAAAAGAGGAATCATCAGAAAAGCGATGACCGGAATTCTGCCTGAGAAGATCAGAATCCGGACAGATAAGGGCTTTTATTCTCCCGGATACACCGGGCTATTTAAGAAAGAGATATCCGTGATCAATAATTTCATTGAAAACAAGCGATTTTACAGTAATATGGATACTTTGCTTGATGTTGAAAAATTAAAAATAAAACTTGAAAATTTGGATAAATTAAATATTATTAATACGTTTGCGTACGAAGTTAGTTCGTTGGTTGAATTGGTCTTTTGGGCTTATTTTACACAATGGCAAAGTAATAATGCTAAAAATAATTAATCATGAAAAAAGTTTGGAACAAACCTGCAATTTCATCTTCTTTGTCTTTAAGTAAAACCTATGGAGGTCCTACCGGATCAATAAAGGACGGCGGTATGGGCGGTGGTACTGAAAAGAGCTAAATTAATGCTCTTACACAACATTTTCACCTTAGGTTAAGTTTGCTTCCTGAAGTGAAGATGTAAAAACAATATGAATTTATAGCTATTTATTTCATAAAGAACCTATGAAATATTTAGTTATAAATTTTGTTTTTTAATTGGGTTCCTCAAAGTAACAACAGCAAAATATTTGGTCGGCCTTTGTTGTTATATTTAGAATAAATAACGAGTGCATAATTCGTTTAAACAGACCAGAAAACATCCTGTTTTTTCAATTCAATGTCTTTTTCTTCTTTCCCTTCTCTGAACAAATGATAAATGGTATTGACTTCTTAAAAGTTGAGTTTCAATGAATCTAAAATCAAAAATACCTGTACTTTACCACACGCTTTTCCCGGAACTGTTGGATATTGAATTTCCGGCTGAGGAAATTGCAACCTGTGATAGTTGTACACTTTGCAGTGCAAAACAGAACCCTTATTTTAATACCAAATGTTGCGCTTATCATCCACACCTATCTAATTATCTGGTTGGGGCAATACTTGTTGACGAGGATGAAAGTTTAGATTCAGGAAAAGAACGTGTACGGGCTCAGATCAAAGCCAAGATTGGGATTACCCCATACTGCATAACACCTTCGGTCCCCTACATCCGGCGGGAAAAAATAAAGGATAGTAAGGGATTCTGGGACCGGCCACATGAATTAATAGAATCACTTCTCTGTCCTTATTATAATATTGGGCACTGTACTATTTGGAAATACAGGGAAAACCTTTGTGTTACCCATTTTTGTTCCTCCATTGGAGGATCCAGTGGTAAGGCATTCTGGAAAAAAGTAAATAAATACCTGAAAATGGCAGAAACCACCCTCTCACAATATGCGATGGTGCAGTTAGGATGGCCCCCTTCCAAAATAAAAACCGAAAAGGTAACCACGGCAGACTTCAATATCGAAGATGAACAAGGTATTGTGAATGACCTGAATTATAAAAAGTTGTGGGGAGAATGGGTCGGCAGGGAGGAAGAATTCTATAAAAAATGCTATGAAATAGTGCGTAAGATGGAGGCCTCCACGTTTAAACAGATCACAGGGCTTAATCGGGAAATTCTGGACCTCGCCATTCGTGATACGCAGAAGAATTTTACTTTGAATATCCTGCCCGAATATTTAAAGCTACATCCGGAAACTGTTTTTATGGCAACCAAAGAAGGGTACACGAGTATCGTACTGGGTGAATTCTCAGTTGAAGTACCACTGATGATGGGTTCCATTATTAGGGGATTCAACGGAAACCATAAAACGACTGAAGTTTTCCGACTTGGATACAATGTGCTGATCAATATAAGCGAATTGGTGGATGAACTTCGCACCAAGGGCATACTGATACAGGCATAAATCCCTCACTTTGTGTTCGCCTGATATGCGCTCATTCGATGTTAAAAAAATCTCAGGACATTATAGAGAACAATATCACTATTTACAATCGTTTATATTATAATAAGTTATAGCATGAA
>JAHEYS010000427.1 GCA_023251475.1 Prolixibacteraceae bacterium
TTACTTATAATATGCTATAAATCCGTTTTCAATGAATATAGTTCAGATAATTCCGGGATCCGGTGGCAGTTTTTACTGCGGAAACTGCCTGCGTGACAGCAAATATGTTGCAGCTCTTCGCGGGCAGGGGCATCAGGTGATTAAAATTCCGATGTACCTTCCCATATTTGCTGATGAACGGGATATAAAGGAGGTTCCGGTTTTTTACGGTGCGGTAAGCATTTACCTGAAACAGCTTTATCCAATCTTCAGAAAAGCCCCGCAGTGGGTTGATCGGTTGCTCAATTCCAAACCGTTGCTGAAGTTGGCCGCCTCAATGGCCGGATCGACAAATGCAAAAGGGCTTGAAGAGATGACTGTTTCCATGTTGCTGGGAGAGGATGGAAAACAACAGGACGAACTGGAACGGTTAGTTGACTGGATGGAAGAGCACTGCAAACCGGATATTGTCCATATTTCGAATGCCTTACTCCTGGGTCTGGCACACCGGATTAAAGAAAGACTCAATGTTCCGGTCATCTGCTCGCTTCAGGATGAAGATGTATGGGTAGATGCAATGAAACCAATTTACAGGGAGCAGATATGGAACCTGATGAGCGAAAAAGCCAGGCATGTTGACCTTTTTATCGGAGTAAGCCATTTCTTTTCGCAGGTGATGCAACAGCGCATGAATTTGCCTCCCGAAAAAATCCGTAGTCTGTACCTGGGTGTTGATCCGGAAGATTACGAACCTGTTCCGATAGGTTCAAAGGGACGAAATATTGGCTATCTCTCACGCATGTGCCATGAAAACGGATTTGATCTGTTGGTTGACGCCTTTGTTCTGCTTAAGAAACGCTCCGGTTTCGGGGATGTAAAGCTGATCATAACTGGCGGATCCACCGGCGCCGATACAAATTATATCAAACAGATTAATAAAAAACTATCGAGAGAGAAACTTAACGGTCATACTGAAATCATCGAAGATTTTGAAGGTATTGGCAGAAAAGCATTTTTCGATAAAGTTACCCTGGTTTCAGTTCCCGTCAGAAACGGTGAGGCTTTTGGCATGTACCTGCTCGAGTCGATGGCCTCAGGAGTACCAGTTGTTCAGCCGGCGTTGGGTGCATTTCCCGAAATCGTTAATCTTTGCGGCGGAGGGATTATTTATGGGCCAAATACCCCCGAAGCGCTTTGCAATGCACTGGCCACATTGTTATCTGAGCCTGAAAAGCTCAAAAATCTAAGCTTAAAAGCCCTTGAAGGGGTTAAAACCAATTTCAATATCCACGATCATGCAAGAGAGATGGTTGAAGTTTACCAAAGTTGTAATTTGAAATGATTCAGAAAGAAAATTTACAGCAATACAACTTTAATTTATTGAATTTTAACTACTTATTATTTCCAATATGATTCTCCGGCTGACAGATATTTCCAAAGGTTATGGCGATCCGCTGAAAAGCAATTTCAGAAAGGTGCTTAACGGGGTAAACTTAGAAATTTCAATCAATCAAAAGATTGCAATTGCCGGACCAAGTGGTTCGGGAAAAACAACATTGCTTAACCTGATCGGGACACTCGATAAGCCCGATTCGGGTGAGATCAGGTTCAAAGGAGAGCTTATTACCGGCTATTCGCAGCAGGAGCTCGCCAGGTTCCGCAACCAGGAACTAGGATTTGTATTTCAAATGCACCACCTTTTACCACAATGCACCCTCTGGGAGAATGTCCTCCTGCCAGTATTGCCAATTAAAAAGGTGGTTGGCAAGGCAGAAAAAGATTGGGCTGAACATCTGCTTCGAAAAGTTGGAATTTGGGAGCAACGGTACCAGAAACCTTCTGAACTTTCAGGTGGAGAATGCCAGCGAACTGCCGTGGTGAGGGCTTTAATCAATAAACCGCAGCTGATTCTTGCAGATGAGCCTACCGGCGCCCTTGATGAGGATAATGCTGCAAATCTGGCAGATTTACTGAATCATCTCAGTGGCGAAGAAGGGGTGTCATTAATTGTTGTGACCCATTCGTCGGAGTTGGCATCCCAAATGGACAAAGTATATCATTTAAAAAACGGGCTCCTTCAATGACACGTTTTAAATTGATAATCAATAGTTTTATTCACTACCTCAAAGCCAATCTTCTGGTTGCGGCAGGTGTAGCCATGAGTACGGCTGTTCTGACAGGCGCCCTGATCATTGGCGATTCGGTAAGGTTCAGTCTTGAACAGTCCGCCTATTACCGTTTGGGAAGTACCACCCATCTTGTTTCGACGGTTGACCGCTATTTTCGCAGCGATCTTGCCAATGAGATGGCTGTCAGGGGTGGATTTGAGGTGGCTCCAATACTCCTTCTTGAAGGGATAGCTGTTACAGATGGTGGGGCAGAACGGGTCAACAAAGTGCAGATCACGGGTATTGATGACCATTTTGGTAAAGCTGCCAATTCACATTTGTATACTAATTTATCTGAAAATGAAGTTGTTATCAGTGAAAATCTTGCTGAAAGGCTTCATCTAAAAACCGGAGACAGCTTCCTGGTCAGGATAAAAAAAGCAAGTCTGATCCCATTGAATGCCCCCTTTGTTTCGGATGCTGAAACCAGTGTTTCGATGAATGCGGTGGTAAAGGCGATTGCAGACCAGCGGACAATGGGCTTTTTTAACCTTAAAAATTCGCAGACTGCACCCTATAATCTTTTTCTTACCCTTTCGAAGCTGAATAAACTGATGAAATTTGAAGGGAAGGCTAACCGTCTGCTCATTTCAGCCCCTTCGAAGAACAATCAACAAATCAGTGATATCCTTCGCAATTGTTTCACTATTTCAGATGCCGGACTCAAAATAAAGGGGATTCCCTCCTCACACGAATATGAGCTCACCTCCGAAAGGGTTTTTATCGACGATCAGATCATAACGGCTTTCGAATCAATCCGCTATTCACATCCGGTGCTGACCTATTTTGCCAATAGTATTGCATTTAATGGGAGAACGACACCTTATTCCTTTGTTTCAACAATAGGGGATAACAGCTTGAAAGATAACGAAATCATCATAAATAACTGGTTAGCGTCAGATCTGAATGCCAGACGTGGCGACTCCATTGCATTAACCTATTACGAGATCGGCCCATTGCGCCAGTTAGCCGAAAAGGGATCGAAGTTTGTCATCAGGGAGGTTGTTCCCATTGAAGGGAAGTATGCCGACAAGGATTTGATGCCGAACCTGCCGGGTATGTCTGATGCCGGGCATTGCCGCGAATGGGAAGCGGGTGTCCCCATCCGGCTTGGATCGATCAGGGATAAGGACGAGGCGTACTGGAATCAATATAAAGGGACTCCAAAAGCCTTCATTTCATTGAATAAAGCCCACCAGCTATGGGCAAACAGGTTCGGAAATTATACCGCCATCCGAATAAATGAAAACTTCTTCTCTGAGAAAGAGGTTCGCGAGGTATTCGCGGCCTCGGTAAAACCTGAGAACCTGGGTATCATGGTCACCTCTGTGAGGGAAAATGGATTAAAAGCAGCACGAAACGGGGTGGATTTTAGTCAACTGTTCCTCGGACTCAGTTTCTTCCTGCTGGTAGCCGCACTGATTCTTACTGCTTTACTCTTCCTTCTGAATCTTGAGAATCGTAAGTCCCAACTTGGGACTTTACTGATGATTGGATTCACACGGAGTCAAATCCGGCGATTATTTCTTGGCGAAGGAGCCATAGTTGCTGTTACCGGTGCCCTCTTCGGCAGTTTAATCGCGGTAGCTTACACCAGGATAATCTTTATTGCGCTCAATTCATTATGGTGGGAGGTTGTCCGCACTACCGTTCTTGAAATTGATATCACAACTCCAACACTTATTACAGGACTGATAATAAGCATTGTTATGTCGATGTTAACGATTTTGATTTCTGTTAACCGAAGTTTCAAACGGCAGGCAATTGAGCTTCAGCAACGGCAGGACCACCCGCAAGGCAGGGTCACAGCAGTTATTAAAAAAGTTGGGATGGTTATTTCCCTGTCGCTGGCAGTCGGATTAATTGCCATACAACTGCCCGGTAACCAGCAATCTTCAGCAGCGCTTTTCTTTATTTCAGGATGCTTATTACTGATTGGGTTACTGTTGTTTGCAGACTACTGGCTTCGGCGAAGCGGGCAAAAGAGCGTGGATAACTTTACCATTCGCCACCTGAACAGCCGGAACAGGTCCCAAAATCTGAGCCGTTCACTGACAGTGATTACCCTATTTGCCTTGGGTACTTTTTTGGTTGTTTCAACCGGGGCTAATCGCATGGATTTATCAAAAGCAACAGATAAGAGTAGCGGAACAGGGGGATTTCATTTTTTTGCCGAATCATCCATCCCTGTTTTATTCAGTCTGAATGATAAAGATCGTCGTAAAACTGAGGGGTTACCTGCCGAATTTAGCGCCGCTCAGTTTAGTAAAATAGAAGGGGATGATGCCAGTTGCCTGAATCTGAACCGGGTGTCGAATCCAGCCATCCTTGGTGCAGACCCTGAAATCCTCAAAGACCGGTTTAGTTTTGCATCCGTAAGCCCGGAACTTAAAAATGACAAGGTCTGGGAGGCGCTGAACAGGCCGCTAACCCATGGCGTTATCCCGGCAATTGCCGACCAGACGGTGATTCAATGGGGTCTTGGAATGAACATCGGTGATACATTGAATTACCGGAATGAAATGGGTAACAGTTTAAGACTAAAATTGATTGCCGGATTATCGCCGTCTGTTTTTCAGGGATATGTTTTGATATCGAATACCAATTTT
>JAHEYS010000428.1 GCA_023251475.1 Prolixibacteraceae bacterium
TCTGATGGGACTGATGGGCATACTGTTTTTCACCAACAAAAAAGAGGGGAAAGAGTGGTCTTTTCTGACCCCGTTTATCCTGTTTTTCATCGTCGCATCCGTAGCCTGGTTCAACAGCCCAACACCCTTCGACTCACTAATGAAGATGGTTTCGTATGCGATCCTGCTGCTCGCCATTCCAAAACTAATCAATCAGTTAATCGGAACAAACCGCGAACGGCTCCTTAGTCACCTGATCCTGCTGGGTACATTGATCCTGTTGACCGGGGTGATCTTAAAGTTCGTTTATCCAGCATTTGTCCTCTTCATGGGTGAACGTTTTTCAGGTTTGCTTGGAAACCCAAACGGTATGGGGATCTTCGGATTCATGTTCTTCTCCATGGTAACTATTATACTCCATTACCATCCCAGACTTTTCAGTTTTAACGAAAAAGTGGTGATTTATGCCCTTATCCTGATATCAATGGTTTGGGCTGGTTCGAGGGGAGGGCTGTTTTCCTCGGCACTGTTCCTGTTAGGCGCGTACCTGTTCCGGAGAAATACCATAATGGGGTTTATCCTGATGACCGCCCTGTTTATCTCTTACCAATTCGTAGTTGCCAACTTTGAGATGATTGTCACCACATTAGGGCTGCAGAACTATTTCCGGCTTGAGACTTTTGATGCAGGCGCAGGCCGGCTTGAGGCGTATACTTTTATGTGGGGCCATATCCAGGAGCAGTTTTGGATGGGCAAAGGGTTTGGTTATACAGAATACCTGATGAAAGAGAGCGCAGCCTTATTTGAGCAAACCGGTCACCAGGGCAATGCCCACAACAGCTATCTCACGATTTGGCTCGACACCGGTCTGTTCGGACTTATTGCTTTTTGCATCGGATGGCTTGTTAATTTTATCCGCGCTGCCAAAAGTTCACCATTTGTCTGGGCGCTTCTCTTCGGACTCCTCCTCTCCACATCGGTGGAGTCGTGGCTATCCGCCTCGCTAAACCCGTTTACAATCCAGCTGGTCATTATACTCAGCCTGTTGAGCAATCCCGGGTTCTATGGGAAAAAGAGCGTCATGCAAAAAAAGGTAGCAGAGGAGGTTTCTCAAGATAAAAAATTCTATTCCCTACAGCTCTGATTAAAACAAAAAAGGAGCCTGCATAAGTGGTAGTGATGCTAAGAAACAAAGAATTGAATGATGGATTTATTTTCTTTATTGCACTAATGGGGTTAGTCATTTCTTAACCCAAATCATATATCGAATAACTAACAGAATGAAGTCAGAAAACTTCCTAAATTCAACAGGTCATATTACACAACTGGATGGAATAAGAGCTCTAGCGGCTTTAATGGTGATGTATTTTCACTTTTTTGAATGGCATATAATTGGAGGCACTTTTATCAATAATATAATTCAAAAAACATCCCTCTATGGACAAACTGGTGTATCTCTTTTCTTTTTGTTATCCGGCTTTCTTATTACAAGAATCCTTTTATCCAACAAAAACAAACCGGATTATTTCAAAAATTTCTATGTTAAAAGAATTTTGAGGATTGCCCCTCTTTACTATTTTTTTTTACTTGTTTATTATTACATCACTCCCTATTTTTTTAAAGGAGAAGTTGCCCCCATTAAGGACCAGATCATCTATTCAACTTACCTTCAGAATATTTACCTTACTTTTTCCAATGGAATAAAAGGTCCGGGACATTTTTGGTCTCTGGCAGTTGAGGAACATTTTTACCTTTTTTGGCCCTTACTGGTATTTCTCACAAGTAATAAAAGATTAATTGTTTGGTTAATTTGTCTGATTTCCTTTTCGTTAATCAATAGAATAATATTGACTTCAATGCACTTTGAGGTTTTTTATTTCACATTAACCCGTTTGGATGATATTTGCTTCGGTTCATTATTGGCTGTAATTTCTATTCAATATCCCCATCTTATCAAGTATTTTAAGGGAAAAATAATTATGCTAACTTCATTACTGTATTTTTTACTTGTTTTGATATTATGGATATTTACTAGTGGAGAAAAGTTCTTTTTTGTGCAAATCTTTAAGTTTACTTTTATTGGAACAATCTATTTTATATTTCTTGGATATTCTGTTTTTAACAAAAGCTGGTTAAACCATTTATTTTCAATTAAACCATTAGTTTATCTTGGGAAGATTAGTTATGGGTTATACGTGTATCATGGACTCTGTCATGGATTAATGATACGTTATTTGCCTTTAAAAAATATTTATTTACAATTCTTCCTCTTTTTTGGATTAAGCATACTGATATCAGCACTAAGCTTTGAATTATTTGAAAAACATTTTCTTAAGCTAAAACGCTATTTTAATACTCAGGAGAGTATCGAAAATGATCACAAAAATTTAATCTCGGTATTATCACCAATAGAAAGCATAATTATAAATAAAAAATGAGAGTTTCATTCCTTCGCCATTCATTATTAGTCCTGTAAAGGCGTCAGTTTGTTATCTCAACCATATTCCGTACAAACCTGTCAAATCCGAGTCATCTTAATTCAATGAAAATCCTTTTTCTCTATACCGAGTTGGCCGGTTATTTCGTTTCATGCATTAATACCTTGTCGCAAAAGGCAGATGAGGTCCATATTGTGCGGTGGCCGGTCAATAAAGAGGCGCCGTTTGAGTTCACGTTTGCCACGAATGTTTTTGTCCGCAACAGAAGCGACTTTACCAACGGTGAATTATTGCAAGAGGTAAAAAAAATTAATCCGGACAAGATCATCTGCAGCGGCTGGATTGACAAGGGGTACCTGGCCGTATGCCGGGCATTTAAAGGTAAAATCCCGACCATCATGAGTATGGATAACCACTGGCAGGGATCGGCAAGACAGCAGGTCATGCGGTTGATTGCCCCATTCACGCTGCACCGTTGCTTTTCACAGGCCTGGGTTCCGGGGGATGCCCAGAAATCATATGCCCTTAAACTTGGTTTCACGGAAGATAAGATCTGTACCGGGTTTTACTCCGCCGATACCGGTCACTTTTCCGAACTTTTTAAAAACATACATCCGCAGAAAAAAGAAAACTTCCCCAGAAGAATCATCTATGCCGGCCGTTACATCGAAAGCAAGGGGATCCATACCCTCTGGAACGCCTTTATTAAAGCGGTGGAAAAAACACAGTACCCCTGGGAGTTGTGGTGTCTGGGTACAGGTGAACTGTACGACCAACGGGTCATTCATCCCAACATCCGGCATTTCGGATTTGTACAACCAGCTGACCTGAAGCGATACCTGTCAGAAACGGGGGTCTTTATCCTCCCCAGCAATTTCGAACCATGGGGCGTTGTGGTCCATGAGATGGCAGCCTCCGGGATGCCCCTGATCTGTTCCGACAAGGTCGGCGCTGTTTCCCTTTTTTTACAGCCGGGGGTAAATGGTTTCCTATTTGAGGCAGGAAACGAAAAGGGATTGGAGGAGTTGCTCCTAAAGGTAATGGCGCTGAACGATGATGAATTATACAAAATGGGGGAACTCAGCCATGAGCTGGCACAAAAAATAACCCCCCAAAGCTGGGTGGAGACTGTTTTAACAAAACTTTAATTGCAGTCAGGTTGTATGACAAAACTCCGGTTACAAATGAAAAGTATCTTACTGTAGTTTATAAAGAAATCAGCAAACTTGACGGATTTATTTTAACTGCATATTTTAGCCGGGGTATTAATAAAACCCCATAAAAAGAAAACTTCTGCGATTACGAAATAATTCGCTGAAAAAGGTTGACAGCTGTTGTCGATAATCTTCTCTTAAACAGAAAATCAAATTATTATTCTATGTGTGGTATTTGCGGTATTGTATCCCTGAACGGGCCAATGTCGGATGATATTGAGTCAATGAGCGGGGCGATCGCTCACCGGGGTCCGGATGCGAAAGGTGAGTGGAAAAATACAAAAGTTGCCTTTGCCCACAGGAGATTATCACTGATCGATCTGACACCAATGGGCAATCAGCCAATGATTTCAGCGGATGAGAGACTGGTGCTGATATTCAATGGGGAGATCTACAATTTCAGGGAAATCAGGGATGAACTGAAGGGGAAGGGTTATATTTTCCGCTCAACCTCCGACACCGAAGTCGTTTTATATGCGTACCAGCAATGGGGAAAGGATGCTTTTACCCGGTTTAACGGGATGTTTGCCCTGGCCATTTACGACACAGAGGCCAATAAGGTCATTCTGGCCAGGGATCATGCAGGAATAAAACCAATCTACTACCATCTATCGGAAAACCAGCTGATATTCAGCTCCGAGATCCGCGGGTTTAAAGCCATCAATCCCAACTGGCCGGCAGATGAAAACTGGGAAGTATCCTTTTTAAGTTTTGGATTCATCCCGGCACCAAACACAACGCTGAAGGGTGTTTTTACCCTTCCAAAAGGGTCCAGTCTTACCGTTGACGTTTCAACCAAATCAAAACATGTTGTCGAGTCTTTTCATCGTTTTAACTATACAGCATCCATCACTTCTGAAAAGGAGGCAATACGTGGAGTGCGCGAAACAATGCTTAATGCAGTTAACGGGCAGATGGTTTCAGATGCGCCGCTGGGAATTTTTCTCAGTGGCGGAATCGATTCGAGCCTCTGCGCACTGATTGCGGATCATCTCGGTCATAAAGATCTGAACACCCTCTCGATAACGTTTAATGAGGCGACCTTTAATGAAGCGCCTTATCAGGAGATTGTCCTCAACAGGATGCGACCGCACAACCACCTGGCATATCAGGTAAATGGC
>JAHEYS010000161.1 GCA_023251475.1 Prolixibacteraceae bacterium
CCTCAATCTCATGCTGATGTCCCACAGCCTCAAAAGCGATATCCACACCTTTTCCACCGGTTTCGGCTTTGATCCGTTCAACGGGATTTTCTTTGGAGGCATCAATGGCAATCACGTTTTCGTAGTATTTTGGCCCGATAGCCAGGCGTGGTTCAAGGATATCGACCATAAACACAGTATTGTCGGTAACCGTTCGAACCGCCTGGAGGATACAAAGTCCAACCTTTCCTGAGCCCCAGATAACAACAGAATCGCCCTTTTGGACATTGGCGCGGTTTTTTGCATGGCAACCGATACTCAACACCTCTACCAATGCCACATGTTCATCGGGTATATTGGCGGGCACTTTATACAACATCGACGCGGGAAGTGAGATATATTGTGCAAACCCTCCATCGGAGTCAATACCAATCAGCTTCAGACTGGTGCATGCCGGAAAATGGCCTTTCAAACAGGCAGGGCAGCTTCCGCACCAGATGATCGGATCGGGAGCAACCTTGTCACCGACAGCCCACCCTTCAACCCCCTTACCCACTTCTACAACCACGCCGCCAAACTCATGGCCCATGATCATGGGTGTTTTGGTCCGGGGATGAAATTCCCCTTTATGAATATGCTGATCGCTTCCGCAGATACAGCCGTAGTTCACCTGGATCAGGACTTCACCGGGTTTACAGACCGGATTTTCAACCTCCAGCCACTCCACTTTGTTATACTCAGACAATACTGCTGCCTTCATCTTCGTTTTTCCTGCTAAAATAAACATTTATTCCTTTCAGAATTAACCGTTGGCGACGATCTTAAAGATTACCATTTGGTTCCTGTTTTTTGTCATTTTTGGTATTGCTGCCCTTTTAGAGCATGTTTTGATCAATTAAGTCCAGAATCGTATATTTCTTATTTTCCAAACGGTATTTTAAGACCGTTTCAATGATGGTCTTTATCCCATTTGCATATGAATCATGCCCCAGGACCTTCGTCTCCAGGGTAACTTCATCACTTCCATCTTTAATTACAATTTTATGGTAAGCATGTTTGTCCAGGTACTCTTTAGGTATTCCTATTTTATTTTGCTGAATCTCAGGGTCTCGTATTGAAACGATTTTGGCACGTGGGAACTTTAACGATTTGGCAATCGCATAAGCCGTTCCTGGTTCTGTTTTTTTGGTTGACTGGTGTGATTCAGTGATTGAAATTTCATAATTTTCAAAATATCTGCCAAAGCTGTTTAATATGCTTAGCGTTTTCAACAATAGGATTGATGTGTTGGGACAGATAATAAGGGGAAAATCAGGGTTCATGGTTTCTGTTTCCAGGCCGGTGGAAAGTTCAATAAACAGCGATTTTGTCCTTTCACAGAATTCAAAACACTCCTTTAGTTGCCTTCCTGAACCTGCATGTACGATGATCCCCTTTTCATTTAAGGTCAGGTCAGGTGTTTCCCATTTTAAGATTTCACAGGATTGAATTGACAAACCGGAAGTTAAAATTGCATTTGCCAACTTTCCGGAACCAGCAATAAATATTTTCACTTTTACCGTTGTTTATATTGTTCAATTATTAAATCGGAAACAAACATATGGAATATTTTTGTAACAAGTTTTAAGAACATATTCGGGAAACAGGAAATGGATGAATACACCTGCGGGATTACGACCTTTTACCGGGAGATACATCGATACACATACAAGATATTAACTTCAGCACGAAAGATTGTTAAATGCATTAGCGGGATGATAACTTCAAACTGACAGTTTGTTAAATACACCCTTAAGATATTAATAAGCACATGCAAGATATCAATATTTACAGGCAAGATATTAATATGCACCCCGTAGATATCTGGTTCCACCCGAAAGATTCAAACTTCACATCTGAGTATTTAAAAAATCCCTGCCTGGATATTAAAATTTCCGGCAGGGATTTCATCACTTCTGATTAACCAAATAAACGACCTGACTAGTTCTCCCTTCTGATTATGAATTTGCCTTATTTTTATTTGTAAATGTAATACCACTGATTGATTTAAACTGGGAACTTCTGGCGCCATAAGCCGATTTGACATAGCGTTTTGAGTCCATGGCGATAGCAACCAACCCGGTTCTTGCGGTATAAAGAACGATATCGCGCTGCTGCCGGGCGGCGTCTGCTTTTGCTTCTGCCATGTTCCATGCTCCGTTGACCATGATTAAAGCTGCAAGCATGTTATTGAGTGATTCGATCGTAAGATCATTTTCCTTTGGTTTGTAGGCCGCAATTGTAGTTAGCAATATAATTAATTTCCTGAAATTTTCGATCCGGGTGTTATACGAACCGCTGCGCTTTTTATTGGTCCTGGGTGATGCTCCGTTTTCTGTTCCCTCTGTTGTAATGACAGGGGGAGTGCTTCCCGATGCCCGCACGTTGCGCAATTCACGAACGATCGATTCGACCTGTTGGATCGTTTGTTCGGGTACATCTGAAATTCTCACGGCGTTGATCACACGGGTAACCAATGGGTCGAGGGCGCCGAATGCGGCAGTTCTGGCGGAAGTGGTATTGTCGCAGTCACTTTCAGCTGCTGTTACACTCCAAAGCGCCTCATCGCCGCTGCTCTTGACTTGTTTCTGGTTCGGAATTGAAAGTCTTGATTCCGACGGATCGTACATGGGTTGAAAGGTGACGACCCTTCCTGTTAATACGTCCAGGTTGTCGACATTTTGCTGATTGCTGCGTTTAACTGAGTTCATTGTAACTAATTTTTATTCATCAATAAATCCTGCTTAAGAACTAAACTTTATTAAGACAAGTCAAAACTACGGCAGTTCAGATAAACTATTGCAGAATAAACGGATAGTTCCGTTTATATCCGGAAGTGTACGGATATAAACGGGGACAGCGGTTGGATAAAAGAATTTCAACTGCGATTTTTTCTGTGGCCAGGGTATTTTATCTGCCTAAAGCCGGCCCAGTTCTGCCAAAGGTGGTAAATATTATTACATATATACCCTTTGAGAATGTGCAGACATAGAAATGCACAGCAGGATTAAAAAAGTAATTGTTGCTTTCAATTGTTTAGATTTTTTATAGATATTAATACCAGATTAGAATAAAAGTTTTCGAGAGAAGGACCTCCTATTCTATTACATAATTCATATTCATTAGCTAAGAAAGAAATATGGATTCCAGTAGCCGGAATCACCCATTTTTTAATGAATGGCGGAAAGTTGCACACAAAACTGGTTGAACTCCAACCAGGTTGAAAAAAGTCATAACATATAAGGCTTTCTTCGTTTGGAAAATAACAAACAAAAAACGATTGATTTTCATTGAATGATAAATCTTTCATCAGTTGAAGAGATGTTTTGGATGCATCAAACAACAAAATTTTATCTATAATAACACTCCCATAGAATTTTGTTTCGTGATCACAGGGACATTTCTTGGTTACAAATTGGGTGTTGTCAATTACTTCGGTTTTTTTACAGCCACCCCCACCTACGGCGAGGCACAGGATGAAGACACAAAAATTTAAGGTTTTAAGTTTCATTTTAAATATAGTTGATTTTCGTACAATTTGTTTGTTTATTCTTTTAACAAATGCTGCTCTTTCTTTTTTTGGCAATTGAAGCCTATAGCAAACCCTTGCAATGTTTATTGATGTCTCTGCGGCATTGAAATGGACTTGTCGTTTATTTTTATTCTGGTTTGTGAATGATCCAAACCTGTGTGTTGTTTTCAAAGATTCGCGCTCTTTGAGCGATTCCAGGACAACTTTGGACTTGAATTTCTTACTGAATTTCCTTCGACTTATTGACAAAAATTTTATTTTAAAGATATAAATTTATATGCTAACTATCTGTCCTGATTTTGGGGAGTATCATAGTATTCCCCTACCTCCCTGAACCCCTCCACATACAGGGGAGCGAAAGGGGACTCCTTCCCGACCTGATTTTGCTGTATGGAACAGCATCAATGCCCTGAAAGGGCCAAATGTGAATAACCCCGGGTCAGCGAACGGAGTGAGCGTTACCCGGGGTAGGTAATGTGTAATAGACCAGGCGGCGTGATCCTTTTCTCAATTGAAAATCAGGCCAGATTTCGCCGCGTGAGCCAGACCTTACGATCAAAAGGCGCCATCTTATAAAAAGAGTTAAAGGTTAAACCGCAAAAATTACCCGGTGTTTGAACCTTTTTATATGCCTAATTACTCGTTAGAACCTCCAGACCTCAGGTAGGTCAAATGTTTATAGCCTATGTGATCATTATTGGGGGTTCGGCTCCGACCGGAGTCGGATGTTTCTGCTTCGGTTCATATTTCTATAAACATACAAACCCGCCGGGTTTGAAAAGGATCAAGACCCTGAAGGGGCTAAATGTGAATAACCCCGGGTCAGCGAACGGAGTGAGCGCTACCCGGGGTAGATATCTATTTCAGCAAATTTCCAATCTCAAGTTTCAGGGTTGGTAAATGTCTTACAATTGTGCCCCAGATAATTTCATTGTCGATCTTATCATAACCGTGAATAACCCGGTTGCGCATGCTGATAATCTGCTTTTTACCCGAAATATCCAGGGATGGATTGAGTTTATTGATTCCTGAATATCAAAGAGAAACTTCAAGATCGTATTATCCATATAACAAAGTTTTTGATTGATTTACCGAGTCGATGAAATAAGGATTGGATAAGGATTTATCAGTTACCAGGTCAACCGGCCGCCGAAACAATTCCTCAAACTTTTCGGCCAATGAAAAATAGGTATCCGCATAATCGCCATAATCCATAGGTTTAAAGGTAATTAGCAGATCAACATCACTTTTATCAGTAAACCTATCGGTACAGACAGACCCAAAAGCAAACAACGATTGTACATTATTTGCAATGCATAATGATTTGATTTTGTCGATATTATCTGATAAAAGCCTTTGCATAACCATGTTTTGTACAAATTTACGCTTCACAACTCACAATTGCAAATACAATTTTATTAAACGAACTATTCCCATCCGTATCATATAAATCCACCTTGTATTCCCCTACCTCCCTGAACCCCTCCACAGGCAGGGGAGCGAAAGGGGACTCCTTCCCGACCGGATTTTGCTGTATGGAACAGCATCAATGCCCTGATGGGGCTAAATGTGAATAACCCCGGGTCAGCGAACGGAGTGAGCGTTACCCGGGGTAGGTAATGTGTAATAGACCAGGCGGCGCGTTCCTTTTCTCAATTGAAAATCAGGCCCGATATCGCCGCAGGAGCCAGACCCTGCAATCAAATGGCGCTAGTTTAAATAAAGAGTTAAAGGTAAAACCGCAAAACATACCCGGTGTTCGAACCTTTTTATATGCCTAATTACTCGTTAGAACCTCCAGACCTCAGGCAGGTCAAATGTTTATAGCCTATGTGATCATTATTGGGGGTTCGGCTCCGGCCGGAGTCGGATGTTTCTGCTTCGGTTCATATTTCTAAAAACATACAAACCCGCCGGGTTTGAAAAGGATCAATGCCCTGAAGGGGCTAAATCTCAGTAACCCCGGGTCAGCGAACGGAGTGAGCGCTACAAGGGGTAGGTAATGTGTAATAGACCAGGCGGCGAGTTCCTTTTCTCAATTGAAAATCAGGCCTGGTTTCGCCGCGTGAGCCAGACCCTGCAATCAAATGGCGCCATTTTATAAAAAGAATTGAAGGTTAAACCGCAAAACATACCCGGTGTTTGAACCTTTTTATATGCCTAATTACTCGTTAGAACCTCCAGACCTCAGGTAGGTCAAATGTTTATAGCCTATGTGATCATTATTGGGGATTCGGCTCCGGCCGGAGTCGGATGTTTCTGCTTCGGTTCATATCTATAAACATACAAACCCGCCGGGTTTGAAAAGGATCAAGACCCTGAAAGGGCTAAATGTGAATAACCCCGGGTCAGCGAACGGAGTGAGCGCTACCCGGGGTAGGTAATGTGTAATAGACCAGGCGGCGCGTTCCTTTTCTCTATTGAAAATCAGGCCCGATATCGCCGCAGGAGCCAGACCCTGCAATCAAATAGCGCTAGCTCAATAAAAGAGTTAAAGACTAAAACGCATAACTTACATGGTGTTGGCTAACAGTTGCTGCTAAGGGTAAAATGGTTTTTCCTTGGGTAGAAAAATGGAGTTCTGTTCATCCTTTGAAAAATGAGAATATAAGGAAGAATTTCATGACACCCGCCACCGGTTTGTAATCTTTTAATTTTATCCACCCTTGGATATCAGCATTAAAAAAGTCGATATATCTATGTTTTCAGTTGGATTTTCATCAGTTAATTCCACTGATTCAAATTCATGATAGTCATGGTCTAAACCTGGTGAAAAGTATCCAAAACTTAGTCTTGGAATATTCCATTTCTCCGGTATAAAAAACTCACCTTCGATCAGGTTATTCTTGATTGCCATTTCAATTTCCAGAAGACTATTCGAATGTTTATTTGTAAATACTACATCGTTAAATTCCTTGAAATTACCTGCATCTCTGTACAAATAATTAAATTTGATGTTATTGTTTGAATCGTTCATTGTTATGATATTTCAAAAATTCTATATCTGGAAGGAATCTGGAAGGCAAGATCATTTCTTTATTTTGATACTTGATGAAAAAATTATTTACCCAATCATTCTTTGTCTGTTTAAGAAGTATAGATGAAATCTTAATTTGAAAATCAGTAGTAATTGTCAATAAACCATTTTCAAAAGCTTTGTCATGAAGGGCATTGATTGCAATTCCATTTCTTGGATTTAATCTATTCTTCTCATCTATGCCCCAAGGTCTAATATGACCTGCTATTAAAAGCTCGGGCTGTTGAATACCAGTTATGCAACAGCAATTATTATAAGAGGATAATATTAAACTTCTAAAAAAAGATTGATTAACTCTCACCCTTACAATTTGTTCTCGTGTTTTACCATCCTTTGGAATCTCGTCTTCCGAAATATGGTTTAATCTTTCTACGGTAGTATTTTCATATTTAGCAAGCAATTTCTCGCTTTCATATGGAAGAATATCCCAATTATTATAGAACTCATTCCATATTATTCTATCTAAGTTACTTGCATTTGTTGCACCTTTAATCCCTCTTGCTTTTAGGCTTGGATCAAGACTAGCAAAATTGACTAGCTTAAAAGCAACAGAACTAGGTGTTCTGCCAACAAGATTCGCTAAATTGATAACATCTGGATTTAATCTATGTAGTCGGCCAAACGGTAGTTTGCAATAAAGATTGGCTGCCAGTATCAATTCATCCCTCGTCCATAATTTTTGTCCTTCCTTCATCTTAATAATTGAATTTATGTATCCTCTTCTACAATAAATTTATAACTGCAATTAACTGCCAGACATTTATGATACTGAGTTTTTTCAAGCGTGTCAGGTAAATCTAAAATTTCTTCAGTTCGACTGCCACATTTGGAGCATGTTGTTGGCTGTTCGTTCATAATATATATGTCAGAATATTCCACCTGTTCTTAATGAATTAATCAATAAATACTTCACTAAAGTAAACAATATTTTTTGTTAAATATTGTAGAAATAAAGGTAACTACATTTTATTAATGAGTCAACGGACTATAAGTCACATTTAGATTTTGCTTTAATAATGTAATCATGGTTATTTAATGCTACTAAGGTTAAAAACTAAGAATAAGGTTTTGGGGTGGTGGGTTTTCATGGGTGCTACTAAGGTTGAAAATTTTAGAATAAGGTATTGGGGCTTAAAGACCTTATTTCCTGAAATTAACCTTAGTAGCCAATAAACAACACCTATCCCTCCCCCGTTGACCATTTTTAAAACGCAGCTCACGTGGCCGTGCCGTAGGCCCGGGGCATTTTGAAGGGATGAAATTTATTTCGTCCAAAGATCGGAGATGGTGATTGCCGGAGTGCCGTAGGCCCGCAATATAATACACATTCGGAATGATCCATCAAACATACAGATAAACGTCCGGATATGCACCGGGCCGATGGCGCTCACACATGATGACATCGCTTTTTACCCGGGATTAAAATCCCGCGCTACAAAATGAACCATTCCGATGGAATTGCCAGGGATGATACACCTGATACCTGTTATGCCGGAACCCATTGGCAAAAAGAAACCTTCGAACCACCATCCCGGGTTTGGTATATAGACCCGGGGGAAAATCAATTGCAACCAAGGTTAAAATCTAAGAATAAGGTTTTGTGGTGGTGGGTTTTCATGGGTGCTACTAAGGTTGAAAATTTTAAAATAAGGCATTGGGGCTTAAAGACCTTATTTCCTGAAATTAACCTTAGTAGCCAATGAACACACCCGCCTCTTCAACCTTATTTTATTTGATAATCCGCCGAATTGGTCACAGGACCATTTTTTTCGGTGATCCCTTCAACGGCAATATGGATCCTGTTTTTAACCATCGCATTAAAGTAGCTCACCGATGCTTCACCATTCTCATCAGTTACAATATTGGGAACCCAGTGGATGGCCGTCCGGAAGTCGTTCTTTCCCTGTATCTCGGATCCCGCGTTTAACGGCGTATAAAAAGTGCGTGACCGATAGTATCCGCCCACCATGGTTTTCATCGAGGTATACTGTTTTTTCTCAAACGCATTTGGCTTCACATAGACCTGGATAATATACTTGTCATCCAGCATTTTGCTAAGCGCATTTCCGTCAAGCGCAGCCGGGTCTGTAATGTTGGGGAGCGGATTATCACGGAAGATCTCAATTTTTTCGATTTTATCCATTCCAATATTCTTCATATCCTCCTGGAGCTCGTGCTGTATATCGGTTATACTTCCGTCTATATTGGGATCCACCCGCTCGCGGAACAGACCCGGAACATTGTTCCCCGCGGCCCTGATCTGTTTCGAAATTTTATCGTTGTTGTAGGGCGCCCAGTGTGTCTGCAGGTACCAGCCAAGATCATAATAAGCGGTATCACCCGGAACGACTGTAAAAGCAGCTTTCTGAACCCCTCTTTGCTGATAGGCTTTCACAATTATTTCTTTCATCGCAATGGTATCCGTGAGCTTGTACTGACGCACCACCTGATCACGTTCAGCGGACTCCTTTGCATAGATTTCGGTTTCAGGCACTGAATCATTTTCGGTTTGCCGGATAATTTTAAACGGATTATACTTAGCCCGGACATAGAGTGTGTCGAGATGCAGGTAACCTTTTTGTTTCCCTTTTTTATCGGCGCATGAAAGCATGATCGATTTTGTCCCGTAAAAATCGACTACATCCAGGTCAAACTTTCCCTTGCTGTCAGTAGTGGTTGAGCGTAATGGCATTGCTCTTACCCCGGGGAGATACATGGTTATGTTCATATCGGGCAAAACGTTTTTCTCAAAGAATTTCTGGGTGACAATTCCACCCACATTGAGACCGCGCTCCATCTCGTACTTTTTGGTCATGACCGAATCTTCAAGGTGACGCCACAGGTAATCGCTCCAGCCCTGGGTCATCAAAAGCAAATCGAGCTGCAGCTGACGGTTCGTATTGGTGGAGTCAAAATAGGCCATTGGCTGCTCGATCTTTCCCCTGATTTCCGATTCAAGATTAAGATATGACTCAATATTAAAGGTGGGATTGGGTACAACACCTGCATCTGTCACAGAAAGTGAGAGTGAGGCCCTGACCGGTTTATTTTGCTGATCCGTAACCCTGAGTTTTACCAGCGTCTGCTGACGCGGGTCATAAACCGGCTTGTCGGTGGAAATGGTCACCTTTAACTGCCGGGGTTGTTCGTTATAAATAAGTCGTTCGCAATGGGGGCGACCGATTGAATCGGATAGAATAATTCGTAACAGTCCGTCAGGAAGATAGCTTTGGGGAATTTTACTAATTACCAGCATCTTGTTGACCGGCACGGAGAATAACCGGCGTGCGGTACCCGACCGCTGTACGGTGAGGGTCATTTTTCTACCCTTAAACTCCCTGAAAGCCGGTTCGTTGGCTGAAACATAAATCGTCAGCAAGGAGTCGTTGCGATTGATCCGCAGTGCAAAACCTTTTTTCAGTGCAGCTGGCAGGGCTACCCGTATGGTCTCATCTTTAACAACACAATTCGCAAAATAAGTTTTTCCGGTTTCAGGTTTGAAACTGAATTTCCCCATCCCCAGGTTTAAGCTTTGAAACCAGGCCAGGGTGTCGCCGGAGGAGGATGCGATCGTTCCCTTGACATCACATCCCTTCCCATTGGTATCCACAGCTTTAAAAGCGACGACGTTATCCACCCCTTCAATCAATGATCCCCCTTCCGGGAAAAAACTCACCAAATTTTTGATTGCCGTTTCAGCAAGTTTGCGTGGCAACTTTTTTGTGGTTGGATTGACAACCGCTATCTCCTTTTCAAATGTAAAAGCATCTGCAAAGTTCATCATCCACCTTGTATAAGCCCTGATCCTGTATTTACCACTCTGCAGCGTGTCGGACAATTTAAAGTCTCCGGCGGTAACGCCATAGTCGATCCGGAGAACTTCACGGCTTAATAACCGCGAATCGGGAGATATCAACTCAACATAGAGATTTTTGCTGCTGTTACCCGACATTTTATTATTCCGGGCATTGACCAGGTAGGCTTTAAACCAGACATTCTCCCCCGGTGAATAAAAATGGCTGTTGAGGTGAAGATATACTTTTTCAAAATAGTTAAGACCTGGCTCCTCTACCTTAGCCGCTACATTTACAGGTTTCTGTCCGTAGACTGAAGCGACAACTAACTGGATGAGAAGAAGAAAAAAAATGAAGGATCTGTTCATAATTTTAATAATTGAATAATATATTTTTATGCGGCAGGATGTATCCTGAAATTATTTGCTCCTGTTATATAAAAAAGACGTTTTAAAATTTACCTGAATATTTAAAAAAGTCCGCCAAAGTTAAATCTTTATTGGACATTCTATTTTTACAAATTTAGATTATCTTAATAGTAATTAGCTCTTTGATATTTATAATATACTCATTAATCATTTTACCTCACAGATTTAGGAACCGGTCCAACTGATCATCGCAGCGTGCCATTTACTTTTTAAGGATTCCGATCAAAACCATTCAGATAATTAACAATAAGTTTTCCTTCTCCACCACAGGATAAATCCCGTAATCGAAAGAAATGCAGGGGTAAATCCGAAAATCGTCCAAAGTATTTTTCCAAATAATCCAAATGCCCAACCTGTATGAAATATGCTGAAGTTTATATTATTCCATTTTTCCATCCTGTTATAATTATTCCAGCTTTTATATGTCTTACCGATAAGTGTGCCATCGCTTTTATACCTGACTGACGGGTAATTATTTGCATAGAGGAACAGTTTTTCTTTGGCTGGTCCCTGAATGGAGACCATGCCGTCCTGCGCGCGTGAAACGGTAATAAAGTTGATCGACATCTCAGGTATCATTTGGTTTGCTTTTAGAACCATTGTGTCCAATGAAGCCATTTTATTTTCGACCAAAACTTCTGTCCTGGGAGTTAAGTATCCCTTCCACCACTTAGGAGTTAAAAGCGGGTAGACCATGTATAGCCCGGAACCAAAAATCAACATATTAAACAGAAAAGCCCAGACGCCGACTACCCTGTGTAAATTGGATGTAGCCCTGCGCCAGTTATTTAACTTCATTTTATTTCTAAAAAGTAGTACGCGGATAATATGTTTGCGGTAGATCAGAAATCCTGTTAACAGGCTGATCAACATCGCAACAGAGAGCAAGGCGACAATGGCCCTTCCGGCAGCGCCAATACGAAGTGAAACATGCAGGCTGTCAAGCCAGTTTAGAATATTCCCTGTACCACTGCTGTTCGTCCTGAAAATAATTTCACCGGTATACGGATTCAAATAATCTGTATGCCAATCCCTGTTGGTGAACAGGTGGTTGGTCACACCATCGAAACCCATGATGGAATATCCATTATCCTTGTGAACAGGATCTTGTCCAATTCTGATCAGTAAGGATTTAGGATATTCCTTATTGGCTATCGCATAAATTTCATCATATGAGATTTTTTCACCTTGCCTCTTTTCTATTTTTATGTCATTCCCATAAATTAATTGATTTAACTCATCCTTAAAAACAACGCTTGCGCCACTTATTGATATCAAAAGGTAGAGCAGACCCAGCAGTAAACTTACCCAACTATGGATGACGAATAATTTTCGGTTGATTTTTATTTTGTACATCCGCTAAACTTTAAACCATGCCTCGAGCAAACGTCCGATGATCTGACTACCGCGGCTGTTGGCGTGCGTGTTGTCGGCCATAAACCATCCCGGGGTCATGCCACTGTTCCGGACATATTTCCAAAGAGGTCCGGTCATATCGAAGAAGGCACATTTTTCTTCCGCGGCCACCTTTTGCATATTGAAACGGTAATTGTCTGTTGTGGTGTCAATTTCGTAGGTAAAGGCCTTGATTTGATCATCTTTATATGCGCCAAAGACAGGAGTCAGCAGCAACACCTCCATATTCGGCATTTTTGCCCGAACCTGTCTGATCACTGATCTGACTGACTCTGCATCACCGTTGGAGATACCTCCAATCACCAAAAGATCAGGCTGAAGATCAAGCACATATGACTGGACCCGATTTTCTTCCTGATAATACCTGCAACCTGTCCCGCTTCGCAGCGAGGGGATCTTAATCACATTGCATTTGGGGGCGTTGCGCATCATCAGCAGTTCAAACATCGAACCTGAAGTGTTCCCCATGATGCTGTCGCCAAGGAGCACCATCCGAAGATCCCCTCCACCCTGCAGTTTACGCAATGTTACCGGAATATTTGCAAACCGTCCGACCGGGGGATCGTAAACAACCGGAGTCATGGTGGCATAGATGGCATCAATTTTTTCAAGGGGAGTCATCCCTTCAAAGGTATCTTTAACCGTACCATTGAGCAGAATTCCTCCAATCCTTGCAACCCCCGGAGAGGCCACCTTTATCACAAGTTCATGCTCTGTATCTTTTTCCAAACCTTTTACCAGCGACACCGGACGCATCACAGGTGCGGTACTGTCTTTCGGTGCAGGAAGCTTGCGGAACGGCGCCTTGTCAACAGAATACTCGAAGTCCGCACTATCTTTGTCCAACACATCAAGGATACCAATTTCGGAACCTTTGAATTTTAGCGCCAGCGTAGCGCCTGCCTGATCGGAGACCAAAAGATGGCGGAATGGTACAATCGGGCTTTTCTGTCCCGGTTTCCAGATTCCCAGCTTTTTGACCTGAAGATCTTCATAGGCAACAATACGGCCATTGTCATCCGTACCGGAGAACAGTTTTTCAGGCAGAACAAAATGTTGCGGAGTCTCCGGAACAAGATAGGCTGTCATGAGAGCATCGACAAATTTCGCTACTGCTTCACCATAAATTTTGGCGCCTGCTTCGGTCGGATTGACGCCATCGGTTGAGAAGGCATCAAACGAAATCTCCCCTGAGATGATCTTATCAGCAGCATATTTGGCAAGGTTAAGACTCGGAATACCATAATGTTCGGCGATCTGTTCGCTGACTTTAATATACTCCGGAGTTTTCCCTTTCCGCCACGACTGAAGCATTTCGGGAGTGAGGGTATAGACCATCATCCGGCTATGGGTATCGCGGAAAAGGGTAACCTGGCGGACGATTGCCTCAAGAGAAAGTTTTACCTCCGGGATATCAATGTTGCGGTCATCGGCTGCAAAATCGAGGATCGCAAGATGTCCGCTAAAGATCACCTCCCCAAATACGGGTTGCCCATGAGCACAACGAAACTGCGCGAACCAGCTTCCGCCCGGATACATATGACGCGTCTCATTGATCTTTGCATCCGGAAAATACTTATTAAATCCTTTAACCATTTGCGCCGAATAGCGAAGCGTTGGATCTTTCAGACCTGTACCTGCAAGTACTGTGTTACCGATATAGAACAAGTACTGATTACCCGCTTTATTATCCCTGAAAAAGTACTGACTGTTGGGAATTCCGCTCCTGATCTTGTAGAATTCAGAAGTCGGGGCATTGTTCAAACCACCGGCCGTTACCCAACGCGGCAGAAGCGTCAATCCGGCCAATCCAAGTGCAGAAGAACCCATAAACCGGCGTCTGCTAAGGTTTTTATTCTCTTTATTTTCCATAATATTAAATACTTACGTAATTTGAATAATTTAATGCAGTAATTATTTGTACTTACCTTTGGCTTTCATCACCTCCCCTGATCACTCCAAAGGAGGGGAAAAGAGCAATTTAAAATAGTATATTATATCTTTCCGATTACTTGAAAATATTTCTACCAACCCTTTTGACTGATCTGTTTTTCAAATGTCTGCTGGAAATCTTTCCCCTTTGAGGTATCCACGATCGTTCCGTTTGTCTTATTGCCGATCACCAGGGCCCCTTTCCACGGAATGGTGGAAACGATATATGGATACTTTTTCAGGTCATTCCGCAGTGTTTTTTGTTGCGCGGAAGTGAGGTTCGGAGGCAGTTCAAAAACATCGTAAGGTTTCTTCTGATTCACCGCCCATACTTCAAGAAACTGTTGCAGCAGCCAGTCGGCAGGATTGCGGACCTGACCATTTCCCCAAAGACTTGAAACGGCCAGCGCATTGTAGGAACGCAACACCGCCAGTTTAGGTACCGGTTTTGGTGGTAATCCACCTGCCAGTTTACGGTGAAAAGCGGCGGCCCGTTCCCAGCTTTCGGGTTTGACCAGCGGAAAGGTGTCGCCATAACCCAGCCAGATGATTCCGTCAACACCCTGGTCCCACTGTTCCTGCGCCATGCGGTCAACCTGCTCAGGGGAAACATGCTGAAGCTGGCTATAGACATGCGCCTGCATCCATGGAATCAGCAGACGGTTGTACCTGCGTGCCAATCCCGCACAATAACTCATATCACGCGGAATCGCTTCGGTGTAACCACCAGCTGCAACGGGGTAAGGATCAAGATGGACAATATCCAGATGACGGGTCAGCAGTTCCTGTCCAGTCCCGTCGAAGTTATTTGAAAAATCAAAAACACCCATGCGCGTGGTATTCCGGAATAATTTCAACCCGGGAGCCGTTTTCGCAATCTCCTCATGTGCCACACCAATAAGACCGGCGGTCTGTTCGTGCAGGTTATACATCCACCAGCTGTACGATTTTTCACCGTAGATTTCGGGGA
>JAHEYS010000162.1 GCA_023251475.1 Prolixibacteraceae bacterium
GAGTTCCCATAAGTATCCTGTACGTACACAGGAAGAACAGGCGCCTTTTTCAACGAAATATCTCCAATATTGCTGTAGCTGCTGGTTTTTTTAGTACCGGCATAAGAGATATCACTGTTGAACGTTAATTTATCAGAAATCCGGTAGTCAAAATTGAAACGTCCGCTAACCCGGTCAAGTTTGGTTCCGATAACCGGTCCCAGTTCCTTGTTGTAGCCAAGGCTAATGTTGTATTTAGCCGATTCACCTCCGCCAATGATTGATCCGGTGTAGTTTTGTCCCAGCCCCGATTTCATGTTTACTTCATCCGGCCAGTAAGTATTATTGTTGTAGTTTTCGTAATCATATGCCCCTTTTTCAAGGTAAAGGTTCCGGATCACACTGGTGGTCAAATCCAATCCCGAGCCAAACCTGTTTTGATAAGCCTCGAGGATCATTGTTTTGTACTGATCACCATTCAGCAATGGCAGCGGCCGTTGCGGGATTTTTACGGTCACCATTGAGGTAATATTGACACGCGGTTTGATGTTATCGCCACGTTTTGTTTTGATTACAATCACACCATTGGCGCCATCCGATCCGTACAAAGCCGTCGCAGCTGCATCTTTTAATACATCAATGGTTGCAATGTCGCTCGGGGAGATATTAACCAGTTCGCTTAATCCATTGGGGTTGTTCACATCAACAACCTCGTTGGTTTTAAACGGCACATCATCAACCACAATCAAAGGTTTGGAACCCAGGCCAAGCGATGTGGCGCCACGGATCTGAATCGAAGAACCTGATCCTGGGTCACCCGAGTTCATCGAGACCATTAAACCGGAAACCTGTCCTTCCAGCACCTGATCAAGTGAAGTAGCCGGAATCTCCTCAAGATTTTTCATCTCAAGCGAAGCAACTGCCGCCGTTTGATCCCGTGGAGCAATGCTCATGAATCCACCTGAGCTGATCGGCCTTTTGGCGACAATGGCCACCTCATCCAGCTCCGTAACCTCCTCTGACATCGTGACATTAATCACTTCGCGCCCTGCAATCGCCCTTGAAGCGCCCTTCATCCCGATCTGACTGAAGTACAAGGAATCAGATTTACTGGTAATTTTCAACTGATAATTACCGTTTACATCGGTGACAACGCCGTTGAGGATACGATTGTCACGGTTCTTTTCAATTACGGTAACGCCTGGAAGGGCTGCCCCCGTTTGCTTGAGGATTACTTTACCACGGACGATAAAAGTACCCTGGGCATTTACCTGCATCGTACTAATTAAAAGGCAGATGAGTGTAATTGCAATGCTTATATATTTTTTTGAAGTCATAATCATTTATCCTTTTGCTTTTAATATTGTGAGGTAAATGCATTATCTATAATTTGGACCACTCCATCCTTGCAAAGTCTGTTCTGAGGGTAAAGAAGTGGTTGTAACAGATCTACTTTAGCAGTAGTGCCTTTATTATCCTTAACTGTAAGCGCCGGAAGCATGATTGTCATAGGAACGAAAATGTCGTTTCCCGGTGTCGAAGTTGCATCCAGTTTGCTGGTAAGAAACGGACCAAGCAGCTTGCCATCGGTAAAAATCTGTTGTTCCGGCACGAAGAAAAATTTAATGTAAGACAAAAGTTGCGCCCTGATAGCAGCAGTTAAGGTCGTGTTTGGTGTAACCGCTCCTGTTTTAGGTAATTTACCTGCGACCTGGGCTGCGATTATGGCCTCATTTGAAGGGACAAACAAGGTGAATTTTTTATTCGCATCTACTGCCATAATTGAACCAAAGTCTTTCGACAAGGTCGTTAGTGCTGCCGTACAAAGTTCCTTAAACTTCAAATATTCAGGATTAACAGGCGGTATCGCTGTGGCATTTACACCCGATATCAATTCATAAATGGATTTTTGGGGGTTAACGATTAATTTATCAATCCCATGAAAATACCCATTGGTCATTTTTATGTCAGGTTCAATGATTGTTGGAATCGTGTCCCTTTCACTGCCATGAATTTTTCCATTTTCAACCGCAATAAAACTGGTATTTTGGGTTGGATAAAAACCATCTGCCAAATTACTCACTGACATCCCTTTCTCAAGGATAATGTGTTGGCCGATAATGGCCGTTATTTCTACCAGGGAGAGGGCTGTAGATGTCGCCCCGACTTTGCGGTAGAACCCGGGAACCCCGTTTAACGGTGCCGGATCCCAATAGATATTCCGTTGATTGAAAGCGCTGTTGGTCGGTGCAAACATTGTATAGGTAAAATCACTGCTGGACAACGAAGGAAGCAACCCGGTAAGTCCAAGCATTTCGGCGAAATACCAATACTTTGTCGAGAAAAAAGCAGGACCAGGAACGGCTGTAAAAGCCTTAGGCTCTACGACTTTGTTCAAACAATAGAAAAAACCGTTGCTGGCCATTTTGATGGAACGAATATCTCCCCTTGAAACAGTAGAGAGTTTGTCACCAAGAATATTGGCTACAAATCCTTTGTCTATTTTCGAAGGCCAGTCCAGGGTATTGGTAATATGACTCTTGTAAAGCATCAATAAAGTATGCCTTGGGATTGAATCCATCACATTATAGAAACTGGGCAGCAATTTGGTATTCAGGTATTGCTGGAATGCCGTTTTGGAAGGGATGAATGCGGAGAGTGAAATCCGGTCTCTTTTATTGGAGGAGAGGGGATTCTCGTTGTCAAGATTGGCATCTGTTGTGTAATTACGTACCCAAAGTGAATCCACCAAACCATCATTATTGACATCTCCATTGTTACCCTGGGCGATAGTCCCTGCCTTATTATAAGAGTAGGATAAAAATGATTTTTTCATCAATTTATTGTAATCAACGTACTCAGGATTAGTATCGAGTTCCTGGGCAATATTGAGTGGCGGCTGAATAACCCGGTCTATAATATAATAAACACCATTCCCGCCGACAATATCGGTCTTCTTGACCGATGCCCCCATGATGTTCATTTTTGTAGTTGTATTCACTGTTGCACCGGAACCGTATACATCGCTGTAATCTTTGGCGGTGACACCAAAATTGGAGAAGAAACTTGGGGTGTAAACCTGGGCAAGCTTGCTGGTATAGAAAATGGGCAAATCTTTCCCCGAAGCGGCATGTTCCTTGTAGGTACTTATAGTCGCCCTGGTTTCATATTTAAACATCGAAAAGTCTGTTCCTGTTAACCCTGGATTTAAGAAGTCGATCTGGAAAAGCATCCACTTCATAATGTGAAACTTAATCAGGGGGGTTAAGGTGTCTACCGGAATTGCTTCTATCGTTTTATACGAAGTATTTTGGGCAAAATATTGTTTAAATGCGTCGTTGTCAGGTGCCATCACGGTAAACAGTCCTGATGAACTCAGCTCTGTTTTTAGCCCGGGTACCCTGTCAATAGCAGAAACAAAAACCGAAAGTGAAGGATCAGCAGCGAGTTGCTTGTAAATCTCACCCTTTTGCCCAACGGGAGGATCATAAAATTCTCCATATTCCCTTTTACAACTGCCAATGATTAAGCTGATTAAAAAAACAGTTACAATTGCTTTTCTTTTCATACAGTTTTTAATAAAAAGTTAGTTTTAAAGTTTTACAAGATGGTTGTGTTAATCTTGTATTGTGTAATTTTAAAAATACAATAATTAAGTTTAAGAATAAATAGATTTTGCATTTATTCTCAAGCCAGGGATAGTAGTAAAAGCGAAATCATCAGCAGGCATATTAATCCATACAAAATGTATTCGACAGTTTTATTAGATTTCAAGTTAATCATAGGTCTGATTATTTTTGATCAAAAGTAGCACGGTTCACCTGCTGCTACAATGGAAAGAAATTACATTTGCATGGAATTTTATAACAGAAATATATTGCTCCTTTTCACCAAATGAAATAAATTCAGCATTTTACGAAAACAATTCCATTCAACCTTATCTTTCTGATTTAGCAATCCCGGAAATAATGGCTATTTTTGTTTTTCCAAACTGAGTCAGGTAAATATGAAATTTGTTACAATCATACTTTTATTGATGCTTCTGACAGGAAGTTTCTCATCAAGGGCTCAAAATACACCGCTGACTTTTGAACGGGTTTCAGTTGAACAAGGATTAACCAGCAACCGGATCAATGCGATTGCTCAGGATCAGTCGGGATTCATCTGGATTGCCACCAATAACGGGCTGAACCGTTTTGATGGGTTCGAAAACAAGCAATACACCCATCAGCAATCCGATAGTTGTTCTATTTCAAGCAATTCTATTTTAGCGGTCTTTTGTGACTCAACTGATCAGTTATGGATTCTGACGATCAACTATTTGAATCGATACAATAAAAAGCTGGACAATTTCGATCGTTTTCTACTTTCTGAAAAGAGAGAGAGTTACCGGTTGGACAATAAAGGGATGATTACTTCTGACAAAACGGGAAATATCTGGATTGGAACACCAACCAACGGATTATTCTTTTTTAACAAACAAGCAAACAGGGTTGAAAAAGTACTTGCGCAGATTCATTCTGTTTCATCATTGTACTGTGATAAGGCAGGGACGATTTGGATCGGTAGTGAAAATGGTGTATTAATTCATTATGATCCTGCAGAAAAATCGTTCATACAATATAGAATTCCCGAAAGTATGAGTCGTTCGGTAAATGACAACTTCATCTGGCAGATCTGGGAAGATGATTTTGGAAAACTAAACCTGCTTCTTTCGAGTGGGATTACCGAATTTAAATCGCAATCAAAAACCTTCAATCAATCAGAGAATTGGAATAAAAACGTGAACTATACGAATAATGAGTTGCGTTCAGTTTTCCATGATAAACAAACAATATGGGTCGGAACACAAGACGGAGGATTGTATATTCTTGATCTTGCTAATGGCAAAGTCGCTCATAATCAGACTATTTCAAATAATCCCGGCAGTTTGAGCAACAACAGCATCACCGCCATTCTGAAAGATCGGTCTGGAGTTTATTGGGTAGCTACGAAGGACGGGCTTAATAAATATGACCCTACCATGAAGCTATTCCCCCGTTACCAGAACGAACCGGGTAATTACAACAGTTTACACTATAATTTTGTCTCCTCTTTTTGTGAGAGTCCGGATGGAAAAATATGGATCGGGACATTCGGCAAAGGGATTTCAGTTTTTGACCGAAATAAGGAAATTTTTGAGGCGATCACCCAGCTCCCGGGAAAGCCTGAAACACTGGTCAACGATGCAGTCAGGGCGCTGACGCCCGATCATAATGGAAATATCTGGATTGGAACGGTCGATGGACTTTCATGCTACAATCCAAGAATGAAAAAATTCCAGCATTTCAGGAGTTCAAAGGAAAAAGGGGACCTTATTTCTGATGACATTTTATCCCTGCTGGTCTCTTCGGATAACCGGTTATGGATTGGCACCAGTGGTGATGGTCTAAGTATGTATGACCTAAACACACAATCCCCGGCAGGATTTAAAAATTACAATGAAATTACAGGATTAAGTACCAGCCGAATCAGAAAAATCACCGAATTAAGTGATGGAACGATCTCCCTGGGAACCCTGGGACAGGGAATTTCATTCCTGAATAAAGATCAGATCAGAAACGTAACTCCTTCAAATCTCTCTAAAAATTTAGATTCAGATTATATTAATGCCATTTGTGAAGACTTCCAGAAAAATGTTTGGGTCGGAACATGGGACGGTTTGTTTCTGCTCGGTCCCGGCTTAAACATCCTTAAACAATTTAACACATTCAACGGACTTCCCTCCGGTGAAATAAGCGGGATTTTAACTGATTCCAAAGGTGATATATGGGTAAGTAGCATGAACGGTCTTTCCCATTTATCCAAAGTGCAGGGAGTAGCCTATAAAATCACCAACTATTCGACACATAACGGACTTCAGGGATCCTATTTTACAGCCTATTCCACCCTCAAAACTAAAAACGGCGAACTTTATTTTGGCGGATACAACGGATTCAACCGGTTTTTTCCCGAAAATATCACCTCAAATAAAGAGGCTCCTAATGTGATTCTAACCGATTTTCAGGTATTTAATCAGTCCGTGCCGATTAATAAAGAGGTCAATGGCAGGGTTCTACTTAAAGATAACATTTCCGATACGAAAATACTTACCTTGAATTACAGGCACCGGATCATCGGATTCAGGTTTGCTGCATTAGCGACATCCCAGGTCGAAAAAGTAAAGTATGCCTGCCTGATGAAAGGGGTCGATCCCGACTGGGTTTATCTCGATTATAACCGGCGTTTCATATCCTACAACAACCTCTCCCCCGGAGAGTACAATTTCACCGTAAAAGCATGTAATGCTGACGGTATCTGGAATAATGACGGCACGTCAATCAAAGTGATTGTTCTCCCACCGTTCTGGAAAACCTGGTGGGCAATCGTTATTTACACCTTAATAATAATCGTTTTACTTTACCTTACACGGGAATACAGCCTCTCCCGGGCAAATCTTGAAAACAAAGCACTCGTTGAGCGAATCAAACGTGAAAAGGATTCGGAAATTAACAACCTGAAAATTAAATTCTTCATCAATATTTCACATGAAATCCGCACCCCTTTATCCCTAATTATTGCACCACTTGAAAAGTTAGTAAAGTCAACTGAATCCTCTCCTCAGGTCAGGAAACATCTCGAAATGATGTATGGCAATGCACAGCGGTTATTGAACCTGATCAACCAGTTGCTCGATTTCAGAAAAATTGAAACCGGAAACGTCCATTTAAATGTTTCACATTATGATATTGTAGCTGTTATTAATGAAATAAAACAGGCATTTGAGGAGAATGCTGCCAGAAAAAATATTGAATTTTCCATTGCGTCCAATGTCGAAAAGTTGAATATCTGGTTCGATCCCGACAGTTTCGAAAAAATACTGTTTAACCTGTTAAGTAACGCCTTTAAGTTTACACGACAAAACGGAAGTATTACCATCATTATAAATCATCTAACCGGTGAAAATAAATGTGAAATCATTGTTCGCGACAATGGTATGGGAGTACCTGGCGACAAACTGGAAAAACTTTTCGACAGGTTCTACCAGGTTGAGACTAAGAGCTTTTTAAAGCATGAAACCGTTGGTTCAGGAATTGGACTATCTATTGTGAAGAATCTTGTAGAACTTCATAAGGGTGAGATATCGGTAGAGAGCGTTCCGGAGGAATTTACCCTATTCAGAATGGTCTTTTTGACCGGCAAAAAGCATCTTGAACATAATAACAATATTACAATTTCAGATGACCCGCTTCCGTTCTCCCTGAATTTTCATGCCAGTATTCAGGGAATTGATGTAACTGATTCCCCTGAGCCGGCCATAACTCAAACTTCGAAAAACAATAATCGTATTCTCATTGTGGAAGACAATCCCGAAATCAGGTATTATCTGAAACAGTCTTTGCATTCAAATTATGAGACCATCGAAGCTGCTGACGGGAAGATAGGATACAAACTGGCGCTTCAACATCTCCCCGACCTGATTATTACCGATGTGATGATGCCCGAAATGGATGGGATCGAGTTATGCAAAATGCTCAAAAGTGAGATGCTGACCCAACATATTCCGATTATTATTTTAAGCGCCAAAAGTACAATCGAGGATACCCTGGAGGGACTGGAAACAGGAGCTGATGATTATGTTCCAAAACCATTCAATGAACAGATTTTGCTGGCCAAGGTCAAAACATTGATGACAAACCGGTTAAAACTTATCGAAAAATATCAGAATCTGCAGTTCAAACAATCAAAGGAGGAGGACCCGGACCCGCTTAACTTTGACGATCCTTTTATAACCAGGGTTGTTGAATTTGTAAAGGCTAATTTATCAGATGATGAACTGACCAACGAAAAAATTGAGAGTCATTTCAAAACAAACAAGATGCAATTATACAGGAAGTTAAAGCAAGTAACCGGTTGGTCAATGAATACCCTTATCCGGGAAATCAGGATCAGGGAGGCCACCCAATTGCTTAAAAGTTCCGAAATGAACATCTCTGAGATCGCCTACAAGCTGGGGTTCACAGATCCATTGTATTTCAGTAAATATTTTAAGAAAGAGGTAGGGGTTGCCCCGCAACAGTACAGGAAAGATCATCAGTAATTACAGTTGCCGATGTAAAAAATACGACTATCAGTACACTGACCTGTTAAGTCCTGAATATCTGAGCAGTAAGAATCCAAAGGGTATGGTTTGGAAATTCAGCAAGATCGGAAGAATCACTTTAATTCCAGCAATTTATATTCCAGTGCCGGTACCACAATCCCTGTGTCATATGCAATTCCGGTGAGTGATTCTTTCATCGGTTTGTTGAGCAGAACCGGTTGTTCCCTGTCTGAAAAATTGATGAGATAAACATAGCCTTTCCCCTTATCCATTGACCGGACTTCCGTGATCTCCACCCTGGAGTCGGCTGCTTTAGCCAATTGAACTATCCCCGAACCTGCAATAGCCTTTTGAACAACTAACTGAACAACCGCCTGTTGTGGTACTGTTCCAACATAATATACCACCCCCTTCCCGCAGGGATTACAGGATATGGCCGGCTGCCCACTGAAGAATTGGCTCGAATAGTTGGCCAACGGTTTTGCACCTGTGAGTCGGAACAGATCGTACCACAGGTTACACGAATATGTTTTTCCATCCATCAGGAGTTCGGTTTTCCGGTCAGCCAAAAGTGCATGTTGTTCTTCCATTTCAATACCGGCAATTTCAGTAATCTCATTTTGAACCAATCTTCCAAGCGTTTGGATATTTTCGTTTCGCAGACCGCTCATGCATGTGATCACAATGGTCGCCCCACGTTGGGCGGCCTGTTTCAACCGGCTCCCAAAATCGGGAGAAACGACCACCTGGGCCGGAACGATAATCAGGTTATAACGGTCGAACGAATCATCCGGAGAGATAATATTTGTGGTAATGCCATTGTCATGAAGCGCCGAGTAATAAGCAAATACACCCCGCATATAACGATAATCCGCAGAAATACGACCATCTTCAAATGCCCAGTCACATCGGAAATCACGAATGACTGCCGCCTTGGCATCGGGCATCAGAGGGCCGGTTATTGTAAAAAGATGCTCAATCTCTGCTCCCGTTTTTTGCACTTCATCAAATTTACGACGAGGAATATTATCAGCTTCCACAACACCCGACATCATATGCTCATGTGCGGAAGCAAAAGTCCGCCAGGGGAAAAACGAGATCCCTTGTGCCCCGTGCGCCATTTCCTGAACCGACCATAACCGTACAATTCCAGGCTGCAGCAAGTTACGTTGCATCCCTGCCGTGCGACCGATCTGCGCTTCAGTCACCCAAAATGGTTCATTCCTGGTCCCCCGAATCTGTGAAAGCGCCATGGAGGCCATCGCCGGAGAATAAACTGTTGAGGTAAGGTTCCCGTATTCATTCTCCAATGTCCATGTGTATGGATAGCTATCGACCGAAAGAAAGTCGCAGGTCCGGGCTAATTTATAGAGATCAAGTCTATAGAGAAAGCCACCTGAGCAGATGTTGTGGGTGATTTTCATTCGTGGGGCAATGGCTTTGATTGTATTTCGCTGCAGATTGTAAAAATCAATAATGCAATCAGAAACGAAAATCTGGTAATCCTGGAATGCCGAGGGGTTGTCGCCCTTACGCGGAAGCCATACCTGGTTGAAATTATCCAGCGTTTCGCTCCAGAAGGTGGTTCCCCACGCTTTATTAAGACCCCCAATAGTGTGGTATTTGACCTTTAGCCATTCGGTAAATCGTTTCTGGCAAGCCGGACAATAACAACCCGGATCTTCGGCACCCAGTTCATTGTCAATTTGAAATCCAATTACATTCGGGTTATTGGCAAAAGTTCTGGCTAATTCCGCTGCTATCCGGGTACAATACTTCCGGTAAACTTCGTTGTTCAGACAGGCATGACGACGTTTCCCGTAAGGCTTACGCTGACCATCAGCTGTTACTTGTATGATAGCCGGATGTTTATCGTACATCCACTTGGGGATCGCAGCTGTTGGGGTGCAAAGCAAGGTGGAAATTTTCTCATCACCCAACCGGTTTACAGCATTCTCAAGCCAATCAAGGGTATACCTGCCAGAACGAGGTTCCATGTTGTACCACGCAAAATCTCCCATTCGGGCCAAATTAAAATGGGCATCATGCATCAGCCGGGCATCCTTTATCACCTGCTCCTTTGAAACCTGTTCAGGATAGTAATCCGAGCCGAAGTAAAAAGGGGGCTTCCCTTCATCGGTTAAGGGATTAATGACCATCGGAAGGTCCCAAAGCAGCATTGAAGGTGCATCTCCCGTCATCCTGGAGACTTCCTTTTTAAGCGTGGTAATTCCCAATGCTGAGAAAACAAGCCCGATAAAAAAAAACAACATAAGGATGCTCCAACTTCTATTACCGGTCTGTTTTTTCATAGATTTTGCAATATCAGGATCTGATTGGTTTTTTAGTTTCGAACCCCTGCTTTTTTACACCGCCTCTTTTTCATATGGAATTCCGCAAAGATTTTGTCTCATTTTTTTCAAGGCGTCAATTCTGACATACCAGGCGCTGATCATTGTCCCTTCACAGCCGCGGTCGGGCATCTCCTCCGAGTAAATTTTGATGTACTGTTCAAAACCCAATATTGTCTCATTTAAGATCGATGCTATTTTGATACGTTGATCAGCAGTCAGATTTTTTTCATCAAATTGTTGAATCTGAACACCTTTCTCAAAAGCTTTCAGATAAATAATCGTGGCCTGTAAACGGTTGTTTAATAGGGCCAGCAACGCTTTCCCCTCATTGTTACCGGATGTAGAACTACAACTATTCATCATTTCAAGCGCCTTTTCGTATAATTCCCGCCCCTGCTTCAGGCTGGCCGGCTTCATGTTTTTTAAGAATCCAAAGCCAACAGCATTACTTCCCAGAGCATAACAAAATCCCACATTTGGCAATTCATTCGTAGCATACCAGCTAGCAAGATTAATTTGTTTCATCGCTTTAACAAACAGTTCCGGATTCTTTATTCCGTAAGCTGCTGCATAACCGGTATAAAATGTCGATTCGTCCAGAGCTCCGTAAAGAGTTGATTCTGCAGCATACCGCGCCGTTACCTTATTTTCGGCAGTCCGCCAGTGGTTGAAACAGATCGCCTGTATCTGGTCCAATCCGTTAATATCCTCGCCATATTCAATGAGACTTCTGATTCCGCTGATCCCGTTTTGCTGCAGATACATCAAACCGTCAAACTCAAGCCACGAGTAGATCATTGTTTTTTTCCAATCCCCCTTTCCCAAACCGGTGTATGGAAGAAAGCGCGCCACCCTTGTTGATCCATGTCCCGGCAAAACAGCATATGAGGCATTGGGCGCATACTTCCGTAACAGGTGATAACATGCTTCGAGATAGTTCGTGTTAACCACATAAAGTCCAAGGCTCCCCTTGATTCCCCGAGGTTTTAACAGTGCAGAATCGATAGCCTCCAGTATTTTAATATTAAATCCAATCGTTGAGAAGAGTCTTGCAGCCCCTGAACTTCCCGTCAGGATGGGTTTCATAACCACCGCATCCTTTAGCACGGCATCTCCAAATAATGGGGTCAATGTTGCTGCTACTTCCTGTTCCTTAAGCTGACTGCCTGCATCGGCTGTTTCGGGGGTAATCAGCTCCAGCTCATTGATCATGGGATAGTCTGACAGTATTTTTTTCGTCGTTTCGATGGAGGTTAGAAGGTCGGGGCTTTTTTCGTGTGGTTCGAAGGAGAACCGCACGGTGAGCCCAACCCGTTTACATTCACCCATCACCTTTTGCAGCCATTCGATGGCCATTTTTTCACGGACAGGTTTATCATCGAAAAACGGCTCTATCTCCGGAATGCAGTAAGTTTTCGTATTTCTGATTTTTTCATGAAAGAGTTTTACATCAGGCAGATCATGTCGCTTCCCATAGAAAAAATTACCGGCATAAGGCTCTTTTTTATTGGTCGGATCGGCATACCACTCTCCTGGATAACTGTGGAAGGTGATAAAGTTGAAACGGAGACGGGCTAAGTTCCGGATGTATTCTTTTGCTTCCTCAAGGGGATAGGAAGAGATATCCATTGTAAAATTGATGTGTTGCCGAATGCCCCGTTGCTTAACTTTGGGCAGGATGGTTTCAGTGTAATCTTTCACCTTGTTCAAATCTGTTTTCTCAGGAAAAACCGGACCAGAAATTTCAAACCGCATCCCCGCTTTTTCGAGAAACGTATAAACAGCCTGAACCATTGCCCCCTCATTGGAACCACTTAAAATAAACTGTTGTGTTTTGCCCGACACTATATATTCGACCCGAAATGCACCATCTGCCAATTTATTACTGGTTTGCAATACGATCTGCCATGGCGCCGCTCCACCGGTAAGTTCATAATTCACCGATAAAAATTGCTTAAGTTCCTGCCGGGCGAATTCGTATATTTCCGAGTGGCCCTTTGACACGATAGAAATTTGCTGTTTTGCAGCAAAGGAATTTAGGAACATAAAAAAAGCAAACAGTCCCAGGCTAAATTTTTTTATCATCAGCGTACATTTAAACACAATTATCTCTTACTACAGTATGTATTCAATTCGAAATTTATTTTCCCCAGCTGAATATCCCCCATGTTGCAGGAAATAGCCAAGCCTCAAGCGGTTCATCACTCACTAAATTGGTGGCCTGGTTTGACCAGTAAGTTCTTGCAATATTGATCCTTCCATCGGCATCCGAAGAAATAAAACCGATATCACCTTTAAATTCTGTTCCCGGAACCGGTTGAAGTCCAAGCTCTTTCAATGGCAAAGCGGCCTCAAGCCGGTAACTCCCCTCATTTTTTACAACAGAAATTCTTATCCCTTGTAACACACGAACTTCATCGAATCTCTTTTCACCTACGGGAGAGGTATAAGTTTTTTGAAAATTCTTTGGTGCAGAAGGGTTTACAGGACGCATCAGGATCGCTTCCGGCTGATTTTTCAGGTTGGCAAACACCACCCGAAAATCACCTTTACCAGGTTGAATCCTCGTAACTGAAGCATTGGGATCTCCGCCAATCTGAATATCCACAGCATCGCCGGTTTTGAAAAGACGAAGGTAGTCAACTCCTTCATTTTTCCATGGACCCGGATCTTCAACATCCATTGCAAGATAAAGATTATCAGAATCATAGGCGAGCTGTGCCTTACCTTTAAATCCGGAAGCAGAACTTTCAATGGTGAATGAAGGAACTTCAGCCCAGTTTCTTCTTCTGCCACTCAGGTCAGGTGCCTTACTTAATTTGACGATCGTCTGGCGCTTTTCGGCAATTTTTGCTTTTTGTGCTGTTCTGAGATCGTTGGCAACAGCCGCTTTGGAAAGGATTGCTGTGGTAACCTGAACAGGATTGGCTTTGAATCGTTTGATATTTTCAAGACCATTCATCTCAAGAATCAAAGCTGATTGACGTGAGATCCCGCTGATCAGACGAACCTTTCCATCGTTTTGTTTTCCGAACCAACCCACAAAAGGTTCACTTCCCCCGCCAAAAGATTCCATCGGTGCACCAACCAGTTCAGCTTCGGTTTTTGGTAGCGACATGTTTGGAAGTCGACCATCCTGGAAAACTGTACCGATCATAAGTCCATCGGTAGTCATGTAAAAATCCTGTCCCAGATTACCGCGCATTCCAAAAAACCTGCCGTTTCCTCCCGGAAGATCAGCAACACCCAGGATTTTGAGGGGACCAATGAGAAGTCCCGGTTGTGGCATTGGCGCAAGATGCGAGCCATGTACACCCGGATAAGGATTTGGATAACTCCAGAGCTCCTTACCTGTCAGGCTGTTTAAGGCACATAAACCGTTGGTTGCAAAATTCCCCCGGTTGATCAGGGCCAGAATGGCGTTTTCCTTTAACACCGGGACAAAATCCCCGGAACCTTTGGTCTCAAAATTTTTTATACTTTCCGGACTATAAACCGGCGCCCCCTCATCCGTATAACGAACGGGGATATACCTTGCGACCCCACTCGCCACAAAAGAGAGATCTTCAGGCGCCATACGTCCACCCCATCCTGACATATATGGGATAGGCAGTTTCCCGTTTTTACCTATATCGACCGGTTTTGGATTAGGGACTATGACAACTTCCGAAAACTGCACTTTACCATCCTTGTTCGTATCGTTCCAGAAGTAGGCATCGTAGGCGTTCAACCCTGCATAGGCTCCTTCCGGCTGGCGAATGACCTTTCCATCGTGATCAGCCAGTTCACCCGAAAGAACACCTAACGCTCCGACGGATGCGACCGGACGCCATTTTCTGTTATCGTCTTCCATATAAAGCACATACGGATCAGCACTATAATAGGGAGGCTGAAACATGAACTCTCTCAGTTTCCCTCCTGCCTTGCTCGAAAAACGGTGTGGCAGGGCATGTTTCCCCGTTGGAACGGCAAAAAGCTCACTTTTACCCGGGACCCAAAGTATTCTGGTCACTTTCCATGTCCGCTTTTTCATATCCAGTTTCATCTCAACAGGACCATAATAGGCGAGTGTAGGATCTTCGTCATGCAGAAAAGTACCGGTACCCGCATATCCGGTATTGCCAATATAATCACGGATTAATTTGCCATCACGACCCCAAACGGAGACACGGCGCGGATATTCCCAGCTTTCGGTGACCCAGGTCTGATTCATCTGATCTACAGCGACTGAAGTAACATGACTCATCGCCTGCTCATCGAAATCCCCCCGGATTGGACGGCCACCCTTTCGGCCAGCTGTATATTCAAAACTTCCCTGCGGGGAATAGAACTTCACCTGCTGATCTTCCCCTTTATCAAAAATTCCGATATTCCCTTTTGGATCAACGGCGAGCGTTTGCTGGACATTTGCCCCGTTTTTAAGTTCAGCCACAGAGAGATATTCATCAGATCCCGAACTTTTACCAATATTCAAACCAGGTGTAGCAATCTTTCCTAATCTCCCGGTTTCAAGGTCTAATTCAGCCAGTTGATTATCTGAGATCAGGTAGCACTGACCCTGAGGCCCAAAGGTGATGGCATTCACATGAGCAACATCAAAGTTTTTCAATAATCTTGCTGATCCCGATTCGAGTAAAACCACCCTGTCGCCACTCATGGCA
>JAHEYS010000429.1 GCA_023251475.1 Prolixibacteraceae bacterium
AATTGACATTATTCCCCCTGCTAACTCCATCAATAATGAACAATGGGCTTAAGCCATTGATTGAACCAACGCCACGAATAATAATTTCGGCAGATGCTCCTGGTTTTCCACTACTTTTATTGACCATCACACCGGCAACACGTCCCTGCAGTGCCTCTGCAATAGAATTGACCGGCAGGTTTTTGATCTCATTCGATTTCACGGAGACAATTGACCCGGTCAGGTCAGATTTTCTTTGTGTTCCATATCCAACAGTGATTACTTCATCCAGACCGACAGCTTCTTCCTGCATTGTCAGATTAATAACAGCTTTGTTTCCTATGGACACCTCCTGCGTTCTCATCCCGACAAAAGAGAAGATAAGTGATTGGGCTTTCTCAGGTAGGAGTAATGAGAAATTACCTCCTGTGTCAGTTGTTACACCAGTTGTAGTCCCTTTCACCACGACAGATGCTCCTGGAATGGAACCGCCCGACTGATCAGTTACTTTACCCGAGATGGTCCTTTGGGGCTGCTGCATAAAAGCTGCCTGATCGGCTTTGTTGGTCAAAACAATCTGGCGGTCAACAACGGTGTAAACCACTTCCGTTTCATGAAACAGGTTGTCGAGAATTTCATCAATTTTTTGTTCTTTTACGTTAACAGTCACCTTCCGGTCGACATTGACCAACTTGCTGTTGTAGAGGAAGAAAAACTCGCTGTTCTCTTCAATTCGGTTTAGAACTTCTTTGACCGTTGCATCTGACAGTTGCAGGGTCATCTTAGTAGTTTGGGAGTACGCTTCGGAGGCTACCATTTGTGTGATACCAACGAAAAACAAAAACAAGGTTAGCTTCATAGTCATCCAAATTTTCCGAAGATGGACATAATTTTGCCTTCTCCGCGTCAAACGGAACAAATTTTTCATACTTTTGAAATGATTTTAGTTATTACTATTTATCCAGACAATCTTTCGTCGAATAAAAGATTGTCAGTACGTGTCGGGGCAGGTGTAGCCAACACCTTCCCCGATATTTTTTTAGCTTCTTCTTTTCATAAGATTAACTTTTTGTTTGGTAAATTCTCCATTGGGTAGAATATTTCTGTTTGTTACCCGGTAATCAATAGGGGCAGAAAGCTTCAGTAAATTAAGCACCTGAATCAGATTTTCATTCCTGAATGTCGCCTTATAGATATAATTTTTTATCTCCGGGTCATTGATCGTAATTTCCACATTAAACCAGCGGCTTAACCTTTTTACCACCTCCTCCATTGAATCGTCGCGAAAGATCAGATTCCCGTCCCGCCAGGCTATATATTTGTCAACATCAACCTCTGACGCGATAATATTCTGTTCCTTTTTTTCATAAATGACCCTTTGTCCAGGTTTCATTATTCCAAAATCTTTACTGACTTGTCCGTCGCGGGAGGAGAGTGCCACCTTACCTGATACCAGAACAACCTCCGACTGGGAATCATTTTCAAAATTAACGACATCAAATGAAGTTCCAAGTACTTCAATCTTTAATACATTGGCATTTACCCTGAAAGGAAATTTTTCGTTTTTAACTACCTCGAAAAAGGCTTCTCCTTTGAGTTTGACATCCCTGACCTTTCCCGTAAATCGGATTGGAAATTGCAATTCGGAACAGGAATTAAGCCAAACCTTTGTCCCGTCTGCCAACGCAAACTGAGTAACCATCCCCTGACGGGAAGAGACGGTTTGCATCATCACCTGATCTTCAGGGAGATTTTTTAATGAGGAATTTTGTAAGGTAACATAACCCGAATAAAGCAACAACGGGAGAAGTAATATGGCTGCAACACGCTGAAGGGTAACCCACCAATTTGATGAGGTGGAATCAGCTATTCTGGTATTTATTTTTTTTAGTGCTTCGAAGGAGTTGAACGGTTCCATCTCCTTTAACAGCGAGATGGCTTCCCAGGCTTTTCGGTTTTCACGATACAGCGCTTCGTTTTCCGGAGACTCAGCTCTCCATCCATCGATCATTTCCCGGTCTTTATCAGATATATCACCTGATAAATAACCCGGCAATAACGCTTCAATATCACTAATACTAAAATTCATACAATAAATCTAAAATGGAATTATTTTTTTCACCTGTCCGTATTTAAGACGACAAAGGTCAATGGTACACATATGGAAAAGTGCAGTTTTTTTCTGTTTACCTGAGCTTCCTGATTGAACTGCTTTTTGCCGGCCGGAATTATCAAATGAACCGCCAGATTAAGGCTGGTATCTTTTGTTCAACTGTTTGATCTACGATCCAATCAGCCAGAAGACCAGCCACATTGGAAGAAATTCGACCAGTTCCTTTCTAAGACATTTAAGTGCGTTACTAATCTGAAGTTCAACAGTACGTTTCGAGATACCCAATTGTTCGGAAATCTCCTGATTTGACAAACCATTGATACGGCTCAATTCAAATATCTCACGGCATCGGGGTGGGAGCTTTTTCAACCCTTTTTCAATGGAGAGACGAAGTTCGGATTCTGCGAAATATTGGTCGGTGGAATTGTCGTTCCCCTCAGGAGTAAAAAGCAGATAGGACCGGTATTTTTCAGTGACCTTCTGATGTTTTTTAAAATCAAGACATCGGTTTCTGATCCCTGAAAAGAGGTATGCTCTTAACGATGAACAGATTTTCAGATCTGTCGCTTCCATCCAAAGTGTTACGAAAAAATCCTGTACCAGGTCCTCAACGGCACTCTGATCTCTGATGAATTGCATTGAAAATGCACACAAAGATGAGTAGTAATAATTGAACAGATAATCAAATACTACTTTATCCCGCCGTCCAAGTCCTTCAATCATTAATCGATCGTTCAAAGCCTAGTCATTAGTTCATCAGCAAAATTAGTATTTTTCAGCATCTATTCTTTACTGAAAACTAAAAGTCATTACTGATATTACCTGCACTCCGATTGGTCGGTTTAAAATTATTTGCGCATCTGACTTGTTTCCAACGGGATTAATTCCCCTTTTTCGCGTTTTTGATTATTGCAATATTATATTTTCGCATCAGATCGGGGTCAAGCTTTGCCAGATTGCGCCACTCCTCTGTGCCATAAACACCTGCTTTTGTATAATCAAAAGGGACAAACCCGATCTTTTTTGCCACTTTAAGGCTTTTGAAATGAAAATCAAGATTCTGTGGATCTATAAAAAGAGGGTCAGTCACAACCGAGTGTTGGTCTTTACCCAATTTCTGCCAGGAACTGAAATCCATCCCATGGAAATCGGTGTTTTTGGTCCTGACATTCCAGTAACAATTGTAATCAATTTCAGTAATCGCTTTTAGCCATCGGTCCTTTCCCATGCTTTGATACAATACCCCCTTGTCAAAACAGACTATATTGTGAATAAAAGAGAGTGATTTATGCTCCTCCACACGGGTCAGTTGCAGCTGAGACAGGACATTAAACGCAAATATATTATTCCGGATCATATTGTCCTCGCCATAATGCTGATGAAAACCGGCGTTTTTGCAGTTATATACCAGGTTGTTTTCCATTCGGATTTGTGTTGAACCCTCATCGGTATATAATCCCCAGCCACCATAATCGAATGAGTAGATATGATGGATCAGGTTATTACTGACCGTTGTTCCTTCTGATTTTCCCAAAGTATAAACCCCGCCCATGTCGCACAGTTCTCCCCAGCCAAGATGATGAATATGATTAAACTCTATTTTATTTCGTTTGGTAGGACTAAAGGCGTATCCCCATACCCATCCAACCGAAACACCTGAATAGCGAAAATCGGCGATGTCATTGTGAGTTATGGTATTATCGCTTCCCTGGAGGATAATCACCCCTACTGCGCAGGGGAACAGGTAACCACCATGCTGAATAATATTGTTATCCACCACAATATTGTTCGTAAGTTCCTTATTATCTGCACTTATGATGGTTTCGCCAATTTTCACACCCCCTGCACCGAGGTCGTGAAGAAAACAATGCGACACTAAACAGTTGTCACATGCTTTTCTAAACCATATCGCGTTGGTTCCGGTTTGGGAAATTTCACAATTGACGAACGCTATCTGATGGGTATAATCAGCCAGGATTACCGCATCAACCGGAGATGCTGCCTGTGCCGGTTCATTTCCTCCTGGAGGCATCTTATATCCTGCAGCCTCGAAGTGTAGATTTTGGAACCGGATGTGCTGTACTTTTTTACCCGTTGTCCGATCCCCCTCAAGCACTAAAAGCCGGTCAGTTACCGGTGCGAAAACTTTAGTATTTACACTATTATCTCCGCTTCCCGGGATATAATACAAATCTCCGTTTCTTTCGAGATACCACTCTCCACAGGTATCAAGAGCTGCCTTATAATTTTCGATGGTAAAACGGGTTTGTTTGTCGAGCTTGTTCCAGGGCTTCATCCCTTTTCCGACTGTGAGTATAACTGAACTATCTGCATCGAATCCCGAAACCCGTTTGCGACTGTTGTCCCACTTGTGATAAAAAGTCACAACAGCATCATTAAAATCATTCTCCTTAAAGGTTTTAAAATCTGCTACTGCCGGCGGGAAAAGATTAATCTTCTGAACAGCCATCTCTGACACCCGTTCCTTCCCTTTACTCAATGTGATTTCGTTGACATCTTTGAGGAAATAGAATCCCTGATTTGGCGACTTGGCCCTGACCGCATATTTCCCGTTCACATATAACTGTTCAAAATACAGGCCATAACGTGGAACCTCCGGAATCCTGGCTTTCCACAGTTTATCCGA
>JAHEYS010000163.1 GCA_023251475.1 Prolixibacteraceae bacterium
CAGCAATCCCAGAATAAAAAGGCTGAAGAGAAAAAGAAAGAGCTTTTGGAGTTTATTGCCCGGTTTAGTGCCAATGTTGCCAAATCGAAGCAAACGACAAGTCGTAAAAAAATGATTGAGAAGCTCAATATTGAGGATATCCAACCTTCAACGCGTAAATATCCCGGAATAATCTTTACCCCTGATCGTGATCCGGGGAACAGAATTCTCGAGGTAAAAGGGCTGAGTAAAAGCATCAAGGGAGAGGTCTTGTTTAAAAATCTCGATTTTAATGTTGAAAAGGATGATAAAATCGTCTTCCTGTCACGCGATCCCAGGGCTATGACTGCCCTTTTCGAGATTATCACCGGCCATGATAAACCCGATAGCGGAACCTATTTCTGGGGGCAGACCATCACCAGCGCCTATCTCCCCATGGATAACTCGAATTTCTTTAATTCAGATCTTAACCTTGTTGAATGGCTCGGACAGTTTTCATCCGATACCAGCGAGGCCTATATCAGGGGATATCTGGGTAAAATGCTCTTCTCGGGCGACGAAATATACAAGAAGATTTCGGTTCTCTCCGGAGGTGAAAAAATGCGTTGCATGATCTCCCGGATGATGCTCCGCAATGCCAACGTACTGGTGCTCGATACCCCTACAAACCATCTTGATCTTGAATCAATTCAGGCATTTAATAATACTTTAACCAATTTTAAGGGTAATGTTCTGATGTCTTCACATGACCATGAATTTATCCAGACAATTGCCAACAGGGTGATAGAATTGACCCCTAAAGGGATGATTGACAAGATAACAGAATATGATGACTACATTTCAAACGAGGAATTAAAAGAACGGAAAAACAATATGTATAGTTAATAATTCCTAATTTATTTCCCTTTAACGATTTTTTGGTGTAACTTTATATTCAATTTAGAAATTAAATTACTCGAACCATGAAAAAGTTTATTTATGTTTTGTTAATCCCGGTCCTCCTTTTGGCATCCGGGTGTAACCAAAGGAAAGCAGAAATTGCGCGACTAAAGGCTCAAAACGATAGCCTCCGATTAGTTGGAACCGATAAGGACTCCAATATTGCTGAATTTGTTTCAACTTTTAATGAGGTTGAATCAAACCTGGACTCGATTAAACAGATTGAGCGTGTAATTGACAAGAATGCAAAGGCAGGTGAAGTTAAAGGTTCCCGGAAGGAACAGATCAAAAGTGATATAAAATATATCTATGACCTGCTTCAAAAGAATCGTAAGTTGGTGGCTGATTTATCCGCCAAACTTAATAAGTCGGGTAGACACAGTGCAGAACTTCAGAAAATGATCGATAATCTGAACAAGTCGATTGCAGAGAAGGATGGACAGATTGCCCAGCTGACCGATGAACTTGGTAAACTGAATATTCAGGTAAAAGACCTGAATGTGAAAGTGGCTGACCTGAATACCAATGTCGATAATCTCTCGGCAGACAACCAAAAGAAGCAGGCCGATATTGACGCCAAGACTGAAGCGTTGAATACGGCTTATTATGTGATCGGAACCAACCGTGAGCTGAAGGATAAAAAAATAATTACCGGTGAAGGGGGTTTTATTGGAATCGGCAGGACTAAGGATATTACAGCTGATCTTGATTTGACTAATTTTACCAAAGTTGACATCACCAAGGTAAATGAGATTCCTGTAATGAAAAAGAAGATTACCATCGTAACCTCTCATCCAAAAGAATCTTATCGTCTGGATGGTAATAAAACCGTGGATAAGCTGGTTATTCTGAATGCAAAAGAGTTCTGGAGCCTTTCAAAAGTGCTTGTCATTATTGCAAAATAGTAACCGTTCAGGGTATAAATACAAAAAGAGGTTGTCTGAAAGGCAGCCTCTTTTTGTTCTCAAAAGTTTTATGGTTAGTCGGTCTGTTGTTTAAACGCTGCTTTGCAGTACCTGATTCCTTCTGCGTCATATCGCTTTAAAAGCTCAACCATCCGCTTTTTAAACCATGGATAGTTCCGGCTTGCTTTCTGAGACCATACCACCTCAGCCAATGCTGCTGCCCGGGGGTAGGTCATATATTCAACATATTCCGGCGATTTCATATATTGTGTCCAGAGGTTTGCCTGTGCACCAATAATATATTTGGATGCCTGTCTGGAGAGGTCCTTCGGAATGGGATCATAATTATACACCTGTTCGAGTGTTAACAGTCCTCCTACTGCAAGAGGTTCACCCTTTGGATCAGCCTGGTACTGATCAAAATTGCAGTATTTTGCCGGTGACATCACTGTTTGAAGTTTTAGCTCTGCAGCAGCCATTCCCCCCTCTTCGCCGTGCCAGGCCATGACAATTCCTTTCATCAATAAGGTGTCTTGTGCGCTGTCGTCCCATCCAACCCTCTCCTTACCAAGAGAATCAAGGGTATTGCTTATTCTTCGGACAAAATATTTGTAGAGGTCGTGGGTTGAATTAAGGCTGTCTTTTTTTATCCTTTGCTGACATGCGGGGCATTTTTCCCACCTGGTCTCCGAACATTCAGCTCCCCCAATGTGGATATACCTGCCGGGAAAAAGCTGCGCCATTTCTGAAAGGACATCTTTAAGAAAAGTAAATGTGCCATCTTTGCCCGGACAATAAACATCACTGAAGATTCCCCACCGGGTAGCCACTTCATAGGGAACTCCGGTGCATCCAAGCTCAGGATAGGAGGCCAGTGCTGCCAATGCATGCCCAGGCATTTCGATGCCGGGAATGATCGTAATAAAGCGGTCTGAAGCATAGGAGACAATCTCGCGAATATCATTCTGGGAATAAAATCCACCGCTTGCAATTGTATCAATCCCGGCGGGATTATTGAGATGCCCGATTATGGTTTTTTTTCGCACTGCCCCAACTTCGGTCAAAAGGGGATATTTTTTTATCTCTATCCTCCAACCCTGGTCATCGGCTAAATGCAGGTGCAACGTATTGAATTTATGCATTGCCATATAATCGATATATTTCATTATAAATGGTTTGGGCATAAAATGACGACTCACATCCAGTTGAAGCCCACGCCAGCTAAAGCGGGGAGCATCTTTTATTTCAACCGCAGGGAGGATGATCTGCGCAAGTTGCTTTGGGAAAGGTGGCATTAACTGAATTAACGTCTGTACACCATAGAATAGCCCGTTGGGTGAGGTCGCTTCTATTACTGCTTTTTCAGAAGTTATTACAAGATGATAATCCTCTTTTCCAAGCTTCAGATTTTCATCGAGTTTTAGCAGAAGTGTTCCTTCAACGCCATTCCCGGAAACCACAACCATATTGTCAATTCCATAATATTTCGTGGTGTGACTGGTAAGAACTGCCGCAATTCTTCTCAGCTGGTCGGTTTCGGCACTGATCTCGATTTTGGTGGAAGGCAAAATGGCTAATATGCCTTCCTGGTCAATAACTTCTGAAGGCAAAGGAATAATCCTCACAACAGGGCGGGGGATTTGTTCTTTACAGGAAAGGAGAAGTGAGACAATCCCTGCGGTTATCACTATTCGGAGAAAATTCATTGATTTGCGATTTATGTTTTCCGGCCAGCAAAAGTACTAAAATTAATTTTTTTCCTTCCTGTTAACCATTGGTTTGGATAACCTGTGAAAAGAATGATTGCATTTAGCGCGAATGCCGCGATTATGATCAGATTACCGGGTATGTTTGCGCCGTTTAATGCCACAACTTTCCCCGTTAAGGCCACGATGCCTCCGATAATCATGGCGCTGCTACTTTTGCCTTTGCCAGTTGTAAAACCTAATAAACCGGCAATGGTGGGTACAATAAATGCGCCTGAAAAAATCGTTAATGCTATCAGCAGCGACTGGATAATCGAGTGAATATAGAGGGAAAGTATGATGCTTAATATTCCGATGATCAGCATGGTGATTTTTGTAGTCCGGATGGAATGTGGTTTTTCCAGACCGTGGGATAACGGATCACTGATAATTGTGGCTGAGGTGAGCAATGTTGTTGATCCCGTTGACATTACTGCTGAAAGAAGCGCCGCTACCAGTAATCCGACACCCCATTCAGGTAAGGTATTGAGCATTACCGGTATGAGTGAAGAACCATTTTGAAGTTGATTTCCGGGAAATTTATAGGCTGCAAACACCCCGAGAAAAGTGATGCACATTGAAAATGGAACCAGGATTACAGCACTGATCAACACACTTTTTCTGGCAATAATCTCATTTTTTGCACAGAAAAGGCGGGAATAAATATCCGGACCCACAACGTAAGTTGTAGAATAGGTTAACAGCAGAACAATCAGATCAAAGGGGTGAAATCCTTTATTAAACGGAAATTTCAGCTGTGTCATTTGTGAAGGGGGGAGCGGTTCGGTATAAAACACATACACAGCTGTCAAGATAATTCCTCCAATGATTATAAAAGATTGATAGAGATCGGTTTTTAATACCGAGATCTGTCCTCCGATGACCGTATAAAAAATAAATACTGCTCCCGCACCCCAAACTCCGGTGACATAATCCAAACCGGTAAATCCGGACAGAATTTTAGCAGCCCCGATAATCTGGGCTGCAATAATCCCTATCCAGGCAACCGAGATGATAAATGAGGAGATCATCTTTGCTTCATTCCCATAAAAATCTCCGATCATTTGTGGCAGGGTGAATTTTCCCTGGCGTCGTACGATCTTCGATAAGGGTACCAGCAGAAAAAGGCCGAAAGAGGCGCAGAGCAAAAGCCAGGATGCGGCCCATCCCTGGGTAAGCGCCAGATCTGCAGTACCTAAAATAGCTGAACTACCCAGAATAGTTGCCAGCAACGATCCTGTGATCTGCCATAAATTTCCCCGCTTTCCTGCAACAAAGTAGTCACCTTCCGTCCTGATTTTCCGGGAGGAAATGATCCCGATCACCACCATGAAGAGGAGGTAAAGAATTATAATCAGATATTTTATCATCAGCGGATGCTAAGGCTCGTTTGCTCCTTCAGGAGTTGGATGTGGTAATTGTTCCCGTCGGAAAGGTGGAAAGAACACCCAGTATAATCCTGCTAAAGAGATGATGGCTGAGATCAGAAAAAACATAAGACTTAGCGCAATACAAAGTTCATTGTCGAGGGATAGTGTTCTTGCTCCAACCAGAAAAACCATCTCACGGGCGCCAATTCCCCCAATTGTGATTGGAAGCGCGGTAGCAATTGCCGATATAAAGAAGAGAAAGAGGTAGTCAAAAAGATCGGCAGATTGATGAAAAGCCAGGAGGATAAACAATGCGGAGACGAATTGCATGATTTGAAGGGCCATCGACCACCAGAATAAACCTGCATGAATTTTCAGGAAACTCCTGAAAAAATATTTCAGGACCATCAAATAAAACAGATAAGCAAGGGGTATGCCAATCCAGGCTGCATTTCCATAGGCGATATGAAGTCCTGAAAGATAGTATAATAGGATGGTGATTATCCCAACTGCCACCAGACCTGAAATCCTGTTCACCAGCATTGTTCCGATATTCTTTTTAATACTTGTTTTACGGTATTTACTAACGAGATAGACTTTATATCCATCACCACCAATTCCACCAGGCAAAAACAGATTGTAAAACATTCCGAGCCAGAATAGTTTGATATTCAGTATCTGGGATATATTGGCACCTGTATTGCGGAAAGATAAATTTTGACGGAAGGCCGAAAGGATAAATGAAATGAATAAAAATACACAAGCTCCAAACAAGTAATAGTTATTGGCGGTTGCAAAGACACCCAATACTTCTTTAAAGGAGATCCTGGACATCACCCACCAGATTGCCGCCACTGACACCCCCAGCTTTAAAAAGTTGATGCCGATTTTCTTAATTTTTTGTTTCACCCCGTTTAAACAATACTACAACTTAATAAATACTTTGCGTTGATACAGAAAATAGCAAATGCCCCATAAACCTGCCCAAACAGTTGCAGTAAGCGCCGCCTGGTTGATCAATTCACCAAATGGTCCGAAAATAACATTAATAAATGGTTTGGCAATTGCTTCGATCCATTGATTCCCCCTGGTATGGGCAAAAAGGTAGATGAAGAGTGGATTCATCCCCACTATGGCAAAAAACAGCGTAAATTTTCGGTAGTTTCTCACATCAATCAGCCAGTATGAAATGGCTAAGGCAATAAGACACCAGCCACCGCTGACAATAACAAAGGAACTTGTACATATGTGCTTGATAATCGGAATAAAGGAATTCATCGAATATCCGATAACCACACCGATTATCCCGGCAATCAGCATTGTCTGAATTTTTTTTCGGGGATTCCAGTCATTCATCAGCATCATTCCGGCGATTACTCCCCAAATGGTATGCGCAGTCGTTGGTATAGCATTAAACGCAACCCAGTGACCTCCGCCCGGCTGGCCGAAAAATGTTAAATCAAACCATGACCCAAAATTCTGATCAGGAGTAAATGGTTGATCAAATCCTGCAACTCCCCAAAACCGGTAAAGTAAATCGGAAATAAGAATCAATAAAAACGAAGCCAGGATCTGCCATTTTACTGCTTTACGCATTAATAAAAAAGCGATAAAATAGGTGACTGATAATTGTGCAAGAACGTTTGTAAAACGGAAGTTAATCTTTCCCGGACCGATACAATAAAGGGCCCATCCCAAAAACAGCAGCAATATCGAGCGTATTGCCGCATGTCGAAGCGTGGTATTCCAGCTATCACCCCTGTTCCACCTTCTGGTCATAGAAAATGGCATGGCAACCCCGACGATAAACATGAAGAAGGGTTGAATTAAATCCCAGAAATGGAGTCCAATCCATTCGGCATGGTCCAGCTGATGTCCAATGAATGAAATAATGGTACCATTCATTGACGGATGCACGAGTACTCCAAAGAAGCCTGAAAATTCGCCGATGAGCATAAACATCGTAAATCCTCTGAAAAAATCGATGGAGAGCATCCTGCCCTGATCCTGACCTAAAAGGTTTGTTGTTTTCATCAATTTCTGAAATTAAAAGTTTATTGTCTGGTTGGTTATTCTACCTAATTAAGCCACCCTGTCAGCCTTGAAAACTGAACAGAGTGGCTTAATTGTTTGCATCTCAGTGGTGATTAGCCTGTTAGCTGATTACCGATCGATTCAGATCCTATTTTTTGCTAAGATCCTTAAGTCTTATATTTTTAAATTTAACAACAGAGCCATGTCCCAGAAAGCCAATGTGCCCTTTTTCGCGGAAAAGACCCGGATGCGGCTTGTGATCTGAAGGACCGTTTTTTGCTGCTTCCTTAATGTCGCCATCCAGGATCACTGTTCCGTTCAGCGTTACTTTAATATGGGAACCTTTGGCAACTACCTCCTCGTAATTCCATTGTCCGACCGGCTTCAAAAATCCCCGTTTTGCTGGGATGATGCCATAAACTGAACCGTGGTACTGATAAGGTGCAAGAGTGGCATAAACGGGATCCTCATTGTCCAGGATCTGGATTTCCATCCCTTCATAAGCTGCATCACCTTTAAGAGGAGCGCGGATTCCAAGACCGTTGTTGGCCGCTGGTGTCAACTGAAATTCAAAACGATATATAAAATCGCCGTATTCGTCTGCCGTAAAAATATTCCCATGTGAAGGTCCGTTGTCGATATGAAGTACGATCTCACCATTTTCGGCATGATAGTCGATTGTGTTACCTGTCCATCCATCGAAATTCTTACCGTTAAACAGCGGTTTGAATCCCTCTTTAGCCTCCTCTTCAGGTACGGTATATTCGTTGTTATTCAATTCCTGTACATAGATGTCACGGAAGGCAAGATCAGTTCCATGTGCCTGTAATTCAATCGATTCTTTTGGGAAAATTGGGATTGAACGATCCCAGTAGTTCTCCAGTATAACATTGTCAACAACCAGTTCTCCATTCAGATAGACGGTGACCTTATCTCCAATCATCTTTATTCTGAACGTGTTCCAGTCACCTACCGGATTATCCGCAACCTTCGAAGGGTTTTTAGGATTTTTCTGATTGTTGTAAAGACCTCCTGATCCAACCTGTGCCCCGACTTCAACACGTGAGGTGTCCCAGATCTGTATCTGCGGTGATCCTCTCAGATAAATACCACTGTCCCCTTTTTTGGTAATTCTCCAGTCGACAACCATTTCGAAATCGCCGTATTGTTTAATTGAGCATAAATTATCTCCGGCGCCGTTAAATACGATGCATCCGTCTTTTACTGACCAGTTGGTTGCCGATTTAAGATTGGCCTCAACTTGTTTTTTTGCCAGTTCCTTCGGATCCATTTTTTTCCTGGTGATGGGATTTCCTACCAATCCCTGCCATCCGGTAAGATCTTTCCCGTTAAACATTGGTACCAGCCCATCTTCATACGACATCTCGGCAAGGTAGTTGCGGATTTTGGTTTTGTCGTATTCGCTTTCGCTTCCGGAAAGGTGGTCTAATGTTTTGGTAAGTGCCTCACGAACAACAATTCCGGATAATCCTTTCTGTCCGTTTGATGGTAATGCGATTGACATCACCGACTGAGCAGCCTCTTCTGCTAAATCACCATTATTGAGAAATGAGGCAGTAGTCACCAGGGCAAGAAAAGTTTTTATCTGACCGATTGATTTGACAATTAGATTTTTATCCTTTGCCTCTGTTGCTATTGGCATCATCTTGCGATACTCCAATAATTTCTGGTCATCGGGCAGTGAGGATCCTTTGATCTGACGAAGAAATCCTTTGATAATATTGGATTGTTTATCACCGGTTGCAGTTTTGCAAATTTCAAATAATGCCGCTGATGCTGTTTGGTCTTTCCAGTTAATCAATGCATTGACAGCCGCTTCACTTTCCTCCTTATCGGATGAATGAATAAAACCTGTGACGGCTTTTAATGCTTGTTTACCCCCTAACCGGGGTAGAATTTCGAGAATACGACCTTTTTTAGGCGCTTTATCCAGTTGCGCCAGTATTGGTGCAACCTGATCATTTTCAGATTTAATATCCGATGCAGCGTTGACAAGTGCGTCCTGAATATTCCTGATCTTATCCTTGTCATCTGTGGCGAAGAGCAATTTGAGCAGCTTGTCGGTATCTTTTGATGAGGCTGTATTTTTCATTGCAGTAAATGCTGCCGACTTAATCTGAGGGTTAGGGCTACCGGTATAGTTATAGACCTGGTCAAAATAACGTTTGCCGGATTTTGCACCAATCAGAGTTATGAGCTCAATTTTTGATTTATCCGGTGAACTTTCAAGGATTGCAGCGATGGGATCGAGCCCTTTCTCATCAACCAGCGACATCAGACATTTGGAAGCATATTCTGGTTGGATACCCTTTTTCAAAAGAGCGGTAATTTCAGGAACAGCCTGTTTCCCTTTGAGTTTGGCATAAGCCGAAATGGCAGCTTCACTTACTGCCTGGGATGAATTGCCAAACTGTTTTTGAATAAATTCTGCGACAGAAAGATCCCCCTTTTTACCCAACATGCTGATAATTTCAGATTTCTGGTCATTGTTGGATTTTTTATACTTTGACATCCAGTCTTTTGTGGAGGTTAAAGTGCTTTTTGCAACAAGATTTAAAACTGCGGTCCTGAAGGCCTTGTCACTGTTATCAAAGGCTTTGAGTAGTTTTGGTTGTGCCTCTTTTTCAAAATAATTGGTGTAAATTGTAAGTGCTGAGGACTTTGAATGCAATTGTGCCGGTGATTGACACAGGTTAATGATCTCTTCACAAGCCTTTGAACAAAGCTGCAGATCACCCGTTTCACCTAAACGTTGGGCATAAGTCACGAATGCTGAAGTGGCATTGGATGGTTCGTAAACAAACCCTGCTTTCTGAGCTGCTGCCAAAAGCGGCTGATATGATTCTGCAGCGCCTATTGAAGCGACAGCTGCAAGGGATACTTTTTTGAGTTTTTGATTTTCAGAGGAAATATTTTTTAAGATCTGACTATTGACCCCATTTACCTGGAGTACCCCTAGCGCTCTGGTGATGGTAATTAAAGCATTTCCGTCTGCATTGGTTAAGGCTTTAGCCAATACATTTTTAGCCGCCTCGCTGCTTACCGAGGTGATAACAAAGGTGGCAGGTTCGCATAATTCACTGTTTTTAAGATAATATGCCACTGCAGTTACAGATTTGTCTGTTCCGATTAATTTCAACTGGCGCATGAAAAATGCCTTGGTTTCGGTATCGGGGGTTTTTTCAAGTGCATTGATAAAGCACTTTTCAGCGAAGGCTCTTTTATCCTCTTTGCCAGGTTGACTTACATAACGTGTCAATCCGTTAATAGCGAAAACAACAGCTGTGTTGTCACCTTTTCCTGAGGGGACAAGCTTGTCAGCCAGTAATTGAATTCCTTCACCACCCAACGAGATCAGCTCTTCAGCCATTTTATCCCTTTGCAGAAGATTGTTTGAAGGCATTTGCGCCAGTAAATCTGCAATTTTTGTTGTTATTGTTCTGTTATCCTGCCCTTGCACAGCCGGGGTGATCAGCAAGAGTGCAAACACTACAACCAATAGGAAATTTAAAATCTTATTCATGAATATTTTATTTTAAATTGAACATTAAATTGTTGTCCATGGTGCACGCATGGGTTGGTGAATTAGGCGGTTGGCATCTTCATCGTTGATAAACTGTTGTTTAACAGGATCGAAGTTGAGTGTTCTTCCCAGGCGAACTGCCAGGATACCCATATTGACAAGTGTGCAGGAACGGTGTCCGTTCATTTCATTCAGCGCAAATTTCTGACGCGTTCTTACCGATTCGGAGAAGGTGGTTACCCGTGGTTCTGGATCGGCAAGGGTTTCGATAAATTGTTGAAGTTTTGGGATGTTTGATTCAAAACCTTTGAATATCTTTCCGTTGGGACCTTCAATATAGGCTGCATCCTTATCTTTATTCTCCCCGTCAAGGATGATCTTGCATCCGTCTGCGTAGGTATATTCGACCCTGCGCCAGGTGCCTACGGCATCTTCGTGCTGCTGGGGAGCATCAACTTCCACTTTTACCGGACTTGTATTGTCTTTACCCAAAAGATACTGTACAGGATCGAGGTAATGTTGACCCATATCGCCCAGACCTCCACCGTCATAATCCCAGTATCCCCGGAATTTGGAGTGCACCCGTTCCACATTATACGGACGATAGGGGGCCGGACCTAACCAGAAATCGTAATCCAGTTCTTCGGGGACCGTCTGGGGCTGAAGATTCGTCTCACCGCGCCAGTAGAATTTCCAGTCGAAACCGGTATTCCCGCTAACAGTTACCTTCAATGGCCATCCAAGTATTCCGCTTTCGATCACTTTCTTCAAGGGTTTAACCTCTGTCCCGAGTCCGTAAAAATTATCTTTAAACCTGAACCAGGTATTTAGCCGGAACATACGACCGTGTTTATTGACCTCCTCAACCACTTTCAACCCTTCACCGATTGTTCTGGTCATCGGTTTTTCGCACCAGATATCTTTTCCGGCACGAGCAGCTTCAATCGCCATTAATCCGTGCCAGTGTGGTGGGGTGGCAATATGGACAATATCGATTTCGGGTAAAAGTAGCAGCTCCCGGTAATCGTGGAATGTTTTAACGGAATTTGGGATCATCGATTGGGCTAACTCAAGATGTTTCCGGTCTACGTCACATATTGCTACCACTTTTGTCCCTTCGTAGGAGATATGACCACGACCCATACCGCCGGTCCCGATTATGGCTTTTGTAAGTTGGTCGCTGGGAGCAACATAGCCCGGTCCTCCTAACACATGACGAGGAATGATCATCATTCCGGCAGCTGCAGCAACAGATGCTTTGAGGAAAGTTCTGCGATTCGGGGATTTTTTTTCCATATTATTTGATTGAATTGTTTTGGAATTCGAATAATGTGGAACAAAAATAAGATTTACTTGGATACCGCCAAGAAGTTTTAGGAAGTATTTAATCCAACTGGTTGTTTTTGAGTTTAAGGTAAGAATATTGCAATAATTTTCAATTCAGTCTTACTCCTTGAACTGACAAATAATCATGGTTTGTTAAGCTGATTTCAATTCACGTTATAAATCACCATAGATTGCATCCTGATCAATATCTGAAGCATAAAATTTACCTGTTTTCCTCCGAGCCATCCCTGTATTTTGCGAACCGTCCCTTTGTCCGTGGATGGACCTGATCACGACGCGGCCATGGCCAGCCACCGAATTCAGTTTGCTGATAATCTGCAAAAGCCTGTTGGATTTCCGCCTGGGTATTCATTACAAAAGGTCCGTATTGAACCACTGGCTCGTTAATCGGTTTCCCCTGCAAAATCAAGATATGGGACTCTGAATCTCCGTTTGTAATTGTTAACCCCTGGTCAGCTTTTACCTCAATAGCTTGAAAGGAGGTAATATCGGCATCATTAATTTTTATAGAACTACCGGAATGAAAATAGATGGTCCGGTTAACCGTTTCACTTGCAACAGGTACATTCCATTGGGCTGATGCATCCATCCGGATCGTCCATATGCCAACTTCATTTACAGGGTTAGCGGCCCACGAATCCGGCGCCGGGGGTAACGCATTCAGATGGTCAATGGTTCCTGCAATAATATTGATTTCAACCGATTTCCCCGATTTATCTGAAATTTTGTAAACAGGTATCTCTTCTGACCAAAACATTTTAAAGTGCGGTTCTGCAAATTTTTTGGCTTTTGGAAGGTTGAGCCAAACCTGGAATAACTCAGCAGGATTTCTCTTCTCCATGTTTATGAGCGGGAACATCTCGCAGTGCTGAAGTCCTGAACCAGCTGTCATCCACTGCACATCACCTCCGCCATATCTGCCGGCCTGACCATGCGAGTCGGAGTGATCCACCATGCCGGTCCGGACGATGGTAACGGTCTCAAACCCTCTGTGCGGATGGACGGGAAAGCCTGGGATGGTCCGGCCATGATACATCCGCCATCCATCTTTTGGAGTGAAGTCCTGACCAATATCCCTCCCCCGGAGTGCGGATGGCGGGGGGGCCATCTCCTCATTTCCTTCGGGATAATCATCAAGGTGGTGGGCACAAAAAAGGAACGGATTGGTTACCGGCCACATAAAACCAAGAGGTTTTGTACTGATAATTGGTCCAGTGTGTGTCATAATTTCACTAAATTTAAAAAGGTTGAATTACTCGCTTTAAAGTTGATGGTGTAAATGATGATAGTGTTCTCTGATCATATCCAGTCCGAAATCACCGTTGAAATCCTGTCAAACCGTATAAATATGATTGGCATGATCCATGATGTTTTTTTACCTGACGAACCCCTCCTTGCTTAAATACGCCAGAAGCATCAAATGGAGGTTTTCTTTTTGAAGACTATCCAGCTCTTTTATTCCAATGCCTGTCCTGGGAGCCATGGCCGCCGGAAGGAAATGCCATTCATACCGATTCATTTCATTAAATGGGAATACCGTTTTTTTTTGCTGTGCCTCAGTTATTGAATGTAAAAAGGTGATGGTGTTGGCAGAACCGGAATTTTTCCTGATTTTATTTTGGGAAGTCAGGGCTATGGGCAATAATAGAAGAAGAAGGAATCTCAAAGGTGTGTTTTTTTACACGACAAGCGCCTGGCCGATCTGCCAGGCACTTGATGGATTTTAATTAATTTAGGATTATTCTGAAAATGAAAATTCAGGGGCACTAATTACTCCCGCTTTTTCCATGGTCGCCTTCAGACTTGGATCCCCGAGAAATTGCATCGCCCCCTCTTTAGTTTTCCAAACAATTTCCAGAAGAACTTCATTTGGATTCTCTACACTTGCAAATACTGAAGCGCTGGTACAACCATATTTTTCCCGGACATCAGCATGTCCATCAAACAGTGGCTTCCATTTTGCATAATCTTCCAGTGTGTGGCGCACAAATATTTTAACCATTGCATTTAAGTGTATTAATTTGATTCTACTCATATGGCTTTTCGATTCCGCCCCGTTTTTTTTGTGGTTTCCGGTCTCCACCTCAGTTGCAGATAAAGATTTCTGATTCCGCGGAAACATTATTCCGATATTACAACTATCCTTTTTAACGTTCAAGATTCAAAACTGTTTCAATATTTTCTGCATATATCTTTTATGTGATGTCTCCGAAATTAAAAAATATATCCCGTCAGGTTTTTGTGAGATGTCAATCAGATAACTTTAAATTCCGGTTTGTTTCCTGCCACGCGCTATAATTATTACCAGCTTCCCGTTTATATCACAAACAGATAGGATAATATTGGTTGTTTGCGTTAAATTTTGCACAGCTCCGCAAGGTTGTGCCAATATGGGAGTTGCGTAAGTCAGGATAATGCAGAGAATTTGCAGGTTTTTTTCACTTCCGGTTGGGCGCAAAATTTTGATTTGAGTTTGCCTTTGTTGTTTCGTTTATTTCAATTGATCGGCGTAATAAAAATTTGCAGGGAGCCCCCCCGTGTGCCAGAAGAGAACATTCGAATCCTTTGAAATTTTTTCATGTTCCAGGTGATCCATCATTCCAAAAAAAGCTCTTGCCGTATAAACCGGATCGAGTAGAATTCCCTCACAGGTGGCCAATAGCTTTATTGCAAATATTTCATCATCTGTAACCACACCATATTCGTTTTCATCATATCCCCTGACCAGTTTAATCTCCTCAAGCCGGTACTCTTTCTCAAATCCGAGTGTTTTTTTCTCTTCTTTAAGGATATTTAATACGACCTGTTCCAGCGAAATCCCCTCCATTTCTGATTTCTCAATATTAACCGGCATCAGTTCAGCATTTAATCCGAACAGATCTTTTCCCAATGTTAATCCTGCCTGGGTGCCACCTGAACTTGAAGCAAAAAAGATATAATCAATTTCCAGCTTCAGATCTGACAGTTGTTGTTTTAACTCTTTGGCTGCGTTCACAAAACCCAGGGCCCCGATGCTGTTGGACCCCCCATAAGGGATGAGATAGCATCTCCTGCCGTTTTTTCCCAATTCTGTTTTTAAGGTATCAATATCCTCACCTTTCCTGTTTTCACCTGTAAAGTGTATTGTTGCTCCCAATAAATAGGATAGCAGCAGGTTCCCGTTGTATTTTTCAGGTTCAGTTCCTCCAAGAAGCAAATGACAT
>JAHEYS010000430.1 GCA_023251475.1 Prolixibacteraceae bacterium
CGCCCCATCAGTTTAATAAAGTGCCAGTATTTTTTTGCAGAGTTGGCATCACGCATAATATTACCAATCAACTCAGAATAGGTCTTACAGGCGGTATCAAAACCAAAAGAGGCTTCAATCATCTCATTTTTAAGGTCACCGTCAATGGTCTTGGGGCAGCCAATGACCTGTATTCCTGTGTTTTTATGAAGATAATACTCCGCTAAAACGCAGGCATTTGTATTGGAATCATCACCGCCAATGATAACAATCGCTTTGATTCCCAATTTATTACAAATCTCAACCCCTTTATCAAACTGCGCTGTCTCCTCCAGTTTGGTGCGTCCCGAACCAATGATATCGAAACCACCTGTATTGCGGTATTCATCGATGATCTCAGAGGTCAGTTCAAGATATTTGTGATCGACCAGACCACCAGGACCGCCAAGAAATCCATACAATTTATTGTCAGGATTCAGCTTTTTCAAACCGTCAAAAAGTCCGGCAATAACATTGTGTCCGCCAGGGGCCTGGCCTCCTGATAGGATTACCCCTACATTTAACCGTGGAAAGCTGGTACCTTTTCCATCGGCTTCAAATGTAATAATTGGTAACCCATAAGTACCGGGAAATAATTTTTTAATCTCCTCCTGGTCAGCTACTGAATCGGTTTTACCACCTTCAACAACTTTCACCTGCCCCATCAGTGCCTTCGGCATCTTGGGGGAGTACTTTGCACGTTCGATCTGAAATACACTCTTAAACATTGCTATAATATTATGATTCAACACTATAAAACTACATTATTTTTAAAGCGGCGTAAAGTTAGTCAATTAATACTTTACTATAATAGGGACTACAACCAGCGGGTCAAATTTAAAGTAAACTTAATATCACAAAAAAGGGATTTTTTCTTACAATTCTATCCTAAAATAATTCAAATAAATACAACTTCATAACCATTTATCTGTTAATAAGAAAAAAGAGCCAAAGAAACCGATAAGAAAGTTAATTAAATTTCTTCTTATGATAAAATCAGGAAAATCGTTTTCCATTCAGCCAATAGGGGGTAATCTGGATTTCATACAGGCAAGGCATTTATTGAACCGTACTCTTTTTGGAGCAAAAAAAAGCGAGGTTGATTCTCTGGTTGGCAAAAGTATATCCTTTGCGTTGAGCACACTTACCCAAATTCCTGCTACACCCCAACCACCCGCAGGTACAGATGTAAGGGATCTGGATGTTACACCTGGAACAACGTGGGTAAATGCTCCTTATAACGGGACATACAATGCCTACCGTTTACAGAGCTTGCGCTCATGGTGGATTGGGAATATGATGCTGCAGGGCATTTCGGTGGTCGAAAAAATGGTTTTATTCTGGCACAACTATTTTGTCACCGAAACCAATACCGTCAATACAGCATCTTTCCTTTATCAGTATAATCAAACCCTAAGGAGTTATGCCCTTGGAAATATCAAAGAGCTGGTTAACCAAATAACCATAAGTCCTGCCATGCTTGTATACCTCAACGGCGAATCGAACAAAGCCACTGCTCCGAACGAAAATTATGGACGCGAACTGTTCGAACTTTTTACTATCGGGAAGGGTCCCTTAATTGCAGCCGGAAACTACACCAATTATACCGAAACCGATATTCGGGAGGCTGCAAAAGTTCTGACCGGATGGAAAACAGACCGTACATTGGGCAAATCGTTGTATGATACCACCCGACATGATAAAACCACGAAGATTTTTTCGGATGTATTTGGAAAGACAACTATCCAGAATAAGGAAGGAGAAGAGTACAAATCACTGGTTGACATGATTTTCGCCAGTAAGGAAACGGCACGTTACTTTGCACGTAAATTTTATCGCTGGTTTATGTATTATGATATTAATCAATCTATTGAAGATTCAATTATAGAACCGCTTGCTACAACCCTAATCAACAATAACTACGAGATAAAACCGGCTTTGATTCAGTTGTTAAGCAGTGAACATTTCTTCAGTGCGGATTACAGTGGTTCACAAATTAAAAATCCCATCGATTTTACAATCGGAATCTACCGGAAACTTGAAATAAATCTTTCCTCCACTGCTTTGAATAATTACCAGATATGGAACTCAATCTATAATTCTTGCCTCAATATGGAGATGACGCTCGGTGATCCGCCTGATGTAGCCGGTTGGCCGCAATATTACAAGGAACCCTCTTTTTACGAATTATGGGTCAACTCTTCAACAGTACCTCAACGAACCGCTTTCACCGATACATTATGCAATGCAGGTATTACCTTGAGTGGCTTCAAATATATCATCGATCCATTTTTAATTGCCGGAAGAATCAGCGATCCATCAGATGCTGCAACGCTGATAAATGGTCTGGCTTCTATTTTACTCCCTGTCTCCCTGAATGCGGGGCAAGTCAGTCAGTTTAAAGAGGTGCTTATTCCAGGATTACCCGATTCTACATGGACTTTTGAATGGTTAAAATACATCAATAATCCAGGCGATGCTGCTCAAAAAACGCTGATCAGCAAAAAACTGCTGGCGGTGATTTCGGCCTTGCTCCGTCTGCCTGAATTTTACCTGTGCTAACCTGAACGACCGGACAAATGGAAAGAAGGAAATTTTTAAAATATACTACTGCTACGCTGGCAACACCTTTTATTTTTCAGGGACAATGGATCAGAGCCATAGCCAACGATACCATACTGGACGGGCTAAATGCCTATAATCCGGACCGGAAGCTGGTGCTGGTGCAGCTTAATGGGGGTAACGATGGGTTAAACATGGTTATTCCGATTTCGCAGTATGACAATCTTGCCAAAGCGCGGGGAAATATTCTTGTTCAGCAGTCCCAGATTTTAAAGCTCACAGATGAAACCGGCTTACACCCTTCAATGCCGGAACTGACAAATCTTTATAAGGAGGGTAAGGTACAGATTATTCAGGGTGTGGGTTATCCCAATCCCAACCTTTCACACTTCAGGTCAAAGGATATTTTGATGGCAGCATCCGATTCAAACACCATTATCAGCTCAGGATGGGTCGGACGGATGCTAAACAATCAGTTCCCCGCCTATCCAACCGGATATCCGAATGATAAACAGCCACATCCGATTGCCATCTCGATCGGATCGACCAGTTCACCCATATGTCAGGGGGAGCTGGCTAATTACAGCTCAGTGATTACCAACCTGTTATCATCCTATATCAATTCTTCTGTTGTAACTGCTTATCCTGAAACGCCCTTTGGAAATGAACTTCGTTTTGTAACCAATACGATGGAACAAACAGAGAGTTATCTTTCAGTGATCAAAGCTGCTGCAGCAAAAGCAAAAAACCTCTCAGCGCTCTATCCCGTTGCCGGCCAAAACACGCTGGCCGACCAACTTAAAATCGTGGCTAACCTGATTGCGGGGGGATTGCAGACACAGATTTATATTGTCAGTCTTGGCGGATGGGACACCCATTCGTCGCAGGTAACAAGCTTAACTGATAAACTGACGGGAGCCCAGCCTTTATTGCTCAGCAAGGTATCTAAAGCAATTGCCGCTTTTGAGGATGACCTGAAATTAATGAATAAAGCTGACGAGGTAATTGGTTTTGTCTTTACAGAATTCGGAAGGCGTATCAAATCAAACGACAGCCTTGGAACCGATCATGGCACAACCTGGCCCGCAATTATTTTCGGGTCAAGGGTAAATCCGGGATTATTGGGACAAAATCCGGTTATCCCGCCAATTGTTGGCACATCGGATAACCTGGCAATGCAATACGATTTCCGGAGAATTTATACCGGATTGTACAAACAGTGGTTTAATCTTGAAAATCAGGAGATCACCCAGATTTTAGGTAAATCATTTCCTGAAATTCAGGTTATTGCCGACAGTACTGCAGTGACAGGACATCCTGTTCTGCCAACTGAAAAAATGAAATTGTGGCCCAATCCGGTTGACGATAATTCCCAGCTTTTGTTTGATTCAGACGGGGAATACACACAAATCCTTATTTATTCTGTGACTGGCCAATTGGTTAAAACCCATCTGCGGCAAAAATATCCGTTGGGGAGAATGCAAATTCAGCTACAACCCGGCCCCCTCTCGTCGGGCATCTATTTGTTGGTCGTACAAAGGAAAAACGGGAGGGAAACATTAAAATTTGTTGTCAAATAAACAATCAGTTAAACATGCTGTTTTTGAAGTCATTAACAGCCAATCACACGGGAGATTATTTTAAACTTATGGATCAGCAAGAACTTCAGATGATGAATGAACCATCGCTTTTTATTCAAAAACATTCTGCCATGCTGCGCATCTGGCACTGGATTACTTTTATGACCTTAACGGCATCGATGATCACCGTCCTTTTTGCGTCAACCCTGCTTCAGCCCAGGACAAATATTAAACTGGTTCAGGAGCAGTTGCAGCGAAAAGGGATTACAGTCACGGATGAACAGGCCTTTGCAGTATCCCACGGATTTGAAGACACCATGTGGGATCTACACAAATTACTTGGCTACGGACTGGCATTTTTATTGGTATCAAGGATGATTATCGAAGTGGTGCAGCCTGGAGATGAGAAAATTAGGGTACGAATCAGAAAGGTTTTAAAACTGCAACTTCAAAACAGCGGGAATAAGTTGATTAACAGGCACTACCTGATTGTCAAACGGGGATACATCGGGTTTTATATCCTGCTTCTAACCATGGCGCTCACCGGACTTGGTCTGGCATTTGGTCATGAC
>JAHEYS010000431.1 GCA_023251475.1 Prolixibacteraceae bacterium
CATTGATGATCAATATATCCATATCCGGTAAAAAGTGGATTGTAAGTGATATCATTCCCCCTGAGATTAAAACTCCATGCCAGATCATCCAGCTGGCAGATCAATGTTGCTTCAGCCCCGTTTTCAGTCAGTCTGTTTCTGATTTGTGTGAACTTTTCTTTCCGGTTTTGCCCGGCAAATTGGTCCGGATAGTCACTTATCGGAGCAGAGGGCATCGGTGGTCGGTTCTCCCATATCTGAGATACCAGATCTGCGTTTAGAATCAAAGTGATACCCTTCGCACCTAATTTTTGCTCAAGAATCTTAGCTTCAGTCGCTGAGATCGTAAAACCATCAATGGCAACCTTGCTGCCGGGATGAAGTTCACTGATCAGCCATTGATCTGTCGAAACCGTATCCGCCTGACGATCTTTCATCATCACAATTCCCGACCCAGACAATTGGGATTCAGCCTGAATAAAATATCTTGAGTCTGTCCAAAGGATTGCCCGGTCTCTTGTGATGGCCACTTTTCCATAAGAACCAGTAAAGCCGCTGATAAATTCACGGGTGCGCCAGGTTTCGGGAACATATTCACTTAAGTGGGGATCGGTTCCATAGATAAGTACAGCGTCAATACCCTTTTCACGCATTAAATCACGCAACGAAGTAATATGGGTTATAATGCTCATATTTTATGACTTATAAAATAATCAATAATTTTAACCATGCTTTCAGAGCATAACTCATCTTTTTTTATCTCTCGGGGAAATATGAATTCAACTTCTGAAACATCATCCCCAGGAATAATTCCGGATAGGTTGTCCACACAGCATATAAAGGCAAGATCAACGGTAAATACAGAGAATCCCGAAAAGATATATTCATTAGGATAGGATACCAGAAAATCTGCTTGGGTTACCTGAACACCCAATTCTTCCCGGATCTCTCTGTTCACTGCCTCTTCGGCACGCTCCATTGGTTCCACAAAACCTCCCGGAAGATCGAGCATCCCTTTGGCCGGCTCTACGGCACGCCGGGCAAGCAACAGCTTACCTTCCTGATTAAAGATCAGGCATGCCACAGCTGCCGAACTGTTTATATAATAATTAAAGTGGCACCCTTCGCATTTAAATGATCTTCCTTTATCATTAGAAATGAATGCCTTGCAACCACACCGTGGACAGTACTTTATTACATCCGCTGGATGAGTAAACATGATTATATTTTTAATTCAGAGGGATAAAGCTCCCTTTTACTGTTGGAACAGATGCGTTTATTTCAATATCATTCCTGCTTTTAGCCAGTCGAGCAGCAATTGAGGCCACTGATCATGGGGTTTTCCCATTTTATTCATCCCAAAACCATGCCCCCCTTCGCGAAAGATATGGAGTTCAGCAGGGACACCCTTCTCCTTTAATGCACTGTAGAACTCAATACTGTTGCGGGGTGGTACCGATTTATCGTCATCTGCAAGTACCAGAAAAGTTGGAGGGGTCTCTGCCGTTACCTGAAGTTCGTTTGAAAAGTAGCGGATCAGCTTCAGATCATGATTTTTCCCCATCAGGTTCTCACGCGACCCCATATGACCCCACTGTTCATTTAAGGTAATTACAGGATAAACCAATGCTGCAAAGTCGGGACGGCAACTCACCTTCTCAACAGGATCAGCTGAATCGGTTTTACCCTTATCAAAATGGGTAGCAGCAGTAGAGGCAAGGTGCCCCCCGGCAGAAAATCCGGAGATCCCGATTTTATCTGGTGCAATCCCCCATTCTGAACCATTGTAACGCACGGTACGTATGGCGTGCTGCACATCGGCCAGCGGAATTTCATGGTGTCCGTAAGGAAGTCTGTATTTTAAAACGATTCCGGCAATTCCCCTTTTTTGTAAATATTCAGCATATTGATACCCTTCATGATCCATGGCCTCAATTCCATAACCACCACCCGGACAAATCACGATTGAGACGCCAGTATTTTTTTCTTTTTCAGGCAGATAGATCGTAAGTGTTGGTTCAGATACAAACCTTACCATCTTCCCGTTGAATGTCTCCTCAGGTTGGGGGCACTCGTTATTTCCGGGGGCGCCATTGGGCCATAAATTTATAACTTTCTGTGCAACTGACACTTGCAATGCAGCCATGGTTAGCATCATAAGAAAGATTTTTTGTTTCATATTCCAAATATTATTAAAACTTCTTTGGGATAAAAGTAGAAAATATCGGCTCTAATTTTAACTTTGCCTTTTTATTTTAAATTAATAAGATCATTTTTTCAGCTATATTTGCTTTCATGAGTTTTAGCCTGCTTTGGAAAAGTATTATTATCGGTATTGCCGTATCAGTTCCACTGGGTCCTTTAGGGATGCTGTGCATTAAGCGAACTGTTAATAAAAACTGGAAATCAGGATTTCTGTCTGGTTTGGGAATTGCTGCCTCTGATGCAATTTATGCCATCATTGCCGGATTCAGTCTCACAATTATCATCGATTTCATTAAAAGCAACAAAATTTATTTTCAGATACTGGGCGCCAGTATGGTAGTATTGCTTGGGCTTTATATTTTTCTGTCAAATCCTGCCAGGGATATTCAGAAATTCAAGCAGAAAGGGACCTCCTATATTCAGGATTTCCTGACCGCCTTTTTACTGACCTTTTCCAATCCGCTCTCTGTATTTATCTTTATTGCGATCTTCACGAGCTACAGTCTTGTGCTTCAAACATCTCAACTTTTTGAAGCACTACTAATTGTGGGAGGTATTTTTACGGGGGGGGCCTTTTGGTGGTTTATCCTTACGGGGTTAGCCTACCTTTTCAAACATAAACTGACGATCAACACACTTTGGTGGGCAAATAAAATTATCGGTCTGAGTGTCATCCTGATTGCTGTCGGATTGTTTGTTTTATTGTTGTTTAAAAAGATTTAGAAGAGTCATTTTAAGAGAACAGGTTTGTGTTTAGCAAAATCCGGATGAATTCTTCCGGCGCACGCATCGGCTTGCCAGTGGATTTATCCATAAAACCAAGCACTACTTCCCCTTCGTTTATCAACTCCCCTTTTTCATTGTATATTTCAGAATTAAACCTGAATTTTACCTTGGGTATCTCCCTGATGATCGTTTTGATGGTGAGCTCCTCATCATAAACAGCAGGTTTATGATAAACAGCATTTAACTGCCGTACCGGAAGGATGATTCCGCTCTCTTCGACCTCGCGGTATGATTTCCAGATATTCCTGATCAGATCGGTTCGGCCAATCTCATAAAGTCGGGGATAATTTCCATAATACATCACCCCCATCCGGTCGGTGTCACCGTAACATACCCGGTATTTTGTATCGCAACTAAGCATAAGTAATAAATCAGGGATTTTACCTCTTTTATGAAAAAACCGTTTAAAAAACAAAACAAACTATCGTAAAATAATGATTTACAATAGTTTGTTTTGTTAAAGTGACCCCGGTGGGAATCGAACCCACGACCCATTGATTAAGAGTCAATTGCTCTACCAGCTGAGCTACAGAGTCTTATTGTTTAACTTCTCTTAAAAGTTGTGCAAAGATAACCCCATTTTTCTTATAGACAAACGGATTTTACAAAATATGTTCCAATATTTAATTGTCAAAGTTAAATAACTATATGTTAATGTGTTTGCAGATCACCAATTATTTGTCTGATTGGAATCTTGTTTTAAAGGGGAATCCGGTTCTTTAGCCATATGGTTAAAGGTGAGTTTATCCAATACCGACGGGAAGAATTTTCCAAGAAAAACAGTGAATTTACCCTCCAGAAAGGTAAGAATAAGCGTTCGCCTCCTTTTCCTCACAGCTTCCACGATATAATGGGCGCAAGTTTCAGCGCTCATCATTGCCCCCTCATTTCTGGGAGTTTCACCCTGTGGCTTACCATCAGCAGTCAGGGCAGCTTTCCGTACGTCGGAAGCTGTAAATCCGGGGGCCGCCACTAAAACGTGCAATCCACTTTTCAGGTGTTCTATCCGGATGGTGTCAAGAAATCCCCTCACTGCAAATTTAGAGGCTGAATAAGCTGTTCTTCCCGGCAATCCAACATACCCTGCAATTGAGATCACCCCAACGAGCGAACCTTTGGTTTCGAGTAAATAAGGAAGTGCATATTTGGTGCAATAAACCGTACCGTAGAAATTAACGTCCATTACCCGATGCATCACGCTAAGATCCATATCCTTAAATAAGGCCCGCATAGAAATTCCGGCATTATTGATTAAAATATCTATGCGTCCGAATTTCTCTATCGTTTTATCGATCAGGTTTTTGCAATCCAATTCAAGTGCAACATCAGTTGTTGTACATAGAATATCAGGACTTTGAAGCTCTGCCTTTAATGCCTCAAGCTGCTCAATTCTTCTTGCGCCTAAAGATAACAGGGCACCACGCGAAAAAAATTCCCTCGCCAAAGCCCTGCCAATACCTGACGAAGCACCGGTGATTATTACTACTTTACCTTTCATAGCTGTCTGTTTCGTTGCCTGAATTCCCCACTGTTCAAAGGATGGGCAACCTTATTATGACAACAAAACTACAAATTAATCCAGCGATTTTGCGTTTTTTTTACATTGTTATTTGTATTTATCAAAAACAAGTTTACCTTTGCACCGCCTTTGAAAAACAAAGGTGCTACAATGATGACTCAGTAGCTCAGCTGGTAGAGCACATCCCTTTTAAGGATGGGGTCCTGGGTCCGAATCCCAGCTGGGTCACCAAGAAAA
>JAHEYS010000164.1 GCA_023251475.1 Prolixibacteraceae bacterium
TTGCCGGTTACGGCTCATCCCTAAACGAACACGCCATTGCTGGGCTACAGTTAAACCCCAGTGCCAGTAAGCCAGTTCATAAGGTGAATTGAACGTCACTTCAGGGCTCAGGGTCTCCTGGGCGGGAATGATCCCGATCAGGTTGTACCTGTTTTTATCGGGGTCATAAGTCGCAAACGAAGCCATAAAATCGGCAGTCTCAAAAACCAGTTCCTTATATTTTTCGAGTATTTCTTTGCTGCCATGATTGCGGTAACAGAGCTCCGAAAAGTAGATGATGTGCGGCTGCTGCCAGATCAGGAATGAACCTACTCCCGACGGCGCTTCAACCCCGGTAGTATCGGTCATTTTCATCCAGCGGGCCCCTTTAAATCCCTGGCGACTTGCAATTTTCTTTGCTTCAGGCAGTACCTCGCGATACCATCCCAGGCTCTTTTCCAACAGATCAATGCGGTTCCAGAGGGCAAAATGGGCTGCATGCCACCAGTGCATTTCGAGATGGAACTTACCGTACCAACTGTTGTAAGTGAGACCAGTCTCCTGTGGAGGAACGGAACCGGCGCACTGTATGGCCATCAGGTATTGAGAAAGGACAACCCGTCTTTCCAGTTCATCAGCACGCGGATCTGTACTTCCCGAGAAGTCGATGGCTCCTCCACGATTCCAGAAATAGCTCCACTTCGCCTCGCTGTTCATCCTTGTCCGTTCGAAACCGGGAGGAGTGTTGTTTTTATTTTCCATTGAAAACTGGCAGTTGAATTCGATACTGCCCCCTTTGGGTGAAAGTTCAAAATGGTGGGGTTGTATTTTGTCCATCTTTGCATGACCATTCCAGGCAACTTCGGCAAAATAGGTGGTTAAATCCAGGGTGTGTTGAAATGTTGCAGAAGTCTGATTTGCAGCGATCAATTCGGTTTTGTGTTTTTCAGGGCTATCCCAGTTACATGCACCGTCGGCGTGATTCCCGGAAGGATACGGGAAATTAAATTTTACTTTTAACCTGCCGGCATCGATCAGCGAAGAGGTGATTTTTGAGGAGACCATATCCAGATCGGGATGACAATAGGTGATCACTTCGACCGGGACACCCTCAATTTTAAAGGAACTTTTAATCTCTCCTTTCCAGAGGTTTAGTTCTTCATTGATATCTTTAATGTCATTTATAGTGATCCTGGAACCATCTTTCTTTTTTATACTTAAACCAATAATGCCTAAATGGAGCCGGTGAGCATTGGCGCGAAAATAATCTCCGGCCTCCTTACCCCGTTGGGGAGTTTTCAGTTGTACGGCGTAAGGCTCCTGCCACCCCCTGAAATTGTAATTCTGCAAACTTTCTTTGAGCCGATAACCTTTATTATTTGGGAAATTGTGCCATCCCCATTGAGACTGTGTGCCCAACGGAATCCCTTTTTCGTAATATTCGGGAAATGTTTGCAACCCTGTGACGTCAACCGTGAAGGCAAAATTGCCGTTTCCCACCGTTGATGATGACAGGGAGTCAATTGTACTGACTTTTACATTGTGCCGCATGACCACGGTTTTCCTGTCGATGGTACCACGAAAATTTGTTGTGGATTTTACCTCTTTTTTCAAAAATCGTGCGAAAGGTAATTTTTGAGCTTTTATTTCCCGGGTTGCCAGTTGGGCTACTTTAAAAGCGCCTGAAATATTCAGGTGAGTGTTGTCAGATCGTCCGTTAGGCTCGCGTTTACTAACACCGGGTTCCAACTGCATAAACAAGGATTTTGATCCCTCAACCCCGTAATCTGAAAGGAGGCTTTCGGTTGCTTTGTTCAGATCAATTACAGGAACACTAAGTGAATTACCCACTTCACGGGTTACGGAAGGATAGTCGCTGAGGGTATTCACAGGGTGGCCGTTTTCGTCAAATGCGCGCCTGACAATTGAAGTAAAAAGGATAGGAGTTGCCCCTTTTTGGCGGGCTTCAGCAATGTATTTTTCCAGATTTGCCCGGTAAGCATTCTGCGGATCGGCGTGGCGGGCTGTATCGGGCTTGGAATCGTTATGCCCGAACTGGATAAACACGAAATCACCTTTTTTAAGGTCGTTTATTACCTGTTGCCATAACCCCTCACCGATAAAACTTTTGGAGCTTCTTCCGTTTTTAGCCCGGTTATCAATTGTAATGAAGTTGTTATCGAAAAATTCAGGAAGTACCTGGCACCATCCGCGTTCAGGATTATTTCCCGATGTGTCTTTATTGGCCATTGTAGAATCACCAATGGTGAAAATGGTAATCTTTTTCGCCGGGGTAAGCCCCGTAAACGAAAAGCAGATCAATAATCCGATCAGCAAGCGAACGTTATTCATTTGATAATAATTTGATTTTTAAAGGCTAAATGGAATCCCGCCAAGCGGGATGAGTAAATATTTGCTTCGCAGATTTACTTTTCATCAAAACAAAGATATCAGAAACTTATTATAATTAAAAAACTGATAAAGGCAGCCAGGAGAATCGTTATCAAAACAACAACGACCGATAGCCTTCCAAATTTTTTAACAATTCTTTCCATTAATTTATAATTGCTGGTTTACAGGGATAAAGTTAATTTATTTGAATTTAAACTGGGGTAAAAGGTGTAACAGGAAGGGAGGCAGCAATTCCCAGTAAGGGGCTGCACTTCCCAAAAAGCGGGTAAAAAAATGGGACGATGGTATTTGTTTATGGTAATATTCAGTAAATCAGGAGATATATTGAAAAAGATAAAATTTTGATCTGCTACTGGATGGTGTGTTTATCGACATAATCAGTGGCGCTCATCCCAAACTCCACCTTAAAACATTTACGGAAGTGCGATAGGTCCTTAAAACCAACAGCATAGGCAATCTCTGATACATTCAGCTTTTTCTGAACCAATAACTGGGCGGCTCTCTTAAGGCGGATGTTCCTGACAAACTCTTTAACGGTCATTTCGGTAAGGGCATCGAGTTTACGGTACAATTGCATACGACTGACGCCGATCTCTGATGCAAACCGCTCGATGTCAAGATCCGGATCCGAAATATGGCTTTCGACCACCTCGATGGCCTTTTGCAGAAAACGCTCATCGGGTGAGTTAAGGATAATATTTCTTGGCTGAAGGAGCATTTCAGAGGTATATTTTTGTTTAAGTGACTGCCTGACTGAGAGAATGTTTTCAACTTTGGTCTGTAGGATTCCCAGATCAAAAGGTTTGGTAATGTAGTCATCTGCTCCGTAACTCAGCCCTTCAATTTCATGTTCCCGCGAACCGAGCGCGGTAACCAGGATGATCGGGATATGGGAGGTCCGTTCATCTTTTCTGATTTTGCGGCAGAATTCGAAACCGTCAATATCGGGCATCATCACATCGCTGATAATGATATCTGGAATTGTCTTGAGGGCAATATTCCACCCTTCCAGGCCATTCTCTGCTTCGAGTACCTGGTAATTATAGGTGAAATGTGACCTGATAAAATACCTGACATCAGAATTGTCATCTACCAGCAGCATAATTTTACGTCCGGCAGGCATTGTATCGGCAGACAGTTCGTCAAGCTTCTGGTTTTCATCAGCTATAAACTGGTTTGAGGGGGGTGCCGGCTCCACTAATCTGGCGGATACCATCTCTTCAAAGGGGAGATGAATGGTAAACTTCGACCCTTTGCCCGGTTTGCTTATTACAGAAATACTTCCATTGTGTAATTTGACCAATTCTTTGGTCAGCGCCAGCCCAATTCCTGTCCCGGTCTGTTTGACTCCATCACTGACCTGGAAAAACCGGATAAATATTTTTTCAAGATTTGATTCTGCTATCCCGATACCTGTGTCTTTTACGATAATCTCGATCATCCTTTTTTCGGGTGAATCATTGACCTGGTCATTTTCGTCAGGATCGAATACCAATGAAAGGTTTACGGATATTTTGCCACCTTTTGCCGTAAATTTAAATGCATTCGACAAAAGGTTATTCATGATCTTACCAAGTTTATCGGCATCAAAGTTGGTAATGATCTCCTTTTTAAGAGAGGTAAATTTCAGCTGAATCTCTTTTTCCTCTGCATACTTATCGAATGATCCCACAATTTCGGTAAGAAAAGAGACCATATCTCCGCAGGTCAGCGTCAGTTTCAGGTTGCCTGACTCCAGTTTCCTGAAATCGAGCAACTGGTTTATAAGCTGATGTAATTGAGTGGCATTGCGATGCATCACTTCAACGTGCCCTTTTATTTCGTTTGGCGGGATGGAATTTACGCGCATTTTTTCAAGGGGCCCAAGAATTAAAGTCAATGGCGTCCGTATCTCGTGCGAAATATTGGTATAAAAGCGCAATTTCATCATATCCAGTTCATGAAGTTTTTTTGCATTTAACCGTTCAAGAACAAGGTCATTCTTTAGTTTTTCCTTATTCAGAAGGAAGGAGATCAGCAGGTAAATAAGGACCGAGACACCAAGGAAAATAAAGATTCTGAACCACCATGTTTTCCAGTAGGGGGGGAGAACAACAATAGTTAGTTTCGGACCAGGGTTACTCTCTTTCCGGTCGATGGATACGGTTTTTACCTTAAAAGTATATTCACCCGGATCGAGATTTGTGTAAGTTGCTGTTCTGTTAACTGATGGTTCATTCCAGTCCTTGTCGAAGCCTTCCAGAAAATAAGAATACTGAATACCAATACTGTTGGCATAATCGAATGATGCGAACTCAAGGGTAATGGAATTCTGGTCGTTTCCCAGTTGTATTTTTTTTGTCTCAGAGATAGACTTGGTTAGGATATCTTTTTTCCGGTTTCCGATTTTGACCGATTTATTAAAAATTTTAAGATCGGTGAAAACAATCGGGGGAAAATATTCGCCAGATTTAATTTTTTCCGGATTAAAAATGTTGAATCCCGATATTCCTCCGAAAAGCAGTTCACCGCTTAATGTTTTGTAGGCTGCACCGTAGGTAAACTGGTTATTCTGGAATCCGTTTTTCAGGGTGAAGTTCTGGAAGCGTTCACTTTCGGGATCAAATTTTGAGAGGCCATTGGTTGTGCTGATCCAAAGAAAATGTTCTTTATCCTCAAGTAAAGCAAGGGTTTGATTATTCGCCAGTCCGTTTTTTTCGGAATAGTACTTTATAAATCCCTTATCTTTTGAATATAAAGCGATTCCCCGGTTATTGGTCGCCAGCCAAAACCGGTTTTTCGAGTCCTGAAGCATATACCGGGTTGATTCCTGAATGCGCGATATTTTCTTGTTTTCGGGCTGATAGAGGATTAATTCATCTGAACCAATCCATAAAGTATGTTCATTATCTTCGGTTATATAATTAACAGGTCTGTTGTTAACCAGATTTTTATAGTGGATGAATGATTCAGTTGCCGGATCAAATTTATCCACACCATTACTGGTACCCACCCAGATATCTTTGTTATGGTCAAGCATCAAGGCCCATACCCGGTTTTCCGAGAGGCTTGACGGGTTGGCCTGATCGTTCATATAGTGCTTAAAAGTACCGGTCTTAAGGTTCATTACATCAATCCCACCCAAAAAAGTGCCGATCCAGAGGTTATTTCTGCCATCATCGAGCAATGCTTTGATACAATTTCGCGATAATGAATTTGGATTTCCTTTTTGTGGTATGAGGTACCTGAAACGACCGGTTTTCCGATTCAGGATGTTGATTCCTCCACTCTCGGTTCCCGCCCAGACATCCCCTTTGGGATCGATCCAGAAAGCATATATTTCACTGCTGTTCAGGTAGCGGTCGTCGCCGGGCATCGTTTTATAACCCTGTATGTTCTGCCTTTCTTCAATAAGAAAATTAATTCCGTTACGCGTACCAATCCAGACATCCCCTTTAAAATCGTGAAAAATACATTGAATTGAATTATTAACCAAGCTTTTAGGCTCACGTTCATCATGATAATAAAAGGCGGTTGTTCCTTTTGTTTTTTCATAAATATATAATCCACCCCGGGTGCCGATCCAGTATTTCCCATTCCGGTCTTTGGCAATTGCCCTGACCGTCTGACTTCGGTCATTTCCTGAATCCAAAATCAATTGTTTTACTTCCAGGGTTGAGGCGTTGACAGTAAACAGGCCATTGGCATAGGTTCCAACCCAGAGGGTACCATCCTGATCGTTGTAAATAGCCCAGATTTCATGATTTGCGGACAGATCCGGAGTGAGGTTTATTTTTTGGATTTGGTTATTTACAGGATTATAAACGTAAATGCCGCTATTTGTGCCCAGCCATATTTTTCCTGAATGATCCGACTGAATAACCCTGATGTATTCTGAAAAACGGCTGAGGTTTGATGGATTAATCTCCTTTAATTTGGTTTCATTCGCTACCAGGTATAGATGGGAGCTGGTTCCGACCCATAAATTTCCGGCTGAATCTTCATGGATCGAGGTCACATTCACATCTTTTAATAAGGGTTGTTGATCTGCACCCAAAAGATGGTGAAAATTATCCTTTTCGCGGTTGAATTTATTCAGTCCCCCATTTTCAGTCCCAATCCACAGTTGCCCTTTATGGTCTTCAAAGATGGTTCTGACAAGATTCCCCTTCAGGCTTGTTGAATCTTCCGGGTAATTCTTAAATACCGTAAATTTGTAACCGTCAAAACGGCATATCCCCTGGGAGGTGCCAAACCACATCCACCCCATCTTATCCTGATGGATGCAATGGATCTGATTATTTGAAAGTCCGTTTTCCTGTGAAAAAAAATCGAAATTGAGATTATTAACAACTACAGCTCCAGTAGCTGTTGAGAAAATGGAAAACAAAAAGAGTCCCCGGAGCAGGAAAATATAAATTCTGCGCCTGACGAGGGTAAAAAATTCACCCTCCTTAAAGGTAACTTTCTGCACGACCATAACCTGAAATCTTATAGCAGGAAGCTAAATTACAATCTTTTTGCGATTAATCGTTTTTCTCTTTTTTTTCTGTGGTTTTAGGTTCCCCTTTTTTTACTCGTTTCACCGCTTCAACTTTTGGTGTAGCAGCCATTTTGCTTTGGGACAGTTTTACCGCTGACATCTCTTTTTTAACCTGTTTCAACTCTTTTTCTGCAAAGTCAAGCTTCTTCGATTTTGCCTTAACTAGTTCCTTGAGGTTTGTAATTTCCAGATCTTTAGCGCTTTCAGGTACAAGTGCATTAAGCCTGATCTTAAAATCGCTTAAAATGTTCATGTAGTTTATAAATGCCTCATAGGGAGTGCTGTAGGGATTAAAATACTTATGAACTTCACCATCAGAGAAGAATTTAGTACACATGTAATAAAAATGGTCGATGGTTTGGAGATAGTCCCAGTCTTTAAGCAGGATAGTATCTTTGCAAAATTCCATCCGTTCTTTGAGTTGGTAAAGTTTGTCAAAGGCCTCCTTCTGGAGCTCATTTCCCAGCCAGGCTGACAGGTCACGCTCTTCGTCGGCCCAAGAGATGGGGTAAAGAACATGCACCGCCGAAACAGGCTGCAAGGTGGCGACCACTTCTGATGGGGTTGAGAACTGAAGTTTCCCCGTTTTCAGGATGGCACCCGGAAGGTTTTTCAGGAAATCGAAAATCCCGGAACTTTTAGGTTGCAGCTGTCCGAACGTTTCGTAATTAATAAATACATTAATAACTTCTTCTTCCTGTGGGAGGCTGGCCATCCATCCGGCATATTTCTCAGCAGTCAACGGATATTCATTCCATGCTTTATTGGCAAATCTGAAAGAGAGATCGTCACTGAAACGGAAATTACGCATCAGTACCTTAAGCCTTGGGTTTAATCCGTTGCAATATAAGTAGTTCGGGCTTTTCCAGCCCAGTACATGCTTGGCGCCTTCGGTAATCATAGCCTCAAAACCCATCTTCTGAACAAGGTCTCCCAATTCATCGGAGTAGATTAATTCTGTGTTTCTAAATACCTTAGGGCGTTGTCCAAACAGCGCTTCAATCAGGTCATCATGTGCCCTGACCTGCGACTCAAACAATGTTCCATCGGTCATCGATACCAATGAATTGGCATAGGTCTCGGATAAAAATTCAACACAACCGGTAGCTGCAAGTTCGGCAAATGAGTCGATTACCTCCGGGGCATACAATTTAAACTGGTCGATTACCGTTCCTGACAAGGAGTAGGTTACCTTAAACTTTCCTTTATGCTTATGTATCTGGTCAAGAATGATTTTATTTGCGGGTAAATAAGACTGATCAGCAGCTTTTCTCATAATGGTTTCGTTGGCAAAATCATCATAATAATAGGCATCATTGCCAATGTCGAAGAAGCGATATTTCCTGTATCGGAAAGGTTGGTGGATCTGAAAGTTGAGGCAAACTGATTTCATATCTCTTAATTTTTAACGGTAGATAATGCTGATAAATAGACTTTATGAACGTTTTCTGCTGACTGTTTCCACTGCAGATTGTCAACCTCTTCTCTCCCATATTTTTTGAACATGGCTGAGAGCGCAGGATATTTAAGAATTCCATAGATGGCATCCGCCATGGCATTGATATCCCAGAAATCAACTTTTATGGCATGCGTAAGAATCTCTGCCACACCCGATTGTTTCGAAATAATGGTTGGAACATCTGACATCATTGCTTCGAGGGGGGAGATGCCGAATGGTTCAGATACCGATGGCATAACATAGACATCACTCATGCGGAACATGTCAAAAACATCGTCGCCATGAAGGAATCCGGTAAAATGAAATCTGTCGGAGATTCCCAGACGGGCAGCCCGACGGATCATCTTTTCCATCATATCGCCACTTCCGGCCATGACGAAATGGACATTATCTGCACGACGCAATACCTGGTAGGCTGCCTCCACGAAGTATTCCGGCCCTTTCTGCATGGTGATCCGGCCCAGGAAAGTGACAATTTTTTCATTGATCCCTTTGGAATAACCTTTGTTTTCGACCATTTCAACCGGTTCAACGGCATTGTAGACAGTTGTCACCTTGGCGGGATCAATCCCGTATTTCTCAATCACAATATTTCTGGTCAGGTTGCTAACGGTGATGATCTGATCGGCGATCTCCATCCCTTCCCTTTCCAGGGAGTACACTTTAGGATTAACACTTCCGCCGCTGCGGTCAAAATCAGTCGCATGTACATGGATCACGAGCGGTTTACCACTCACCCTTTTTGCGGCAATACCGGCAGGGTAGGCTAACCAGTCATGGGCATGAATCACATCAAAATCATATTCTCTCCCAATATATTCGGCCACGATTGCGTAATTGGCAATTTCCTCCAGCAGGTTAACCCCGTATTTACCTGTAAAAGGGAGTTTCCCTTCCGAATCTGTTTGAATAAAACGGGTCTGCGACGAGACACGGTGTTCGGTTAGCTTCCAAAACTCCTCCGGGGTGGAATAGGGGAGAAGATTGGATTCAACCTCAAGGGAAGTAAACTGGTGTTCGCTATTGCTAAAGATAATCTTTTTCTGGGAGATCGATACATCGTTTGCGCCGATAATCTTTTTAACTGCCGAATTATCTTCGTCGCCATAAGCTTTTGGTACGACAAAAAGAACCTCAACATCATCCAGTTGCGCTAATCCCTTGGTTAATCCGTAACTTGCTGTCCCGAGACCCCCGCTAATGTGCGGGGGAAACTCCCATCCAAACATTAATACTTTCATGCGTATATAATTTGTTTCTTAAAGGTCGCATGGAATAGCCATGTTGAAACTTTCATTCCGATTTTTGATTTTACAATCATGTCTATTTCATCTTTAAATATAGCGGAGTTGAGCAATTATCCATTTCATTAAACTCCAAATCTTTCGATCACAGACAAGGCACTAAGTACTCCGCCAACATTCCAGGCCTGCGAAATGGCGCCCCTGGCTGTGTATGGAGGATTTCCTTCGTAAACCTCGGAGAGGGTTCCCACGCAATGTTCCGACATCTCCTCTTCGAATCCTGCCATGATTTGATTGGCAAACGACAAACCGCCGGCTTTATGAATATCGAGATAGGCTTTTATAAAGGGTAGGATCAAAAAGGGGTAAGCGCTTCCCATATGAGCTGCAGCCGATCGTTTGTCCGCATTTCCCTCGCATGAACCCTTGTAATTTAAGTCTTTTGGCGCCAGCGATCTGAGCCCGCGCGGTGTAAGCAACTCGTTTCTTACCTTGCTGATGATCGATTTTTTCTGTTCCCGTGATAATGGGCTATATTCAAATCCGGCGGCAAAAATCATATTTGGCCGCACTGACCAGTCTTTATATGCACCATCAACATAATCTGCAAGATAACCTTCCTCCTCATTCCAGAAAGTATCCAGGAAGGATTGGGCAATTATTTTGGGATAGGAGGACCACTCGTTGATAAAGACTTTATCCTTTGCTGATTCGGCAAGTTCGAGGGCAAAGCAGACCGCATTGTACCACGCCGCATTGATCTCAACTGCGAGTCCGCCACGCTGTGTTACCGGTTTCCCCTCGATATAGGCGTCCATCCAGGTTAATGCAACTCCATCCTGCTTCGCATAGATCAGGCCATCCGGTTGCATATGAATATTGAAACGGGTACCCTTCTTATAGTTTGAAAGAATCTCCTTCAGCTCCGGGCCATAACTTTTCCAAATCTCTATATTCTCCTTAAACTGTTTCAGTTCCTGCAAGGCACAAAACGCGAAGAGCGGTGCATCAGCTGCATCATAGTCACATGACATTCCTGCATATTTGGGTAATAGCCCCCCGATCAGCCTGCTCAGGTTGGTCTTCATCACCTCCTCGAAGGTGGAAACTTCTGACTGCGTCAGCAGGATACCGGGTAATGCCAGAAACGTCTGGCGGGGAATCGATTCATACCAGGGATATCCTGCAATCAGATCCTTTCCGTCATTTCTGTCGCACATGAATTGCTGACCGGAATTAATCAGACAATTGACAAAACTATCACGCGGGATGCGTCTCTCTTTCTCAACCTTATACTGTTTTTTTAAGTTTGCCGGATCACAAACCTGGGTTGAGGCCGAGAAGAACACGGATTCCCCTTTCTTTATCGGAAGCTCAAAATAACCCGGAACATAAAGATCTTCCTGATATTCGTACCCTCTTGACCGCTCTTTCATATATTCTATATTGCGGGACCAATCGGGGACAGGGACAAAATCGGGATCTTTGGAGAATTGCATAAACAACTCGGGATATCCTTCATAAAGCCTCATTTTAATCCCATGCTTCACTTTGGTATATTTACCATTGGCGACCATATTTGCCCTGGTGAGCTGATGAACATTACGAAAAGCCAGAAAAGGCTTGAACCTTAAGATGGTAGGACTGTTGGCTTCCTCGAGCGTATATTTTACAATTACCTGATTTTCATGTTCAACGAGCATTCTTGTTTTGGTAAGGATCACCCCGCCAACCCTGTAGGTCACTTTTGGTATGGTGTCCATCTCAAAGTTGCGAATATACTTGTGCCCTTTGGGTTCATAAAATTCACCAGGGTATTTATGAATCCCCAGATTGAATTGCGCATCATGCTGTATTATTGATTCGTCAAGTGAAGATAAAAGCAAATGTTTACCTCCGTCAAGCTTGTCCAGTTGTACAATCAGCATGCCGTGATATTTGCGGGTGTTACATCCTGAAAGGGTTGAGGAGGAATAGGCTCCTGAACGGTTGGTGCGCAGAAATTCACGCTGTAACGAGTACTCCAGATTAACAAGTTCCTCTTTATCGAATTTTAAGTAGCTCATACGAACTTGATTTTTATTTTTGTCTTTTTTTGTGAGAAACCACCCGAAAGCGGAAAGGCTCTTCTGGCTAAAATTAGGAAAAGGTTTCGTCAACAGAAAATTTAATCGGATCTTTTTTTATTAAACTTTTTTTTCATCCTGCCAAAGTCAGCAAAAGGGTATTTGATCTGAAGCTGATCAAGCTTAACCAATTGTTTGCCAATAAAGGCAATATATTCCCCTGTATCCGAATTATTTGGTCTGTGACTTAGCGCAGTCACTATTTTATCAACCTCATTGATAACGTTTATTGCTTCCTGATCAAGGATTGTGGCAGCAAATTTTTCACGGATGAAGTCGGTGGCGGTTTCGCTGAGATGGGTCATATCAGCCGCGTAAAACCGGTAATCGCGAAGTTCATCCAGTAAAAGTTCATAGGAGGGGAAATACGAGATCCGCTCATCTCCAAAGTGAGCAGTCAATGCATCGATAGCCAGTATTAAGGTCGATTTACTGAGTTGATTCTCGTGGGCCCCATCTTTTAAATGCCTTATCGGACTGACGGTAAAGACAGGATGAAGATTCGGGTTGATCTGCCTGATCTGTTCAATAAGGGGGATCCATCGTTCTGTTATTTGTGCAACTGATAATCGGTACCGGTTAAAGGTTGCAGCAGGTAGTTTATGACAATTGGAGACAACATCACCGCTAACCTTATGTTGAAACACCCACGCAGTACCAAAAGTGATGAAGAGGTGACTGCAATTTTCCAGTGTATGGAGGGCTTGATCTGCCTGGAGGTTGATCCGCTCCAACATTTTCTCAGGATCCGATTCAGAGAACCGGCTGTGATGGGAGAAACTGTTGTATACTCCATTGGCATAAAACAGATCCTGAATGGTAAACTTTTTTCCTGATATCAGAAGTGCCAGACTGTTGGCTATTGAAACCGGATTGTAAAGAATCCCGAAAGGATTGACCATAACCGGAAGAGAACGGTCCCGAAGCCATATGCCGATATTTTCAGCAAAACATGAGCCAATCATCAGTGAATGATTCCGGTAACCCATCTTTTCCCTGAACCCGGGTAATTCAACTTCGGTTCTGAATTTTATCATACTCCCTCTTTTATCCAGTCAATCAAATATTCCATCACTTCGGCGCTTCCTTCAGAATTATGCAGCTGATGACCTGCATTTTTCCATTCATGGTAATTTACTTGTCCGGGCGCCCGGTCATTTAATCTGCGGGTTCCTGTATTGTTCATGATCCGATCATCTCTCCCCTGCATCAGTAAGAGGGGTGTTTTTATTTCAGAGAAATGTTCCTGAATCCAGGTACTTTCGCGCTCGACTTCAGAAAACAGCCTGGCTGATATTTTATTATGAACATAACCGTCTTTTTCCCTTTTTTCAGTAAACTCTTCAAGCGTTGAAAAATCGGAAGAGCGAAGCCCTGTTTTGAACGTGAGAAATGGAACCAAACAATTACCCAATCCTATCATTAAAGATAACCATTTTTTAGGTGGTTTTTTCATCTGAAGCCAGGGAGAAGTTGCAATGGCCAGATCGGGATGCGATGGCGATCTGAGAAGATAACTTAATACCATGGTCGCCCCCATGCTGTGACCGTAAAGCACGATGGGAATCCCGGGGAAAAGTCCCTTTGCCTTTTCGTGCAAGATTGAAATATCCTTTAACAGGTCATCAAATCGTCTGATTACACCCGATTTTCCCTGCGACCGCCCATGTCCCCGGTAATCAAATGAGAGTACTGAAATATTTCTGGCTGTCATTTTCGCAAACCATTCATCATACCTCCGGCAGTGATCCCCATGTCCATGAACAAACGCAACCACGGCCTCCGACGGACCATCTGCTTCCCAATGTACAGCATAAAGATCCAGTCCATCGAACGATTTCCAAAGATATTCTGTTAACTTCATTAAATGAATATGTTTACTAGAAACTCAAATCGAAATAGTCATAATCTTCATCCCACTCTTGATGCCTGGAAAACAAATTCCATTCAAATGAAATGTTCCCGAAGTATAATGTATCGATGGTACAAAGATAAGATCAAATACTATTCTTTCAGGTAGCTGATATTCCTGATGAGCCGTTTGTAGCCAGCCCGCTCGAAAGCTGTATGTCTGAATATTTTATTATAAGTGTTGGGTTCAAGTTCCATCCAGTCTTGACGATCCATTTCAAGCATTCCTTCAATAGGCATAAAATCAATGCTTTGGGTGGGCATGATTACTTTATTCCATGGACATACATCCTGGCAAATATCGCATCCAAAAATGCGATCCTGTAAATTTTCACGGATGGAAGCGGGAACTTCCGATTTGTTTTCAATGGTGTGATAAGAGATACATTTCCGTGCATCGACAACACGGTCGGCGACAATGGCGCCGGTGGGACAGGCATCAATACATTTGGTACAGCTTCCGCAGTGATCGCTGGTAAAAGGGGAGTCATAGTCAAGCTCCAAATCAATAATCAATTCACCTATAAATACATACGAACCATAATACTTGTTGATAAGGAGGGAGTGCTTGCCGATCCACCCTAATCCTGCTGCCTTTGCCAGTGAGCGTTCAAGAACGGGTGCTGAGTCTACAAAAGGCCTTCCATTACAGGGGGAAACCTCCGATTGAATGAACATTAAAAGATCGTTAAGTTTTTCTTTTACAGTGAAATGGTAGTCTTTTCCAAAGGCATATTTCGAAATTATGGGAGCTTCCGGATCAGTTTGTTTTTTGGCAGGAAAGTAGTTAATAAGAACCGAAATTACCGATTTAGCACCCTCTTCAATTTTGCCCGGATCGAGCCGTTTCTCAAAATGATTGGCCATATAGGCCATGTTTCCGTTCATCCCATCTGAAATCCATTTCTGCAGGGGCTCGCGCTCCTCCTCCAGAACTCTGACTTTTGAAATGCCACACTCCGAAAAACCAAGTTCCTGGGCTTTTTGCTTGATTTGAGTGCTGTACTTCTCCCGGGGGGATGTCATTGTAGCGAAGGGTTATAAGATGGATGGAAATGAAAAAGAAATTATAGTTGAGAAAGTTGGAAATACGAAATTAAGAAATGAGCCTGATAAAATGTGACATTTTATCTCCTTAATTACTTATCGCTCAAATTTGTAACTTGCAATTTGAATTTCTGGTTTTGCCTTACATAAAACCAAGTTCCAGTCGCGCCTCCTCCGACATCATCGACTTGTCCCACGATGGTTCAAAAGTGATCTCAACATCGCACGATTCTACCCCTTCCACCTTTTTTGACATATATTCCACATCTGCCAGAATCATATCTGCCGCAGGGCAGTTGGGCGCAGTAAGTGTCAT
>JAHEYS010000432.1 GCA_023251475.1 Prolixibacteraceae bacterium
TGTGGGTTATTTTAATAGTCCGTCAACTTTCTCTTTGATAATTGATTTGAACTTTTCAGGATTATTCCGGGCATACAGAAATCCTTCATTGGTGAGATTGATTTGTTTGTTTCCTTTTACAATAAGAAGCGTTTGGCCCGATATTTTTAGTTTTTCCACAATGGCTTTGTTTGCGTCATCTTCAAGGTTAACCGCTTTAAAACTCACTTTCTCACCATATAATGTTTCCAGATTTTTTTTTGCTTCCGCTTCAACTGCCTTACACGTGACACATCGCGTGGAAAGGTGAAAATACCAGGCTTCCACTTTAACGGATTCTATACTTTTGATCTCTTTTTTTGTCGTTTGTGCATTACCTGTAGCTGCAATTAACGATAACAGGACAAAACTTAAAAGAATGATATTTTTCATGTAATTTATTTTATTTGAGTAAAACCTTTTTGATTTCATCCGATGAAGGGACGCGACCTTTAATCTCTACTTTTCCATCCACTACCAGGGCGGGTGTGGTCATAATTCCGTATTTCATGATCTCCACAATGTCCTCCACTTTTGTGATCGTGGCCTCAATCCCGGTTTGTTCCACAACTTCACGGGTGAGTTTTTCAAGTGTCTTACACTTTGCGCAACCTGAACCTAAGATTTTGATATCCATAATTTTAATAATTTAATAATGTGACAATTTGAAGATTAGGAAATGAGTCAGCCACTGATTTTCAAATTTTCAAATCAAAAAAATGATTCATCAGGATTTTGGCTTCCTGCCAGTTTTCGCGGTTAATGCAATATTTGATATAGGGAGGATTTATCTCTCCCTGGATTAATCCGGCCTTTTTCAACTCTTTTAAATGCTCTGAAAGTGTTGAGCGGGCAATAGGCAATTCTTCGGCCATATCGCCGCTGTAACAGCACCTATCCAGATTATTTGAAAGGTAATCGAGAATGAAAATCCTTACCGGATGTGAAAGTGCTTTTCCATACCTGGCAAGCTTCTCCTGGTTATCGGTGAAATATTTTGTTTTGGTTGTCACTCAGAATTTCATTTCGGGATTTGACGAAACAAATTTAGATGATTTTTCGTTTATAAAATGCAAATCCGATTATTTTTTTCGATTAATTAATTTAAACCAGATTTCCACTTCGTTCCAATTCATCTCGGTTGGTGATATTCTATGTCATGGCTATTTCAGGGGATTTTTATTGCTTTAATGTTAAAAACTTTTTAAATTTGCTGAACATCAGAAATTATTTCATTGACATCTGATTAAAACAGTCTGGTAATTAATGCGATAAAAGATAACCTTAAACTAAAATCCAATGAAATTTTGTAGTAACTGTGGAACCAAATTAATTGAAGGGGCGATATTTTGCCCGGAATGTGGAACTAAAAATTCATTTGCCGGTAATTCCGCTTCGATCGAACAGTCACAGTCAGATGCCTCGCAAACAATACCTGCAGAACATCAATCGTATCAGCCAAAGCCCGTGCCTCCACCAGTAATGAACCAGTATTCTCCGGTCTCCTTTGTCGTTGAGGAGAAAGAGTTTTTGAAAATGGTTCGTGTGGAGCTTCAAAACAGCGCTTTCAGGTATGAATCGGGCGGCATGTATTATATGCGGGGCAATCTTGAGCTTGAGGCAAATCTTCCATCTGCCGGCGGTTTTCTGAAATCTATGGTTACCAAGGAAAGTGTTGTAAAACCGGTTATCCGCGGGAGTGGGACTGTATTTATGGAGCCTACTTTTGGAGAATTTACAATACTTGAACTGAATGGAGAGGAGTGGATTCTCGATAAAGGGGCGTATTATGCCTCAGAGATGAGTATTGAGATTGGATCGTTTACCAATAATGCTTTTTCAAGCCTTTTCTCGGGCGAAGGTTTCTTCCAGACACGCGTGTCCGGACAAGGGAAGGTGGTGATCATCTCCAATGGTCCGCTTGAACTGGTTGAGCTCAAAAACGAGAAGTTTGTAGTTGACGGACAGATTGCTGTGGCCCGTACTTCGGGTATTGTTCTTTCGGTAGCAAAAGCCGCCAAAGGGATATTCAGTTCGATGACCTCCGGCGAAGGAATCGTCAACACATTTACAGGCACCGGCAAAATATATATTGCTCCGGTTGCCAACCGATATATTACCTTGACCAGTCTGCTAAGCAACATTAATCATAATGTGTTATCAATTAGGAATAAAGGCTGATTTTAATTAGATTTTTTACCAGTTATGAAAAAACGAAACCTCTTTTCGGCGGCGATACTGATTTTGATTTTCTTTTCGCTTTTCCGGATAGGTGCGGTGGCCAGCAATCAAACGTCAGATCCTGCCGGGTGTGATATCCTTATCCATTTACTCTCTGGAGAGGTTGAAGTGAGTCATGCCAAAGATCCTGGAGGTTGGTTGCCATTAAAATTGGGGAGTCTGCTTTCAGAAAACGACCATCTACGGACCGGAGGTAAAAGTTATGCGATCCTGAGTTTGGCGGATATCGCAACGTTTGCCATTAAGGATGAGACGGAGATTGTACTGGTTTCAACCTCTGGTAAAACAAGGCATTTAAAATTATTAAGGGGAAAAATGTTGGCAGATGTTAAAAACGGGCCATCAGACTTCCCGCTTGACATTGATATGAGTCGTGCTACTGTTAAAACTACAGGAGCTGCATTTATGCTGGAGTCTTCTGCGGAGTCATCAACTGCAAAGGTAATTGAAGGGACCGTGAGTTTTGTTTCAACGGGGAATGAAAGTATTGTTCAGGTGAACAGCGGTCAGCTGGTATGGGTGGATGATCAGGGTTTGGGGGGTCCGCAAATGGCTGATTTAATGATGGATAAATTGGAGTTGTCACATTATAAGACAGTCGCTTCCAAAAATCCGCTTTCCCCGGTACAAAAGAATGTTGTTCAACCCGTGGAAGTGAAGAGATGGAATTTAAATATTCCTGAAAAATGGTGGTATCTGATACCTTTGCTGGTTTTAATATTGGTTTTGTTTATTCTGATAACAGTAAAAAAAAGGAAAAAAGGGGGCCGGGTTCTGGTTTCAACACCAGACATATCCGCATTACCTGAGAGAAAATTGTGTCATCAATGCGGATCATCCTTACCGGAAGGGGCAAAATTTTGTACTAAATGTGGCGAAACAATTGTTGAGGGTCAATCAAATCCCCCACCGCCAAAGATTACAGCCGTCCTGGTATGCCATGTCTGTGGCACAGAAATTCATCCTGGTGGGAAGTTTTGTATGAAATGCGGTACGCCACTGGCAATAAGCGTATCCGGTGCTCCTTTAAGCCAGGTAGCCGTTACTCCCGGAATGCCCCATACAACGGTCAGCCAACCCCGGAATTCAAGCAAACTTCCTGGTCAAAAAGGGCGTACCTTTTTGAAGATTGTGGTAACCTTGTTCATGATCACCTGTCTGGCGGTTGCCGGTCTTTATTTCTTTGGCACCTATCATCCCGATTCAATGGCAAAACGCGCCAGCCTGTTTGAAGATGAAAAGTACGATCCGGCAAAGATTGAGCGTGCCGCCGCCCTTGTGGAATCAATATTTGCTTCATCTGATACTGCTTCGCTGGCGAAAATTTTATCTCCCACCACCCTGGAACAACGGAGACGCTATTTCCCGGAGCTGGTCGCTCATATGCCAACTTTTGCCAGGGATTTCAAAACGAGGAAACTGCTTTATGCCACTGCCCGTCTTGCCGTTTATGAATTCAATTCGCCCAATGGAAAATTTACAGCAGAGTTTTGTCTGGGTAGTGGAGGCAAGTGGTTGTTAATGCGATTTTAAATCTTGTTTGCATGAGAAATTCAGGACACCTTCGTCTTAATTTAACAATACTTCTGAGTACATTTACGCTCATTGTTTTTACAAATTACGGCAATAAAAAAGTGCATCCGGATCTCAATTCCATGATGGTTGATGCTTTTTTAAAACAGAACAATAAAGGCGACTTCTCCTTACACGATTTTAAAAAATACACTTTTTATTTCGAACAGGGGGTGAAACTTAAAGGGACGGCGATCATAAAAGATGGGCTTTTTAGTGCCAATGATGTGGCGGCAGCCGGTTTTGGGTATGGCTGTTCAGAAGAGGGATCGGCTGTCTTAACCCCAAAACAATGGATCACTGACGGGGGATATTCGGCCGACGTACCGGAAATCCCCGCATCACTGAGGCATTTTTACGATCCCACAAGACCCTCCGGAGACCGCTACCTTACCGATATTGCCAGTGCAAATCTAATGGGGTCGTTGCAGAATTATGTGTTTGCCAACCCACGTATCGATGGTGTTAAATGGGCGCTTGGGGAACCAGGAGGTCATTTCACGGGGGTACAGGATCACCAGTATACCTGGGAGATGGGGAAACGGTGGGTTGAGATGGCACTGATAGTATCCGATCAGGACAGTAAGGACGAATATATGGCAAAAGCCTGGCGGTCGCTTGGCGAAACACTGCACATGATCGCCGATAATGGATGCCCCCCTCATGTAAGGAACGATGCCCACCCGTCACCACTGTGGAACGACAGTACCTGGTTTGGTAATCCTGATCCATATGAAGAGCTGGTCGATGTGATACGTCGTGACAAACCTGCCGAGTTCATCAGTTTTGCCGGTGGAACCATGAATCCGGATCTGAAATCCAGTTTTGCAACAATGACCAGGGCAGAAGAGATTGCCCATGCATTGGCGCTCT
>JAHEYS010000433.1 GCA_023251475.1 Prolixibacteraceae bacterium
TTGATCCAATGTCATCGAAACCTCCTGAATCTGACTGATCCCTTCGGGTGTGGCAATCCAGGTGGTGTGGTCATCAACAGGCAGGATATCATTTACTTTATTATTTGGAAGCCAACGCTTCCCGTTATAATAGTGCCAGCTTTTGTCTTTTTTGATGGCTCCCCGATCGGTCCCGAACCACATACTTTTTTCAGTAGTATGAATTGAAGTTACCGGACCGTAAGGTAATCCGTCAGCACCCCGTAACAGCCAGTTGTTCCCATCAGCTGCGATACACCCTACCGCAAAAAGCCCGCTGAACATCACTTCATTTTTCACTATTTTACTCTCGAGTGCAAAATATTGGCGCTTTAATCCTTTGGCCATCAGTCGCCTGTCCATATCTATCCATTGCCCTTCCATCCGAAGTAAAAGCCCGTTGGTGGTGGCGAGCCAAAGATCTCCCTTCAGATCCCTGACAATTGAATTGACCCTCTTCCCGGCAGTGAACGGGACCTTTGTCCACGTTCCGTCAAAAGTGAGAAGTCCATTGTTTGTGCCAACCTGTAATGTATTATCATCCTCACAGAAAAGGGATAGAATCGTATCACTCTTTGCAAAACCGGGTAACTCAATTCTTGTAGGATCTCCCGCTTTTTGAACGATATTGACCGAAGCGAGCCAGATTTCCCCTTTTGATCCAGGCGCTGCACTCCGCCATCCGGAGCCAAAAGGTTCGCCGGACCATTTCCCATTGATATATTTAAAGACGCCGTTTGTGGTAACTACGGTCAGAACTTTTTGGGACTCAAACAGTTTAATAACATTTGGTTCTGCCGGTTCTGGTAACCTTATCCCGGTTTTTATTTCCTGAAAATAACTACCGCATTTTATGCCTGGAATAACCTGTGCTTTTGAAATTATTGCACTGATTAAAAGGGGAATAAAAAGAAATATAATTCCTGACCTGTTAAATCTCATTTAATAATTCTCCTTTATTATATTGGCGTTAATTTAGTTAATCATTATAAAAACCTCAGTCCGGAGCTATTGTTCTTATTTTTCGATAAAATATCCATGGTATCTACCCATCCAGTAAGGTAATAAGAAGTAGGCCCCGTCATCTTCTCCGTAACCGTCAGAACCCGAGTCGTAAACGTAGGTGTTGCTGTTCCATTTGGTTACTCCCCGTTCGGGTGTCGGAACAGGACGCACTGCCTGTGCCTTTCCAAACCGGTCGCTTAACTGATCTTTTGGCAGATCCCAGCGGTGACTGTTCTCCATCCGCCAGGTAATCAGATCCATCGGGATCAGCTGCAGTTCTTCGAGGGCAATTTTGAGGTCGCAATCCTTTTTAAGGGCATTACTTGAAATGATATTCCAGAGTGGAATGCGATCCGGTTGTTCCACCCTCCAGCTACGCTGCGTACTTTTAAGGTAAGCGGAAAGTAATTTAGGATCATTGGCATACCTTAACAGGATATAATTTGGTAAAAAGGCAAGTTCATCATCCGAGTGATTGATGTCGAACGGACCGTACATCTTCTGCACAGCCATATTCTCTGCATAGTGATGTTTTTGAGTTAGCGTCTGATAGGCTTTTTCAAATTTCTGATCACCGGTTACATGCAATCCTGCTTTCAGAAATGCAAGGATCTGCATAGAATTTATGCCACGTTCATACCACCAGTTGTTGGAGTAGTTGATCGAATCGGGTGTCCATACCGCCCAGCGTGTTGCTTTTCCATCCAGATCAACCAGCTGAAAATTATGGTCAACAATGTGTGTCATAATCCGGTGAACCAGGCCTTTAACCCGTTCTTTCATTGGCCCTTCAGCCACCAGGTCATAGAAGAGCGGATAGGCGAACATATGGCCTACAATCTCATCAGAACTGGTATCACCCTTCCATTTCCATTTTTTATCAGGGGTAAGATGCCACTCCCCACCCTGGCCTGTGCTTTCATCTGCAGCCACGAGAGAGCGGGCAGGGAAACCCGGAATTCCGGTGATGGTTTCGAGCCTTTCCATTGCTTCATAGGCTTTTATGGCATTCTTCTTCGCTTCCGGATCTTTGGTGACTGCATACCTGTAACATTCGGCTGCCAGGTAGATTGAGGTCCAGAGTCCATCATTGTCATCGGTGCCCGTTTGGCTTGTCGACAGATCTCCCGGAGTAAGTAATCTTGATCCGCTTACCATCCCGTAACGGTCATGACGAAGCTTAATCCGTTCTTCAAAGGATGCCGCTTTTTGGGCAAGTGTCATTTCAACCTGCTGAATCTGACTGATCCCTTTAGGGGTTGCTATCCACGTTGTATGTTCATCAACAGGGAGAATATCGTTTATTCTGTTGTCAGATAACCAGCGTTTTCCGTTGTAATAGTGCCAGCTATTGTCTTTTTTAATCGCTCCCTTGTTGGTACCAAGCCACATCGTTTTCCCTGTTGTTCTTATCGTTGTCACCGGGCCATAGGGTAGACCGTCGGCTCCTCTCAGCAGCCAGTGATTCCCATCTTCGGCAATACATCCCACCGAAAATAACCCGCCAAACAATACATCGGCTTTGGTATTTCCGTTTTCCAGCGCAAAATAGGTCCGTTTAAGTCCATAGGCCATCAGGTCATCGTCAAGATTCACCCATTTCCCATTCATTCGCCGCAATAACCCGTCGTTTGTCGCTACCCAGAGATCCCCAACTTTATCTTTAAGGATCGAATTTACCTTTTTACCATTACCTGCCGGAACTGTGCTCCAGGTTCCGTCCCAGGTGAGTAGCCCGTTGGTAGTTCCTACCTGTAACGTTTTTTCATTTTCCCACAACATGCAAAGGATGGTGTCATTGGGTGCATGATCAGGAAGGTTGATCTTCCCGCGATCACCCTCCTTTTGAATGGAATGGGCAGAAGCCAGCCAGACGTTACTTTTTGTGTCAAGGGTGGCAGTGCGCCAACCGGAACCAAAAGATTCACCAGTCCATTGATTCCCGGTTTTGCGGTATACCCCATTTGCCATTACTGCGGTTATCTGTTTATTACCAGTGAATAACTTCAAAACAGGGGTTGCTGCCTGTTTTGGTAATTCAATCTCTGTTTTTATCTCCTGAAGATATTTCCCGCATTTTATCCCGGGAATTATTTGTCCGGTGGTGGGTATTACCCATGAAATGTAGATTAAAACCTGTAAGATAAGACTTAACTTTATTCGGTTCATAATTAATTTTTATTGAGTATTTGAACTAATTTTTTAATATTTACCTCAGCGAGGTCATATGTTTATAGAAATCATCATTTTGATGAGACATTCGACTCAGGAGTCGCACCCACTATTGAATAATCTAAATCATTGATGGTTGATAAATCATATTTTATTGATGTTTTTTTGATAGGATATCACATATTTCGATGAACTCCATGATTTTATCATCCGGAGTTCCATATTCTATGTCGGCGGCCACGATATCGCAGGGGCCATACTCCCGGGCAATTTTCTCCAGATCGTTTTTTATTTCGTCATTCGATTTATTGGCAACATCCATTGGGGTGTACATGATGGACCGGCGGGTGTCAGGGAAGAGTTTACGGGCTTTTTCCAGGTCAGAATCAATTCCCATATCCAGATATGCGACCCGGTGGATTCCGGCATATTGATCCAGGTAAGGTGTGGCGCTCCATGCACAGTTATGAATTCCGATCACATCGAATGCCCCGGCTATCTTTTGATCTAAAGGGAGTAAAAACGCTTCATAAAGTCCGGGATCGACCATATTTACGAGACAGTTACTTATCGTAAAGAACGACAGAGTCTCATCGTATTTCTTTTGTTTCTGATGCAATTTTTTTGCAGCATCAATCATCGTTGTGGAAACACATTCCATCAAATGTCTGGTTCTTTCAGGGGCCAGAAACAGATCCATAAACAGTTCCTGTCCGCGCAGTCGCTGTGCGTTATTGAGTACCCCCTGCCAGTTCATAAACCCTGTAATACGCCCTTCATGTTCCCCGATCCAATCCACCTGTTTCATCAATGACTGAAAAAAGGGATTTTGATCAAGATCGGGTGGTGTGAGGTTTTCAATATCCTCTTCAGTGAGATACTGATGTTCAGAGGTGGGCCAGTTTTCCTGATCGTACCTGACAGGGATACCATAAATAGCAGCAATAGCACAAGCCCCGTAGGTACCGGTTAGCAGATCAGTTTCATCCTGATCGTTTTGCCCGATTGATGTTCCCGGAAATCGTTTCATAATTTCTGATCTCATTTCAATCCTGGTTTGCCTGCGGTATTCCGGATTTGTATGCCATCGCTCCCCAAAGTCAATTCCCAGTGCAGCCCTGTACCATTTTGGGGTAAATCCGATCTCGGGTCTCAAAAAGGGGAGAATGCCGTGAGCAGGACGACGTGTTGCGGGTGCACCAGTGGCTATATAGCTGATTAATTGTTTCATAAACTAAATGTTTTTGTGCCGCAATCTACATTTTACAATTTCAATCTGCATTTTATATCGTTTTCAATCCCGATCACCAATTCAATAAGTTGATCGGCAATTTGCTGATGAACCTCATCAAAGGGCAGTACCGGATCACGGACCATGTCGGTAGGGTATAGGCCCTGACGATTTAACAACCGTTTGAAAAAATGGACCGAGATATCCAGATGCTGGTTTGAAAAAGCCAGAACGGGGAGAATTTGGTGAAAAAGCTTTGTCGCCTC
>JAHEYS010000165.1 GCA_023251475.1 Prolixibacteraceae bacterium
TTAATAATCAAATTGTTAGGTGACAGATTTTCTGTCGGCACGATTATTCATCGTTGAGCTCGAAAAGGGCTTCGATCTCGACGGGGACATTTTCGGGAAGACTTCCAACTCCGACAGCACTGCGTACGCCGATGCCATTTTCACGTCCAAATACCTCGACCAGCAACTCACTGCATCCGTTGATTATATAGGGTTGTTTTTCGAAATCGGTGGTGCAATTCACCATCCCGAATACTTTGATTACCCGTTTAATCCGGTTTAATGATCCCAGGTTGGAACGGAGGGTAGCCAAAATTGTTAGTCCGACCTGTCTGGCAGCCAGTTTCCCGGCCTCCGTATCGATATCTTTTCCAATTTTCCCTTGCTGCAGCGATCCGTCGGTATTTACCGGCAAATGCCCCGAGAGGTAAATATGACGACCATCCTGAAGCATCGGGGTATAAACCCCTTTGGGCTCCGGTGCGGGGGGTAATGTTAGTCCGAGCGCCAAAAACCGTAATTCGTTATTCATTTGTATATAATTTGTTTATTAATTTAATATTTAATTTTGACCTTTATTCTTGCCAGTAACCTCTCTGATCCATTCGTATTTCCGTTTTAAAACAATTTCAAACGAAATAAAACGGTTGTAATTTTATCATTTACAATTGTATAAACAGCAACATCTTCAGTTTATCACACAAAACTTCTCCACTGATTGTTTCCCCATGATTAAGGTGGTTTAACCTAAACATGCAATCCGGTACGTTGTTCAATGGTTTTCCGTTTGAACAGTGATATTGTAGTACCTTAATTTATCCGAACTTAAAATGGTTGAAGTTCAAGGGCAAAAATAACCATTTAAATTATGCTGATTCAGAATCGTCGGCCACCACCAGGCGATATCCCACATTGTGAATACTTTCAATCCGGACTGCCGGATCGGATCTTAACATCTTTCGTAACCGTGAAACAAAAACATCCATACTTCGGCTGGAGAAGAAATGATCATTTCCCCAAACTGCGTTAAGAATTTCCTCACGTCTAAGCACTTTCTCCCTGTTTTCAAGAAGAAATTCGAGCAGTGCAGCCTCGCGGTGTGTCAGATCCTGTATCGTTTCACCAACTGAAAGCCTATGGTTTGCAGGAGAAAACGAAAAGTTGCTAAATTGAATAATTTTGTTTTTAACTCCGTTGCGGGGCTCAATTTTACTTCGTTTCAAAAATATTTCAATTTTAAGAACCAGTTCCTCAATACTAAAAGGCTTTGTAATATAGTCGTCACCACCAAGTTGCAAACCATAAATCTTGTCTTCACTTGTTGATCGGGCGGTCAGAAATATAATGGGTATTGCCTCATTAAACTTTCTGATCCTTCTGGCAAGTGTAAATCCATCCATCTTTGGCAGCATCACATCAAGAATACAGATGTCATACGGTTGGGAAGAGATCTTTTCGAGTGCAGTTATCCCATCTTCGGAAAAATCAACAGAATACCCCCGCATTTCAAGGTTGTCACGGGTAACAAACGACAGTGTAAGATCATCTTCAACATATAGAATTTTTATTTTATTCATCTGTAAATAATTTGATTATTAAAAGTCGAATGGAATCCCGCATGGCGGGATGATTGTATATTCATCCTTCTGCTGGTGACATTCATCTTATGGCTATTTCAACTCATTTCTCATGCGTGGAATATCAATCCTGAAAGTTGCACCTTTTCCAGGTTCACTTAGTAATTTTATTTCCCAATGGTGTGCCGCACAAATTGTTTTAACATAATATAGACCCAGGCCAAATCCTTTTATATCATGAAGATTCCCGGTAGGTATACGGTAAAACTTTTGAAAAATACGGTGATGATACTCGGGATTAATCCCAGGACCATTGTCACTGATTGAGAACTCGATTATCTCCTCTTTAATTGTGGTTCCGAGTGTGATTACAGGTTCCTTGCCTGAATATTTTGAAGCATTATCGAGCAGATTGTGAATAATATTGGTCAGATGAAGTGCATCGGCTTGTATTGAACCTACCGATCCGGATAAATTTGTATTTATTACCAACGAACGATTTGAATTTGCCTTACAGTTTTCCACTACTCTTATGATAACTCCATTCAAATCAAGCATCTCCTTGTTGAGATGAAAACTTTGACTTTCGATTCTGGCTATCTGGAGCACTTTATCCACCTGCTGGTTCAACCGGTTATTCTCCTGCTTGATCACAGAGCCATAAGTGAAAAGTCGGGCCGGATCATTGATGATATCAGGATTCATGATCACGTCGGCTGAGATATTGATACTCGAAATAGGTGTTTTAAATTCATGGGTCATGTTATTGATAAAATCCTTTTGCATCTCAGAAAGGCGCTTTTGGCGCAAAATAACAAAGATGGCGTAAACGAAAAAAATAATTGCCACCAGCAAAAGTGCCATGAAGAGAAACCAGATGGTCATATCGCCCGCTATTGTATTTCTCAGCAGCGGGAAGTTAACGCCAAAATAATAGGTATACTGATCATACTTGGGGAGATTAACGGTCAATACATTTGGTTTTGCAGAGCCGTTTTTTGTCAGATAATTGCCATACTCCATTTTGTCAGTCTGGCAATTATAAATGGCGTATTCAAAATCGGTCTGCAGGTTCACCTTATCAAATTCGGTTTTCAGGTAAAATTCAAGAATATTGGCATCAATCACGCTATTGATGTCCACCACGAAATAGTTGGAGGAGAGTTTGCGGATTGGATTGGTGTGCGGAAGCGCCGTCTGATTATATTTACTCATCTGTTCGGCAACATTTCGCAAACTGATCATCACGCTTTGATCGAACTGTTTCTCCTTGATATTCCATGCATTCTGGAGAAAATAAACCTGTATCGAGATAATTCCGATAATGGCAAAAGCTCCGAGCAGGACTACAAAGCGAATATGTTTCTGACGCATTGGATCTTATGAAATATAACTATTGGGTTTTAAAAAATACCCATTCACATATTGGATAAAATTAATAAAATTGCGGAAATGGTTCAACCATTTACATTTTGTTTACACACTTTTACATTTCATTTTGTTTGTTTTACAATTAAATGATTTGAATATGCCAAAAATGATCCATATTTGCACCAAAATATCAATTAAATAATAATAAGATGAAAAAATTAATTCTTTTATTAGTTCTACCATTGTTTGCAGTACTGCAAATCAATGCTCAAACAAATCAACCTGCTCCGGCCGCTCCGGTTAATCCTAACGCTCCGGTTGCCAAATGGGATAAAATAGTGAATGATTTTGGGGAGATAGCTTATAATGTCCCGAAAACAGCAGAATTCAATCTTACCAACGCGGGAAAGGAACCGCTGATTATAAGTTCAGCACGTGCTTCTTGCGGTTGTACTAACCTGAAATACTCTCAGGAACCCATACTTCCGGGCAAAACCTCAGTCGTATCTGCAACGTATAACGCAGCATCGCAAGGGATTTTTACAAAAACGGTAACAGTCACAACCAATGCTGATCCAAATCCGGTAGTACTTCTGATTAAGGGTACTGTATTGCCAAATCCGGCTGCTGCCCCGGCTCCTGCCCCAGCACCAGCACCTGCCACTGCCCCAAAATGATCAGTTAACGATTTAAATTTAAAGGTGAGATCTTCAGGAGGTTTCACCTTTTTTATTTTTATCAGTTCGTTAAATTTGATGATTTTACAATTAAGACTCGTTTAAGGTGTGACGAAAATGGCTATTTTTGCAACTGTTTAAAACAGTTAATTCAACTTATACAAAATGGCAGATATTCAAAGAACAATGCTGATGATCCTCGACGGATGGGGAATTGGCGACAAGACAGCCTCTGATGTCATCTACTCAACTCCAACCCCTTTCATTGATTCACTATATGAAAAATATCCAAATAGCCAATTGCTTACCAGTGGTGAAAATGTTGGTTTACCGGACGGACAAATGGGAAATTCAGAGGTGGGACACCTTAATATTGGCGCCGGGCGTGTTCTTTACCAGGACCTGGTAAAGATCAATAAGGCGATAAGGGAAAGGACGTTATGGAGTAATCCACAGATTCTGAGAGCCTATAAATATGCAAAAGAGAACAACAAGCAGGTGCACCTTATCGGGTTGATAGGACCTGGCGGAGTTCATGCACTAAGCCTGCATATGATTGCGCTTGCACAGATTGCCACGGAACTTGGTCTGGAAAAAATTTTCATACATGGGCTTACAGACGGGCGTGACACCGATCCCCGTTCTGCATATGATTTTGTAAAGGAAGATCTTAAGGCGCTCGAAAATACCAACGCCCGGTTTGCCTCCCTCATCGGACGTTATTACGGGATGGATCGTGATACAAACTGGAACCGCGTTAAGCTGGCTTATGATTTGCTAACCAAAGGTGAAGGCAAAAAGCGAAAAGATGTACTTGCCTCAATTCAGGAATCCTATGATGAAGGGGTTACGGACGAATTTATTAATCCGATTGTTTTCACGGATGATCATGACCAGCCGCTCTCCACCATTGAGGAAGGCGATGTGGTGATTTGTTTCAACTATCGTACGGATCGTTTGCGTGAGCTTACCATTGTCTTTACCCAGGAGAACCATCATGAACAGGGGATGAATACGATGCCGCTGCAGTGGTACACAATGACCAATTACAAATCGTCCTTTAAAGGGATTAACGTCATTTTTAATAAAGATAATGTTCAGAATACGATGGGTGAAACGGTCTCCAAGGCAGGTCTTAATCAGATCAGAATTGCTGAAACGGAGAAATATGCCCATGTGACCTTCTTTTTTTCAGGAGGGCGTGAGACCGAATTCCCCGGCGAAAAAAGGATACTGATTCCGTCGCCAAAAGTTGCAACTTATGATCTTCAGCCTGAGATGTCAGCCCCGTTGGTCAAAGATGCGATTATTGCGGAGATCAAAGCGAAAAGTGCCGATTTTATCTGCCTTAATTTTGCAAATGGCGATATGGTCGGGCATACCGGCGTTTACAGTGCGATTCAGACTGCTGTTAAGGCAATTGATCAATGTGTAAACGAGGTTGTTACTGCGGCACGAGCCAATAACTACGATGTTGTGATTATTGCAGACCATGGAAATGCCGACTTTGCATTAAATGCCGATGGCAGTGAAAATACTGCCCATTCACTGAATCCTGTACCATTTATCTGGGTGACCGATCAGGTAAACGCCAAAGCAAACGACGGAATTTTGGCTGACGTGGCGCCAACCCTCCTTTCGATAATGGGGCTTGCTATTCCTCAGGATATGACAGGGAAAGTATTGATTGAAAAATAGCGATCGGTTGAGTCATTTACTTTTTCAGGTCTGAATATAAATTTAAATAATTTTTTCCGGCTACCGGCGAAGGTCGGTAGCCGGACTTTACCTCCAGTATGCTGCAAATAGGAAAAACCATTATCAGTCTTGATATCCTTCACAAACCATTTTGTTGTGATCTGAATAAATGCAAGGGCGCCTGCTGTGTCGATGGCGATAGCGGGGCGCCCTTAACAGTTGAAGAGGCGTCATCGATCGAATTAGGGTACCCTGATTTTGAAGAGTACCTTTCAGATCAGAATAAAGCCGAGATTAAAAGGCAGGGATTTTCTGTCGTTGATGCTGATGGCGACCTGGTTACCCCAATTGTGGGAAACAATGAGTGTGTTTTCACTTTCACAGATGAAGCCGGAATTACAAAATGTGCCATTGAAAAGGCCTATTTTGAAAAAAATACCAGTTTCAGGAAACCTGTATCCTGTCATCTTTTTCCAATACGTATTACGGAATATAAACGTTTTGACGCCGTTAATTACCAGCAAATCGATATTTGCAAACCTGGCAGGATCTGCGGCAAAAGCAAGGGGTTGCCCCTGTGGAAATACCTCAGGGAACCACTCGAACGAAAATATGGTTCTGAATGGTATGATGAACTAACGTATGCCGCTGAAAATCTTCCTGAAGAATAAATTGCAGCCTAATTGCCTTCGGCGATCACGGTCATTTCGACATTCCCCTCATGCACACCTACCGCATCGACCAGGTAGGAGGGAACAAGTCGCTCACCATTGCTGATGGTAGACATGTAAGGATCAATTGGTTCTCCTTTCGCGAGGTGCATTGAGACTTCGGCGGCTGTTGAAGCCATTGTTTTAATCCTCTTGAATACCGTTACAGCCTGATTACCCTTTGTGATTTCCTTGATATTGGCCATGTCTGCATCCTGGCCCGCAATCAGTATTTTTTTGAGTAATCCTCTTTCTTTTAACGCTTTAATAGCTCCGAGGGCCATTCCATCGTTACCGCATATGATGGCGTCGAGTTTGTTTCCGGTACTATCCAGGCAGGCAATCGTAAGCCGGTAACCTTCATTGGTACTCCAGGCATGTGCAAACTGCCGGAATGCAATTTTAATCTCACCCCGTTCCACAAATGGCTGCAGTATATTCATCTGTCCGATATAAATCATCCGGCTGTTATTGTCGTTGGGAGGCCCCCCTATTAATGCATAACTTCCATTGGGCTTGAGCTTTGTAAGGTATTGAGCCTGTATTTCTCCAACCCTGACATTGTCTGTTGAAACATAGTAGTCCAACCGGCAATTATTAATCAGTCTGTCATAGGCGATTACACGGATATCTTTTTTATGGGCAAGTGTGACGATCTGCGCAGCGCTTGCCTGGTCTACCGGAATGACTACAAGTACCATCGCCCCTTTCTTAATCAGCTCCCTGGCCTGTGTAATTTGTTTCTCTGCATTATTATCAGCTACTTTTACAAGTGCAACGCCACCCAATTGTTCCACCGCAGAAACAAAATACTTTTGATCATTTTGCCAGCGTGGAGATTCAAGGTCATGTACGAGCAACCCGATTTTCGGTTGCCTGGGGGTACAACCGGCAAAAATAAATCCTGCCAGCAGAAATAATGAAAAAATCGTAGTTTTCATCAGAAATCAGATTTTTCAGATTAATAATTACAGCAAGAAATCGAATAATAGAATGCCTTAACAGCAGGAAGCAGGCCCGGAATAGGAATAATAAAGTTTAGCAGTCAATCAAAAATACATAATTATTTTAATAAAATGATTATTTCGGCAATATTTTTTTTACGAATACAAACCATTCCATTCGGCATAAAACCGGTCAAGATACAGGAGCATAAATTCATGACGCTGACTGGCATAAGCACTTCCTGTTTTGGTTTGCATCTGATCTTTTAACAGCAGGAGTTTCTCATAGAAATGATTGATCGTCGGAGCAGTACTTTTTTTATAATTTTCAAAATCGGTGTGCATTACAGGTTGAATGGCAGGATCATAAATTCCCCGGCCCCGGCTTCCCCCATAAGCGAAAGTCCGCGCAATTCCAATGGCACCCATTGCATCCAGTCTGTCCGCATCCTGCAAGACTTTGCATTCCAGATCGCTGGTAGAGGTATCTACTCCGGCCCCCTTAAAACTGACCCCATCAATAATCCCGCAGATTTTACCGGTTAACTGTTGACCGGCCCCACACTTTGTAAGCCAGTCACTGACTTTATTCCTTTCATCTTTGTTGCCATTCAACTTCCAGTCGTCAATATCGTGTAATAAAGCTGCAAGTTCAACCAGGAATAAGTCGGCTCCCTCCGTCCTTGCGATAACCATTGCAAGGGTCCTGACCCGATGGATATGCCACCAGTCATGACCTGAGGAATCGCCATTCATTATTGATCTTACGAATAGTTCAGTTTCAGTCAGCAGTGTCTTATTTTCCATAAACTTCAGATATTTTAGCGTGTAACAGGGCTTGCTTTTCAACCAGTTTCATTGGTAATTTTGATTCATTTCGATTAAATTATGGATGAAGATACTAAAAGAACGCAATTCACTAAATCACATGCGACTTTATTTAACTTTTTTAGGATTATTAAATTACCAAAGGGAGATGATTTGGTTATATTTGTAGCTGTATTGAACGACAAACGATGGAAAAGAAATTTGCCGATGGATGGGCGAAAGGGATTATTATCAGAAATGAGATTGACAAATATCTGATTTCGGGTAAAGACTTTATTGACGAAGTGGATATCCTGGACCGGCTCGAAAAAAATAAAAATCCTGATCAATCCTTTATCCGTCATATCCTTGATAAATCACTTTCCATTCAGACCCTTGCTCCTGACGAAACTGCTGCTTTACTCAACGTTACTTCTCCTGAACTTTGGGAAGAGATTTTTTCTGCAGCGCTGGAGGTTAAAAAAAAGGTGTACGATAACAGAATTGTCTTTTTTGCACCCCTCTATTGTTCAAATCTTTGTATTAATAATTGTGCTTATTGCGGGTTTCGGGAGGCCAATAGTCGCGAGGTCCGACGCATACTGACACTCGAAGAAATAAGGAGGGAAACATCCTCCGTTTTAAATGAAGGGCACAAACGTCTGGTTTTAGTCTTTGGCGAACATCAGCGTTCAGATGTGGAATACATGGCTGCAGCGGTAAAAGCAGTTTACAGTGTCGAAGAAACTGCTCCTGTATCCGGGCATCCCGCGTCAATAAGACGGGTAAATATTAATGCCGCACCGATGGAAATTGCCAAACTCAAAATCCTGAAAGAGGCAGGAATAGGCACCTACCAGGTGTTTCAGGAGACCTACCATCATGAAACTTATCGATCGGTCCATCCTTCAAACACAATTAAGGGCGATTACCTGTGGCGGCTTTATGCCCTTCACCGTGCCATGGAAGCCGGCCTTGACGATGTGGCCATCGGTGCATTATTCGGGTTGTATGACTGGCGTTTCGAGGTGATGGGATTGCTTTATCATGCACTTGACCTTGAAAAACAGTTTGGTATTGGGCCTCATACGATCTCCTTTCCCCGAATGACACCGGCATCCGGTTCAACGTTAAGTTCAGATTCTCCCTGGCATGTATCAGATGATGATTTTAAAAAACTGGTTGCAGTTTTAAGGCTTTCAGTTCCAACTGCAGGGATGATTGTTACAGCGCGTGAAAAGGCCGAAATTAAAAGGGAGGTGATCAAACTTGGCTGTACCCAGACAGATGCTTCAACACGAATTGGGATAGGAGCCTACAGCGATCAGAAAACTGAACAAAATACAGATACTGAACAGTTCACCATCGGAGATCCCCGTGATTTGGATGATGTCATCCGGGAGGTGGGTAGGATGGGATATATCGCCTCCTTTTGTACAGCAGGTTACCGGTGCGGCCGGACCGGCGAGACGATCATGGGAATGCTGAGTCATTGCGTGGAAGGCAAATATTGCAAACTCAATGCTGTCCTGACATTTCGCGAATACCTGAGTGATTATGCCTCAGCTGAAACCCGTGAAATTGGAGAACCCTTAATTATTAAAGAGATTGGCGAAATTGAGTCAATGGATTATTTTAGGGACAAACCCCATCTATTACAGAAATTCCGCAGTGATTACGGTGAAATTTTAAGGGGCAAAAGAGACCTTTATTTGTGAAAAGGAGTATTGACATAATGAAGAATTAAAGAATTAAAGAATTAAAGAATTAAAGAATTAAAGAATGGAGAAGATGAGGATGTCCTCAATTTAAAATTTAAACAAAGCGTAAATCAGATGGGATATTTGGGAGAAAGTACTTATCAGGGTGAGGAGAGCCCACTCTTCAAAATTATTATTTCAATATATTTCTATTAGTTTCAACTTATTTAATTAATATTCAACGATATGAATTTTTTTAGGATAGTCATTCTGTTTCTTTTTATTTCACCTGTTTGTTCTGCCCAGGATTTTCTGTTGTCCTCTCCCGACAAAAAAATTTCTGTTTCAATTAAAAATAATGATGAAATAAATTATTCTGTTGCGTTTAATGGAAGAACGGTCATACTGGAGTCTGTAATTGGTTTTGAATTCCGGACCGAGCCTGCAATGAACAAAAATTTTGAAGTGAGGGATCATCAGGAAAAAATTATCAATGAAACCTGGAAACCAGTCGTTAAATCAAAGCATGCTGAAATACGCAATAATTGCAACGAACTGGAGCTGCTGCTCAGGGAGAAAACAGGGCTGATGCGACAAATGGAACTTAATTTCCGGGCCTATAATGACGGAATAGCATTCAGATCCAGGCTTTTCAGGAGTGAAAAGAACGGTAATCGTCAGATCACTAAAGAACTGACATCCTTTAATATTCCTGGAAATCCCAAAGCATGGGTGGTCGAATACGGAAAATATTCCAGCTCTCAGGAATCTGAATTTATGGAACGCCCCTTGAGTTATGTCACTGACCAGACAATCGCAGGGTTGCCATTTCTGATGGACTATGGCGACAAATGCTGGGTCGCGATTACAGAAGCCAATATCGACAATTATCCCGCTTTTTATATCGGCACAACCGGCAAACAGAACCTGCTGACGACCAAACTTGCACCACTTCCGGGTGAAGATGCCACTGGCATAAAGGCCCGTTTCGCCGATGAGGTTTATACCCCATGGAGGGTCGTCATGATCGGTGAAACTCCGGGAAACCTCATTGAATCAGAGATCATCCAGAATCTGAATTCCCCATGTGCCATTGCAGATCCATCCTGGATTAAACCAGGTAAAAGTGCATGGGATCATTGGTGGAGCGGGGAGGTGAAAATGGAAATGGGAGTAATTAAGCAATATATTGATCTGGCATCAGATATGGGCTGGCCGTATATGCTCGTCGACTGGCAGTGGTATGGAAAGTTCAATGATCCGGCTGCTGATATTACCAATTGGGCGCCTCAAATTGATATGCCGGAAATTATCAGTTATGCCAAATCTAAAAATGTGCGGATCATTGTATGGTTATATAACAGCGATGTCAACCGAAATTCTGCCTATAAAAGGGCATTCCCGATTTATCAGAAATGGGGAGTGGCCGGCGTCAAGATTGATTTTATGGATCGCGACGATCAGGAGATGGTCAACTGGTACCACGACATCATTAAATGCGCCGCTGAAAATCATCTGTTGGTTGACTTTCATGGCGCCTACAAGCCTGACGGAATCATCCGTACCTACCCCAATATGATTACACGCGAAGGGGTTATGGGTAATGAATATTACAAATTCTCGACAAAAATGTCTCCTGAACACAATGTAAAACTTGCTTTTACCCGGATGCTTGCCGGCCAGATGGACTATACCCCGGGAGGATTTCTCAATGTTACCAGGGAAGAATTCAAAAAACAATCACCCGCCCTGGTTTGGAATACCCGTGCCGCGGAATTATCGAAATTTGTGATTTATGAAAGTCCCCTCACCGTGGTTTGCGATCATCCTGATCATATTCTTAATCAACCGGGTGCAGACTTCCTTAAGATTGTCCCGACAACCTGGGATGATATCCACTTTATCAGTGGTTATCCGGGAGAATATGTTGCCATCGCCAAAAAGAGCGGGAACGAGTGGTTTATCGGTGTGATGAACAACAGTAAAGGGAAAGAGATTGAACTTTCGCTGGATTTTATTTCTTCCGGTGAACACCTTTGCGATATTTGGGCAGACGCCAAAGATGCCAATGTATCGCCAAAAAATCTGAAGATTTCTTCACAAAAAGTAAAAAAGGGAGACCTGATTAAAATTAAACTGGCAAATAATGGAGGATGGGTAGCACGAATTACCGGTGTTTAATGAAGAACTCCGGTCATTCCATTTATCATCTCCATCCCGCCAGCAATAATATTTTATCATCTGTTACCTCGATTTATTCTGAAATTTTGAAGAGACCATTCCCTATTAACCGGCCATGCGTCTTTCGTCCAAGTTCAGTAGGGGCAACTTTTGAAATAAAGTTAGTAAATAATGATTTGAACACTGCATTATAGATAACATAAAAATAAATTTGAATGAAAAATTCGGAGAGAATTACATATGGTCTTGTCCTGACGACACTGATTTTTTTAACGGCGACCTTCGGTGGTTCCAAAATCCATTTGGGGATCGGATTTATCCCCGGTTTTGTTGTAACACTTACCATTGAACTTTTACTTTCCGCAGCCGCAATTTATTTCCTGCGAAATTATTTTTCCTACTCCATTTCGGTTCCCGGATTTAAAACGCTGATAAAACCTTTTATGTATGGTATAATATTGACGGTATTAGTTAATTTGTTAATCAGTGGCGCCATAAAAATAATGGGTGGAAATCTTGAAGAACATCCCGCTTTGTCTAAGATGAATGTGTTGCAGGTTTTAATATTTATATTTATTTATGCCAGCATAGCCGAAGAGATACTCTTCCGGGGATTTTTGATGAATCTGTTAAAGCCATTGGAAGTGAATGGAATAACATTTTTTAAACGAAAGATTAGCTTTCCGGTTATTGTTAGCGCATTAGCTTTTGGTGCAGCTCATTTAGTTTTAATATCAACAGGTGTGTCGATTTTTTTTCTGTTCAGGATAGTCGTCTTTACAATATGTCTGGGATTACTTGCAGGTTATTATCAGGAAAAATATAACAATAATTTTTATGCTATAATTGTACATATGGCAGGAAATACGCTTGCAGTTATTGGTGCATTATCAGTATCCTAATTGGAGTTTGAATTGAATCGGATTAAAGTAAATTTGTGCCCTTTAAATTAAACATTTGAATCAGATAATTATTAAAAACCGGATGAATAAATTTCTACGAGTTTCGCTGCTGAATATTTTACTTTTTGCCGCATTGCAGGCAGCATTTTCTCAGAATCTGGAAGACCGGATTAAAAATTTGCCCGGAATTATCTCGGTCGAAAAAATGGAGCACAATCCGTTTTTTAATGAAGCGCTGATCATCATGGTAAAACAGCCGCTCGATCATCTTCATCCCGAACTGGGGACTTTCCCTCAGAGGGTGATACTCTCAAATCTCAGTGTTGATCAACCTGTTGTTTTCATTACCGAAGGATATGGTGGTGGTTACGGCGCCACTGAAAAATACCTTAATGAACTTTGTCCGCTGCTTAATGCCAATCAGTTAATGGCCGAGCATCGCTTTTTTGGAAAATCTGTTCCCGATTCAATTGACTGGAAATTCCTTACTGTTGAGAATGCAGCTGCGGATCATCATCATATCGTTGAGCTTTTTAAAGCCCTATATGGGAAAAAATGGATCAGCACCGGGATCAGCAAAGGGGGAGAGACGGTACTCTATCACCGGGCACTCTATCCTGAGGATGTGGAATTATCGGTTCCCTATGTGGCGCCTCTTAATTTTTCAACTGAAGAGAAGCGCCATGATTATTTCATACGGCATAAAGCAGGTTCTGCTTCGGAACGTAAAAAGGTTGCCCGCTGTCAGATTGAATTACTGAAAAGGAAAAAACAATTAATGCCGCTTTTTGAGCAATACACCAAAGAAAAGAAGTATAAGTACAAGGCAGGTGCCGGTGAGATTTTTGATTATTGTATTCTTGAGTTTGCTTTCTCCTTTTGGCAATGGGGGCATTCTGTCTCTGAGATCCCTGAATCAGCTGCCAGTGATGAGGCGTTTTTTAATTACCTGATTAAAATATGTCCCGCCAGTTATTTTGATATGGAGAGCGGCAAGGCGACTTTCCCGTTTTTTGTTCAGGCATTGAAACAATTGGGCTATTATGGCTACAATCCCAGACCATTCAAGGGATGGATGGATTTAAAGGATACCCACGGATATATTCAAAAACTATTTATGCCTGATCGTATGGTATTTACCTATGATCCGGCCATGAGCTTACTGGTGAAAAAATATTTGAAGAAGGATGCCCGTAAGATTTTGCTTATTTACGGTGGAAGTGATCCATGGACTGCTTCAGCAGCCGATACACACGGTAATAAAAAAATCCTTAAGGTAGTCCAGTTAAATGGGAGTCACCGTACCCGGATTGGAACGTTACCTGAATCTCAGCGGAAAAAGGTGATGTATACTTTGGACAAATGGATGAATTAGTGTAAAAACAACGTCAATGAATATAAGGATTTACGGAATCTTATGGGGCGCTGTTGTATTGCTATATTCCTGTGGTTTACCACCATCAAAGATATCGCCAGGCAAGCTAAAGGCTGAGCTTTTTGCGGTTGAAAAGGAATTTTGTGATATGGACCAAAGAGACGGTGCTCAAAAGGCATTTGTTTATTTTGCTGCCGATTCTGCAGTTATTCAACGACGAAATCAGGTTCTTAAAGGTAAGGATGCGATTTTGCGCCAGTACGAATCATTTGCGGATAAAGGCGCCAAACTTGAATGGACTCCTGATTTTGCGGATGTTTCGGTTTCAGGTGATTTGGGATATACCTACGGAAAATACACCTATACTACTGTTGATAGTCTGGGAAACATTGCCAAAAGCGAAGGCATCTTTCATACAGTCTGGAAACGTCAGTCGGATGGTCAATGGAAGTTTGTCTGGGATTAAATATTAATCAGCGCTTGCATTGTGACCTCAATATTATTTATTCGTGAAATTTCAGGGAAATAGCAGTTATTGCGAATAATCTGTAAGTCTTTGACCTAATTTTGTCCCGGTTTTAAAATTAAGTTTTCAGGACGAAATGATACGTGATTCCAAAAATGGTGTTTCCCATAAATTGTTAAAATATTTAAGTGCCGGGTTTATTATTCTCTTTGCCCTGATCGGATTTTTCCTTACAACAGCTTTTTTTGCGATAAAATTACATGTAACCGATGATCCGGGTGCAGTAGATTTTAATGATCGCTATTTTCAGGAAATTAAAGATAAATATGGCAAATCCGATACCCGTGATACCACCCATGTCAATAACCGTGAAGCGCTTTTTTTTCACAATGTGCTGGTTTTAAATAAATATTATCCCGATAACTCCCTCTACATTTTAAATGCCTAC
>JAHEYS010000434.1 GCA_023251475.1 Prolixibacteraceae bacterium
AATTCTGGGAAACACCCTGTATGCAGATAGTTATATTGACCTGGTTGGTATCGACATATCAAATCCCGCAAATCCCAAAGAGATTGCACGGCTGAAAAATGTTTTCCCATATGCCGTTCCCACCTATGATACCAAATATCGTCTTGGACAGATTGATGATACAAAGGGTGTTGTCGTGGACTGGACCGTTAAAACGGTAAGACGGGAGATCGCCCAGATCAACTATCCGGTATATCCTGTATTTTTTGGTAGCAAGTTTACCGATTTTTCGTTGAACACAAATGCCGCGTCAAACGGTGCGCAAGCAGGTACTGCGGCAGGAATAGGTGGTTCAATGGCACGCTTTGGGCTGATTGGCAATCACTTACTGGCTGTTGATAACAGCACTTACTACAATTTCAATCTGACCACTCCAACAAGTCCCTGGATCGAAAATAAAATAAACATTAACTGGGGAATCGAGACCATGTTTATATCGGGTAACACGATGTTCCTTGGAACAAGTACGGGGATGCTCGTATATGATGTTGCCGATGTGACCAAGCCTGTTTATATCTCCACCTTCTGGCATGCCACCGGTTGTGATCCGGTCGTAGTTCAAAACAAACGGGCCTATGTGACCATCCGCGGGGGGAATCGCTGCGGAAGCAATGTCAATCGGCTTGATGTTCTTGATATTACCACCATTAAATCTCCTGTATTGATGCGGTCGTACAGTATGACCGGTCCCTACGGCCTGGGTATTGATGATGATGTATTATTTGTCTGCGACGGGAGTGACGGACTAAAAGTGTATAATGCCGCTGACCCGTACCTGATTGCCGAGCATCAGCTTGCGACATTTAAAAATATAAATGCCTATGATGTAATCCCGCTTGGCAACTCCCTGTTAATGATTGGATCTGATGGATTTTACCAGTATGATTACACCAATTTGAATGATATAAAACAGATCAGTGCCATTAAGGTTGTTAAATAACAATCACAATGACTATTCAAATGAGATTTACTTACCTGCTTTTGGCTTTGTGTTTGTGTTCCAACATTAAACAATAGAACATTTAATCAGATACGGACTCTGCCTTAAAATGATTTATAACATTTAAACATCGATCCTGCAGTTAAAATTGCATCCATTCTATATCTCTATTTCGGCTATCTTTGAAAAAAAAATGCAAGTGAGAAATACTATAGCCGGAATCACTTTCCCTTCGTTAATCATTTCAATAGTATTCACGTTGATGCTTACCGGGATCTCTTCGTGCGGCAACCAATCGGGTGAGAAGCAGATGAAATCCGGTGCCAAAATACTGGCCGGTTTATTCGAAGATAATAACGACCCTGACGAATTCCAATCGGTAAATGCAATGCTGATCTCACCCAAGAATCCACAACCGGGGCAGATCTTCCATGTGATGGCGGTAGGTGGGAGAAGCATACGAAAAGCGCGGATTGTGGTAAAAGGGGGATCCGGGTCACTTGAATGTTTAAAAAGCCGTAACGGCGATGGATTGCCTTACTGGCGGATTGATGAATTCAAGGCAGGATCAGCCGGCAAATACCAGGTTACGGTAACCTCAGATAAACAATCATTCCCCGATCTTGAGTTAACGGTATCGGCCAAGCCATTATTACCCACCTCCGGGGGGATCTGGAAAACAGTCCGCGGATGGGATAGTGATTCAGAAGCGCTCTATTCGGCATGGATAAACGCGCTGTTTCAAGGGACCGATGAACGCTCCTCCTGGAGTGCACTCCATGAAGTGATGCAAAACCAGGAACGTAATTTTCTTTACAACCATCTCTCGTTAAATGAAGATAATCCGGGTGAAAAAAACAGGGTCATTATGAGTCCTGACTGTGCGGATAATCCATTTTACCTAAGGGCCTATTTTGCCTGGAAACTTGGCCTCCCGTTTGCTTACCACGAGTGCGACCGGGGCTTTCTTGGGCGCCCCCCGAAAACCGGGCGGTGGATCACCAATGAATCAGGCGGTTCCAAAAGCCATCCTGTACTGGCCTTCAATTCCTTTTTGAGAAGGGTGATGGATGGTGTCCATTCGGGTACCGCCCGTACTGCGCTAAACGATGAAAGCTCCGATTATTACCCTGTTCCGCTAACAAGGGAAGCCTTGCGACCGGGTGTTGTTTTTGCCGATCCCTACGGCCACACCCTGATTCTTGTTGGCACGATTCCCCAGTCGGAAGACCATCCGGGGATCCTGCTCTCAGTTGATGCCCAGCCCGATGGCACAGTTGGGATCAAGCGGTTCTGGAAAGGGAATTTTCTCTTTAACACCTCTGAAGTTGTCGGGGAACCAGGATTCAAAGCCTTTCGCCCGATCGCAATGAATAATGGCCAATTCAATCCTCTTAAAAACAGCGGGTTATCTGCAAAATCGGGGATGATTCCTTTTTCAGTGCAACAAAAGGGGATGTCAGGTGAAGTTTTCTATCACACCATGGAACGGATCATCAATCCCAAACCACTTGATCCTGAAGCGGCCCTGCTTGACCTGATCAACGCTTTGCATGAGCAACTGATGGTAAGAATTACCTCAGTTGCAAATGGTGAGACCTATATGAAAGCCCATCCGGGCGAAGTAATTCCAATGCCGGGAAGTCCCTCCGGCGTGTTCCAGGCCGGAGGACAATGGGAAGATTTCTCCACTCCGAACCGTGATCTCAGACTCCTGATCGCCATGGATGCAGTACTTGATTTTCCCGACAGAATCATTCGGACACCTGAAGACTTTAAAATGCCCGGCCTCAGTTCTCCTGAAAAAGTAAAACGAAATCTGGAGGAGTTATTAACCCGCAAAGTAGCTGAACTTTCCATCACTTATACCCGTACCAATGGCGCCGCGCAGCTCCTGACCATTGGAGAAATTTTGAAACGAAAGGAGGCGTTTGAGATGGCTTATAACCCTAATGATGGGATAGAAATCCGGTGGGGGGCTCCTGAAAACAGTGAGGAACGTTCCACCTGCCATCGCCATGTGCCACAGGGTCAGCTGGAAAAAATGCGCTCTGTCCGCCGGTGGTTCAATAAGCGGCTCCATCCCCCAACTTAGTGACTAATTGAATTTGGAAATTATTCAAAAATCGTGTAAGATTACATTAAATTATCTTCTTCAATTCAAAACCATCTAATTAATAAATGAAACTAACTTCTATTATTTCGGGTCTGGCCATTATTGGGTTGATTTCTTCGTGTGGCGTGAACACAAAAAAGGAGCAAAATGCGCCTCAATTTGAAAAAGGGACATTCGGTTACGACCTTCAGTTCCTTGAGTCAAAAGACAGCGTAATCGTGTTGAGAAACGGCGATGCCCAGGTTATTGTATCACCCAAATACCAGGGGAAAGTATTTACAAGCACAGCAATGGGATTAAAAGGGAACAGTTCCGGCTGGATCAATTACAAGGCATTGAGTTCAACAACCCTTGCTCCCCACATCAATGCCTATGGAGGGGAGGACCGGATGTGGCTTGGTCCAGAGGGGGGGCAGAATTCCATATTTTTTAAGCCTGGCGACAAAATGGTTTTTGAAAACTGGCAGACACCTGCCGGTATCGACAGTGAATCGTGGGACCTGATAAGTCACGATTCTGTAACCGTTTCGATGAAAAAAGGGATGGAGCTCATGAATTATTCCGGAACACGCTTCAAAGTTGCACTTAGCCGCCAGGTGAAATTACTCTCGGTAACAGATTTGAACCGGAACCTGGGCATTGCTCCCGATCCGTCGGTTAAATGGGTTGGTTTTGAATCTGAGAACACTTTAACCAATGCCGGAAGCGAAAAATGGACCCGTGAGAAAGGGACAGTCAACATCTGGATGCTCGCCATGCTCACCCCATCAGAAAGCGGCGTGGTTGTGATCCCCTATCTTCAGGGCGACGAAAAGGAGTTGGGTAAGGTGGCAACCACCAACTACTTTGGTGAAATTCCTGCTGACCGGATAAAAATTGAAAACGGTATCCTCTATTTTAAAGTCGATGGAAAACACCGCAGTAAACTTGGGCTATCAGATAAAAGGGCCACCACCTTTGCCGGAAGTTATGATGCTGCCCGTCAAATGCTGACGATCCTGCAATTTACAAAACCCGGCACCAATGAAGGATATATCAATCAACTCTGGGAAATTCAGAAAGAACCGTTTAAAGGGGATGTGATCAATTCGTATAACGATGGACCACTTGCAGATGGCACCCAGATGGGACCTTTTTATGAAATAGAGAGCTCCTCCCCGGCCGCTTTCCTTGCTCCGGGCGAAAGCCTGAATCATACTCAGCGGATCTTCCATTTTGTGGGAGACGAGGCAAAACTGACACTGATCTCTGCTAAGGTTCTGGGAGTATCAGTTGACCAGATAAAGTCAGCCTTTAATAATTAAAAATAGGTCACCAAATAGAACTTTAGATTAAAGTCTGCAGCCCCGGAGTGGGCTGAACAATAACGACAAACACTCATTTAGAAGCCTCTAAGCAACCCTGGTTAGCAATGTAGTACTGACCTCATTTATCTAAGGTATGATGTCAAAAAGATCTCAAAACTTTGCCGTTAACGTTGTTTTCGCTGTTGCAACGTTATTCACAATAATCAGTTTAGTTCCGGATGAATTAAATGCGTTGACAACAAAA
>JAHEYS010000166.1 GCA_023251475.1 Prolixibacteraceae bacterium
CATAAAGAAAAGGTAAAATCCAAATTATTAAAGCGTTTTACAAATGAAAAATAATATCAGAAAATTTTTAATACTGACCCTATTGGCCGTACTTTTTCTGGGTATTTCAGGTTTTAAACCTGATGGTAAAGGACCAGTCCCGGAAAAACAGGGAAATGAGATCAGGTTCTTAAGCCCCATCGACGGAGACATGTTAAATGAATATGACGGTACGGTCTCGGACGGAAGCCTGGTCACAAAAGTCAGGATCGCTGCTCCTTCAGAAAGCAGGTTAATAGTGAACGGAGTAAAGGCAACGTATTCTGATGGGGTTTTCCAGGCAGATGTCAGACTGAAGCATTATGAAAACACTATTAAGATCACGGACAGAAATAAGGGGCACAGGAAGAGTATCAGCGTATTCTGGCTTAAAAACTATGTTAATAAGTTCCGCTTTTCGATCGACGACAATATCTGGTTTCTGAAAGATATTAACCAAAATGCAGGCAGGTATAAATCAATATTTGAAAATCCTTATCTCGGATTTCTGAAACAGGTTCATGACAGGTATGGCGCTAAAATCCATCTCAATTTATTTTACCAGACCGAGGGTTTCAACCTATCGCAGATGACCGATAAATTTAAAAATGAATGGAAGGAGAACGCTCAATGGCTTGCCCTTAGTTTTCATGCCCTGGCTGAATTTCCCGACAAACCCTATATTAATGCAGGTTATGACCAGGTAAAAAAAGACGGTGCCCTTGTAAAAGATCAAATCAGGCGATTCGCCGGAGAGGAGGTAATGGGCAGGGAGACGACACTTCACTGGGGTGAGGGTACGGTAGAAGCCTGCCGTGCTTTGCGGGATCTTGGCTATACCGTCCTGGCAGGGTATTTTAATGTAGACGATAATAAGCCCCCCGTATCCTATTACCTTGATCAGGAGCAAAGAAGGCATCTTAAAACCCGATTCATCTGGAGAGACAATAAAGAGGATATCATCTTTGCAAAAATTGCATTGGTAGTTAACACCGTAAAACTTGAACAAATAGTGCCCTATCTGGATAATGTAAAAAAAACTTATAACCCACATTACCTTGATCTGATGATCCATGAACAATATTTTTATCCAAATTATGTAGGCTATCAGCCCGACTGGAGAGAGAAGGTAATGACAGCCGTAAAATGGGCGGTAGAGAACGGATATAAGCCGGGATTCCTGAAAGAGAGTGTCTTTTAATTTCTAATACTTGATTATCAATCATAAAGATAAACCAATCATCCAATATTTGTAAAACTTAAATTTATTCCAAAATGAAGAAAAATCGGAGGGATTTTTTCAGACTTACCGGCCTTGCGGGCATGGGTCTTGCGGGCAGCAGTGTTCTGCAGGCATTTTCACCACGTAGTGAAAACAGCGACACGCCAGATGGTGATATTCCTGGCGGAGTTGCCAAAAAGCAGCACGTTCAGAAGTTTAACATGTCAGGATACGCGGCCCCAAAATTAGATATTGTACGTATTGGTTTCATCGGTGTCGGTTCAAGGGGAACTGAAGCCGTGGAAAGGATGTCCAAAATTGAAGGTGTTGAGATCAGGGCTATTTGCGACAAACGGCCTGAAGCGGCTAACGCTGCCAAAAAGAAATTAGACAGCACTGTTCACAATCCTGAAATTTATGCCGGTTCAGAAGAGATATGGAAAAAACTTTGTGAACGTGACGACCTCGATCTTGTCTATACTGCCACACCCTGGGATCTGCATACGCCCATTGCCGTATACGCGATGGATCATGGCAAACACGCAGCGATTGAAGTACCCGGAGCACAGAGCATTGAGCAATGCTGGCAACTCGTTGAAACATCCGAACGTACACGTAAGCACTGTATGATGCTTGAAAACTGTTGCTATGACTTCTTCGAACTACTTACACTGAATATGGCACGGCAGGGTTTCTTTGGGGAGATCGTTCATTGTGATTGTGGCTATTTGCACGATCTGAATGAAGAAATCATCTGGTCAAAAAACCGATTCGTAGATATGTGGCAATTAAAACAGCTTGGCAAAAGGAAAGGTAATCTTTACCCGACACACGGACTCGGACCTGTCTGCCAGGTAATGAACATCAACCGCGGTGATAAGTTGGACTACATGGTTTCCCTCTCAGGTAACGACTTCCTGCTTGGAGAAAAAGCCAAAAAGCTTGCTGCTTCAGATGATTTTTACAAACCATATGCGGGAAAAGCATACAATGGTAATATGAACACCTCGCTTATCCGCACAGAAAAGGGTCGCACAATCATGTTACAATATGACATTAGTTCTCCACGTCCTTATACGCGCATTCAGATGATCAGCGGAACTAAAGCCACTTCGCTTAAGTATCCGCTACCCGGACGCATATCAAAGGGTGATGCATGGGCTACTGATGAGGAATATAAGGTACTTGAAGAAAAATACACTCCTGCAATTATATTAAAGATCGGTGAGATGGCTAAACAGGTTGGAGGGCATGGAGGAATGGACTTTTTGATGGATTGGCGTCTGATCGATTGCCTGCGGAACGGACTTCCGCTGGACGAGGATGTATATGATGCAGCGTTATGGAGCTCGGTAGGTCTGCTTAGTGAATGGTCTGTCGCCAACCGTTCTGCCACTGTTGATATTCCTGATTTTACATGCGGATCTTATAAAACAAATTCACCAATCGATATTTCCATGTCGAAAGGGGGTACTACCAGGATCAGAAATGTTCAAAACAGGTAGTGCATTTTAAGTGGGGATAGCTAAAAACTATCCCTCTTTTTTGATAGCCCGTAGGCGTTTAAGCTGCACCACACCAATCTGTTCATTTCCATTATGTCAGGGAAAAGAGTTGTTCATTTATTTTCGCTGACAGCGTTTAACTGCTTTTGAAACTTTGATGGCGTCATACCCTTAATTCTCTTGAATTGCCGGTTAAAATTGGATATATTTTCAAATCCGCAATCATCGGCAATTTGCGCAATATTTAAAGATTCATCAATCAGCAACTTACATGCATAACCTATCCTGATATTCAATAAATAATCTTTGAATGATAATATATAGGCATGTTTGAATTTGGTATAAAAAGTTGCGTAGGACATATTGGTAATCCCGAGCAGATCTTTTATTTGAATTTGATGGTGAAAGTTTTGTAAAATATATTTTAAGGTCTTTTGCATAGGTTCATTTTCTCCCAATACAACTGATTCAACCGAAGCAGGACTGGATAAAAAATGATATTCTTTTGAAGTCTGAAAAATTTCAAAAATAGAGAATAATGCATAAAGCCTTTCAACATCATTCATATTCATCATCCGTAGTAAAATTGAAATGATTTTACTTTTACTTTTTCCGTAAAACTCGTATCCACGGGATGACTCTTCAAGAAATTTCTTTAGTGAGGAATTTTCAGGCATTTCAAAAAATCTCTCGCCTAAAAAATCCTTTACAAATTGGATGACAAATGCTTCATCTTCCATGCCTTCCAGATTCTCATTATCGCAGATCCATTGATGAGGCAGGAATGACCCTGTGAAAATGAGATCATTTTCTTCAAACCTGTCAATATGGTCCCCCACCATTCTTTTTCCCTTCCCTTTCAGGATTAATACAAGTTCATATTCAGGATGATGGTGCCAGGGTGCAAAAGGACTCCGTTCATTATGCACAATGAATGATTTGTTCGCTTCCTGTATTAATCTGATTTTAGCAATTTTCATTTTAGTATTGAAAAGTAATATTAATATTTAAATATTATTGGCTCTATTAAAGAATATTTGATAAAAAGATAAAGATAGGTATTAATAATGCAATGAGCAGTATTACTTAATAAAAAAATATCAATGTTACTTTACTTCTAATTGATTCGGAATAATCAACGCCAATTATGAAGAAAACACTTCTCTCCTGGTCACTTTTATTTGCATGCAATTTGATGTGGTCGCTGCAGTTCACCTGCATAAAACTTACACAAGACCAAATCGGGCCATACTTTACCGTCTGGGCTCCTATGCTCCTGGCTGCTATGCTCTTAGGGGGATTTGTCATGCGTGATTTTAAAAAAGGGGGGAAAAAGTTCAGTGATGTACTGATATTTGCACAACTCGCATTATTGGGTGCATTCCCTGCCCAGGTATTTATGACCTGGGGAACACAGTATTCCCTTGCCAGTAATGCCGCCATTCTTACACTCTGTTTACCCGTTTTCACCGCATTATTCGCCTTTCTGATTTTAAAAGAGAAAATGAACAAGATTCGATGGTTAAGTTTTGTAATTGCCATCATTGGGGTCATCCTCTGTTCAACAGGTGATATAAAGCAACTTGATTTCGGTTCAAAATATGCGGTTGGGAACATCCTGATCTTTTTAGCCATTATTGGTAATTCGTATTACAATGTAGGTATAAAAAAAGTGGCCGAAAGGTATACTGAAAGAGAGATGGTTTTCTATACGTATGTGGTTATGGTCATTTTATTGACTCCACTTGTCTTGTATTTCGAGAAGGATGTCTTTGCAAGAATACCATTATTTACATCCAAAACATGGGTCGGATTGTCATTGCTGACCATATTTCATAATTTTCTTTCCATGCTACTGTTTTTCAAGGCGCTTAAAATGCTGGATGCTATGCAGGTGGCCTTATCCAATTACCTTGTCGCCTTTTTTGGTTTGCCCATTGCAGCCATCTGGCTTGGAGAAAAACTTAGTAGCCAGGCTGTTGCAGGAGGAGTCCTTGTATTGATTTCCACATTAATTATTACAATTGTTGATTCCCGATCCAGTAAGACGATGAATAAAAAAGTACACGATAAAGAATATTATGCAGTTAAGTTAAAAATTTAATATCATTAAAATGGCCCGTAAATTAAGTATGTTAGCACCTGACTGGTGGGATTTTACCACGCTGGACAGTGAAATATTAAATGACGCCGCAAGCCTTTCTGCTGCAGATTTACTCCGGCTGTCAAGAGATGGTTTTAAAGTTGTGTTTTACGATACAATTGAAGATTTTTATCTGGCAGAGGCGTTGGAATACATCACTGCATGGAAACAAGCTACTGAAAGCAGTCCGGTAGGTATTTGCGGTCCCATTGGACCAACTGAGCAATTGCCTTTAGTGGCACGTATGGTTAACGAATTGCAGTTGGATTTATCCTACGCACATTTTTGGGGAATGGATGAGTGGTATGTAGACGGGAAAGAGTTAGATGCAACGCATCCATTGTCGTTTGAGAAAGCCGACAGGGATCTTTGTTTTAACCGGATTGATCAGCAATACAGGATGCCCGATGCTAACCTTCACTTTCCAAAAGCTGATACCAGTAAGTATATTCAAAGCTGGGAAAGTGGAATCCGATGTGCGGTGATGCAGGGTGGACAGGGGGACACCAAGCACTGGGCATTTAACGATCCTGTTAAAAGAGAAGGAAAGTACAAAGATGCACCCCCGTCACCTGAAGAGTTTCTTAAACTGTCAACGCGTGTTGTTGACCTTCACCCCGTCACATGCATGCAAAATGCGCGCACCAGTGCAAGCGGAGTAGTGACAAACATTCCAACCCAGGCCCTTTCTGTTGGCCCTTTGCAAACATGGAAGGCAGAAAAGGTTTCGATATGGCAGGCCGGCGCACATGATAATCCATTTGGACAGCGGCTTACAGCCTTAATGATCAGCAAAGGTATTATGGACAGTTCAGTTCCAATGTCTTTACTGTCAGGTCATCCAAATGTGCAGTTTAATTACTACCGCGGAGGCATTGGGATTTGTGAAACCTCAATGCATTAACAATCATCATTGACACTAATAAATCATCAATTAATTCATAAGAAAGTGATAGAAAATAAGGAAATATTGTTTACAGGTTCAGATACAGAAGGTGGAATAACCTCAGGTTATCATATGAATGACGGGGTGGCGCTAAAGGTGCCCTATTCGTTCTTCGGCTCAATCTATGATGAAGATGAAGCCAGAGCAGTTAGAATAGCGATGGCACAAGAGTCCCAGACAATGGGCCCGCAGGTGGCCCTTTTTCAGAAAGAATTTGCCAAAATTTTTGAAGTTAAACACGCCCTTGCTGCAACAAATTGCACCACCGCGATGCACGCAGCAACCCAGGCATTCGGGATTGGTATTGGAGACGAAGTGATCGTTACTCCCAACACATTTATTGCCACATCACTTGTTATTTTAAAGGAGGGTGCAAAACCTGTTTATGCCGATATCGATCCGCTGACTTTCAATATTGATCCCAAACAGATTGAAGACAAAATAACAGCTAAAACAAAAGCAATTTATGTGGTTCATTTTGCGGGGCAGATGTGCGATATGGATCCGATCATGGAAATTGCCAAAAGACACAAGCTGTTCGTGATGGAGGATTGTGCCCATGCGGCAGGTTCAAAATATAAAGGGAGGCCTGCAGGAAGTATCGGTGATATCGGTTGCTTCAGCTTTCACTCGCTGAAAAATATAACCACCCTGGGTGAAGGTGGAATGATTACTACCAACAGTGACGAGCTGGCCGAAAAATTACAACGAATGAGGGTGATGAGTATTACCCACTGGCCATCCAGTCAAACCAGTTTTGAGTTTGCCGGTTATCAGATGGAAAAGAAAAGTGTTAAAGATTACTGGTTACCTTCTCACTTTAATGTGATCGATGATAACGGGAAATGGGGCTGCAATTACCGGATGAATGAATCTCAGGCCGCAGTTGGGAGAGCACAGTTAAGAAAACTCGACATGCTGATTAATAAACGGAGAGAATCAAGCCATTACCTCAACGTAGGATTAAAAAACATCAAAGGGATAAGGGGAGTATTTGAAGATCCGAATTGTTATCACGCCTATCATCTTTACACTTTGCTGATTAAAGAGGATGAACTCGGTGCTTCCAGGGATGAATTTATGAGAGTCTTTACCAGGAAGAAGGAATTCAGGGCATTTTGCATTATCAGCCAAATTATCACTTTACAGGATTAAAAGAGATGTATCATTATCCTGATAAACTTTGTCCTGTAGCGGAAAAGTTCTTTTATAATGAAGAAATCAACCTTCCGATGAATCCAAAATTAACAAAGGAGGATCTTGACATGATCATTGAAGGGGTAAGAAATACAGCTGATAAAGTCCGCAAATAATACCTGCTTACAATCCTAAAATAAGTTATGACTTCACGACAGTTGGTGCTAAAGTATGTCGAAGCGTTTAATAATGCAGACATTGAAAAATTGACCGAATTATATGCTGATAATGCTGTAAATCATCAGGTTGTTACTGTACCCGCAGTTGGGAAGGAGGCAATTGGGAAAATGTTGCATCATGAATTACTAAAAACGCCTATGGTTTGCATAGTTGAGAATATTTTTGAAGATGGGGAGTGGGCCGCTCTTGAATGGAAAGAACCATTTGGACACAGAGGTTGTGAAATATTTCAGATTGTTGATGGGAAAATTATACTTCAGCGTGGCTACTATGATCACCTCTCATTTCTCAAAGAGCACGGTTTACCCTTTCCATCGGTTGCGATCTGAACAGGATTATCTGACAAATTGCAAAATATTTAATATTAAATAATAGGAGGAGCTATTTTGACAAAAATAATAAAATGGGGCGTTATCGGCTCAGGAGGAATCGCCCGAAGAAGAACTATACCCGAGGGTATTGCCAAAGCCCAAAATGCAAAACTGATCTCTGTTTATGATCTTAACCAGGATGCCAACAATGCAGTAGCCAAAGAATTTAATGCAATTGCTTCAACCAGTATTGAGGCGCTTCTCAGCACAGATATCGACGCTGTTTATGTTGCATCACCTGTAAATTTACATCCTGAGCATGCAATCGCCTGCGCAGATGCAGGGAAACATGTCTTCAGCGAAAAACCTTTTGGGTTGAATGTTGAAGATGCTCAAAAAATGGAAACGGCCTGTACAAAATCCGGTGTTTATCTCGGAACGGGACTAATGATGAGGTTCATCGCGCAGCACCAGGCGGCTCTGAAATTAATCCGGGAGGGGAAACTGGGAAAACCTGTTTACGGTCGGGCACAACTCTCCTGCTGGTATCCCCCAATTCCGGAAGCATTCAGGCAGGATCCGAAATTAGGAGGTGGCGGCTCCCTGGTTGATATGGGAAGTCATTGCATAGACCTTTTGGAGATGTTCTTCGGAAAGGTTAAAAGCGTCAGCTGTTTTATCAACAACAGTGTCCATGAATATGAATCTGAAGATAGCGCTTTAGTTTCACTCTTTTTTGAAAACGGCGCAATGGGATCGGTTGATACCTTCTTTTGTATTCCCGATAACAGCAGTAAAAACATACTTGAACTATACGGATCAAAAGGGAGCATTTTGGCAAAAGGGACGATAGGTCAGGGAGCCTCGGGGGAGATGACAGCCTATCTCGAAGGGGATATTACAGGATATGATGCGCAGCAAACTAGAGTTGCAGGTGGGGGTCTGGCCATTAATCCAACCCCTGTTAATCCATATCTTGCTGAAATAGTTGAATTCAGCGATGCAATTCTCCGGAAAAGAGCGCCTGTAAACAACGCCTCGATTGGCCTTCAGAATCAGAAGGTAATTGCAGCCTGTTATCTTTCGGCTAAAACAGGAAAAGTTGTTGAGATTAAGTGATAATCACAACAAGATAATCGAGAAATGCCGGAAGAATGGCAAAGAATCCTAAATCTGTTTACACAGGAAGGTAACGTTTAATATTTGTTTTATTAAATTTCTGCGGATTACTCAATTAATTGATATAATTATATTTATCTAAAATATTCAGGTACTGTTGGTGTAAGTAAACGAGATTCAGTTCAATTTTATATAATTAATAAAATATAAATTATAAAAAATAGTTCCTTTAATAACTTTCAGCCAAAAGTTTTAAATACTACCATTAGAAGCATGCTGTTTCTGTTTATTTATTAAGCTCTATAATAACCGGCAACCATGCAGCTACAAAGCCAAAAAAATAACCATTTATGGCGACTCGGGTACGTGCCCTGGATTAAGGACCATCAACTTTATTTAAACGAATTTGGGCCATAAACTCAACTTTTACTTGCAATTTTTAAAGTCAATAACTAAACATTTTTTTCTAATGAGAAAATTTTTATTGTTAATTTTTGTACTGTTTCCCGGATTCTTGTTTGCTCAGCAACAAGTCAGGGGGAAGGTGGTAGATGAAAAAGGAGAACCGCTACCCGGAGTTACAATTTCTGTTTTAGGTTCTCCCCGGGGTGTAAGTTCCGACAAGGACGGAACATACACCATTGGGGTAAAGTCAACCGATAAGTTACAATTTTCTTTTGTCAGTATGGAAAATCAAACGATCGTGGTGGGTAACCAAACAGTTATCAATGTAACCATGAAAGATATGACTACCGCACTGGACGAAGTACAGGTAGTGGCATTCGGGAAACAGAAGAAAGAGAGTGTAATCGCTTCGATTACAACGATAAACACTGCTGAATTAAAAATCCCGTCCAGCAATTTAACTACCGCCTTAGCCGGCAGGATAGCCGGTTTAATTTCGTATCAGAGAAGTGGAGAACCTGGTCAGGACAACGCCGATTTCTTTATCCGGGGAGTTACCAGTTTTGGATACACGGCAAGTCCCCTTATCTTAATCGATGGTTTGGAGATGAGCTCACAGGATCTGGCACGTTTGCAACCTGATGACATCGCCAGCTTCTCCATCATGAAAGATGCCTCAGCTACATCGCTGTATGGTGCAAGGGGGGCAAACGGTGTGATCATGGTCACCACAAAAGAGGGAAAGGAAGGGAAAGCACAGATCACCGTCCGCTACGAGAAATCACTTTCCGGTCCGACACAACAGGTAGAACTATCAGACCCCGTAACCTATATGAAGTTAGGTAATGAAGCCGTACTTACGCGTGATCCGCTGGGTATACTTCCCTATAGCCAGGAAAAGATTGAAAGTACTGCTGCCGGACTTCACCCTTTACTCTACCCGGCAACCAACTGGGCGGATATGCTGTTCAAAAAAAATACCACCAATCAGCGTATAAATTTCAATGTTAGCGGGGGTGGTAAAATAGCCCGTTATTATGTCGCAGGAACCTTTAACCAGGATAATGGCGTATTGAAAGTTGACAATAAGAATAATTTTAACAGCAATATCGATTCAAAAAAATACCTGCTCCGTTCAAATATTAATATCAACGTTACAAAAACGACCGAAATTATCACCCGTTTACATGCTACGTTCGATGATTATTCGGGACCACTCGATGGTGGTACTGACTTATTTAATAAAATCATGCACACCAATCCGGTTTATTTTCCGGCGACATATCCGGCAGATAAGAATAATGAATTTACACAACATCCACTTTTTGGCAATTATGGAACAGGTGGTTACCTGAATCCTTATGCCGACCTGATGAAAGGGTATAAAGACCTGACCTCATCCACGATGATGGCACAGTTTGAACTGAAACAGGATCTTGCTTTTGTTCTTGACGGTTTGAAAATGCGCGGTATGTTTAGTACCACACGGTATTCAAGTTTTGACGTACAACGATATTACAACCCATACTATTATACCATAGGCGGTTATGATAAAGCCACGGATGAGTATGTATTATCTTCTTTAAATGAAGAAACAGGAACAGAGTACCTTGATTATAAAGAAGGGACGAAAACAATTACAACCAATACCTATATGGAAGGTGCAGTAAGTTATGATCATGTATTTCACAAAGATCACACCGTGAGTGGTTTATTGATCGGATACATGCGTAACCAATTGATCGGGAATGCCGGATCATTGCAAAACTCGCTTGCATTCAGAAACATCGGACTTGCAGGCAGGATGACTTATGGCTACAAAAGCCGGTATTTCTTCGAAGCAAATTTTGGGTATAATGGTTCCGAACGGTTTTCGCAGCAACATCGTTTTGGTTTCTTCCCTTCTGTTGGAGCCGGTTGGATTCTCTCCAACGAGGCATTCTGGGGGGATGGTCTTAAACGGTTCATGCCAAAATTAAAATTAAAGGGGACCACCGGTTTAGTAGGAAATGACGCCATTGGCAGTGCAACTGACCGTTTTTTCTACCTGTCACAGGTAAATATGAACGATGCAACCAAAAAATACATCTTTGGTTCAGAATTCACAAATACTAAAAATGGTATTACAGTAACCCGTTATGCAAACCCTGATATTACCTGGGAAACCTCGAATAAAACAAATATCGGTGTTGAAATGAATTTGTTTAATTCACTCGATTTTAATGTTGACGTTTACAAGGAGCACCGCACAAATATTCTGATGAACCGCGCCTTTATCCCCAGCACATTGGGTTTGCAATCAACGCCAAGAGCAAACGTCGGCGAGGCCAAAGGTAAAGGGATTGATCTTTCTGTTGATTATCAGAAAAATTTCCAAAGTGGTATGTGGCTGATCGGCCGCGTCAACTTTACGTATGCCACCAGTGAATTTAAAGTATACGAGGAGCCTAATTACATTGCAACACCCTGGAAATCCAGAATAGGAAGATCTTTGGGACAAACCTGGGGATATGTTGCCGAGCGTTTGTTTGTGGATGAATATGAAGTGAAAAATTCCCCGTTCCAGGGGACTGATGTGATGGCCGGTGATATTAAATACAAAGATATCAATGGCGATGGTACAATCAATGAACTGGACCAGGTGCCTATTGGATTTCCGGTAACACCTGAAATCATTTATGGGTTTGGTTTTTCCACGGGATATAAGGCTTTTGATTTTTCATGCTTCTTCCAGGGACTGGGAAGGGAATCGTTCTGGATTGACCCTGTCGCAACAGCCCCTTTCATTGGTCAAACCGCGTTGTTGAAAGTATATGAAGACAGCCATTGGTCTGAAAATAACCGTGACCTGTATGCTTTATGGCCTCGTTTAACAACTAAGGTAAATGCGAATAATAATGCCACGAGCACCTGGTTTATGCGTAATGGTTCTTTCCTGCGGCTGAAGTCCGCTGAATTTGGGTTTACATTGCCTAAGAAATTAACTTCAAGGCTTGGAATGACCAAAGTCCGTGTATATGCAAGCGGAGTTAATTTGCTTACATTCAGTGCATTTAAATTATGGGATCCTGAAATGGCCGGGAACGGTTTGGGGTATCCCATTCAAAAGGTGATGAATTTAGGCCTTCAGGTTTCATTTTAAAACAATATTTTTATGAAAAAATTTATATATTTAACAATCGTATGCATGACAATACTGTCATCATGCAAAGATTATCTTGATGTTGTTCCCGATAACATTGCCACGGTAGATTATGCATTTCGAAACCGTGTAGTAGCCGAACGCTATTTGTATACCTGCTATTCCTACATGCCCAGGCACGGGACGGGAGACGATCCGGCATTGGCAGGAGATGAAATATGGTCCAATCCTAACCGAAACACTAATTTTCCGAATCATGGGTGTGATCTGATGTATTATGGCAATAACGTAACGAGCCCCATTTTAGACTATTGGGACGGATCGACTTATTCCAAACCGCTATGGAAAGGTATTCGTGATTGCAATATATTCCTTGAGAATATCGACAAAGTCCGCGACCTGGAACCATTCGATAAAGTCCGCTGGGTTGCTGAAGTGAAATTTTTGAAAGCTTACTACCATTTTTATTTGCTGGAGCTTTATGGACCAATACCTATTGTCAAAGAAAATTTGCCTGTTACTGCTCTTCCGGAGGAATTGGCGATCTACCGTGAACCGGTCGATAAAGTAATCGACTATATCGTTCAATTACTGGATGAAGCATCTCCTGATTTGCCTCTGGTCATTGAAAGTAAAATTTCTGAAATAGGCCGGATCACCCGGGCGATCAGTTTATCGGTAAAAGCCAAGGTGTTAGTCACAGCTGCAAGCCCGCTTTTCAATGGTAATGCAGATTATAAAATGATGGTTGACAACAGGGGAATACAATTATTTAACCAGACCTATGATAAAGCCAAATGGACCAGGGCGCTGGCGGCCTGTAAAACTGCCATTGATACCTGCACATCAGCCGGCTTTAGTTTGTACCGTTTTAATAATACTTCCATGGGTCTGGCAGATGTTTCTAAAACAATAATAACTACAAGCCAGAAGGTTACCGATAAATGGAATAGCGAAACCATATGGGGTTGGGCAGGTGACTGGACAAATCCAAGTACAACATACGGCAGCACCAGCCGATATATTGAAGAATTTACGGTGGCACCACTGGACCAGACTCACCGGACTTTTTCCGGATGTGGTACCTGGGCCCCAACCATGAAGGCTGTTGAGATGTTTTATTCTAAGAATGGCGTACCCATTGAAGAAGATCCAACCTTTGCCTACAGCAACCGCTACGATCTGGCGACAGTTCCTGCAGCAGATAAATACCTGATGCAACCCGGCTATTTAACCGCAAAGATTCACCTGAACCGGGAACCGCGTTTCTATGGCAGCATTGGGGTCGATGGAGGCTGGTGGTTTGGATTGGGACGCTATAGTGATGTTGCACAGTGGCCAATACAAAGCAAAAGTGGCCAGGTATGTGGACGCCAGGGAATGGAGCTATACACCCCAACTTCCTTTTACATCAAAAAACTCTATAACATAGAATCGGTGTTTAGTGCAGCTACCTATTTGGATAAAAGATGGGATTTCCCGATTTTCCGTTTAGCCGATTTATATTTACTATATGCTGAAGCTTTAAATGAAACGCTGGATGCTCCTACGCCAGAGGTGAGCAAATATGTGGATATGATCCGTGATCGTGCAGGTCTGCAAAGTATAGCTGCATCCTGGAACGCCTTTTCCATCTATCCTCAAAAATATACCACCAAAGATGGTATGCGTGATATTATCCATAAAGAACGCAACATTGAATTATCCTTTGAGCTCCACCGCTTTTGGGATATGCGACGCTGGAAAGAAGCTGTGCAGAATTTTGGTCAGCCGGTTAAAGGTTGGAATATAAATGGAACGACTGCCCAGGAATTTTACCAGGTAACCATCATCAAATTGATCGACTATAATCCGAGAGATGTGTTTTGGCCCATCAAACAAGGGGAACTTTCCATCAATAAAAACCTGGTTCAAAATCCGGGATGGTAATCCAAGAAATATATAAATGTTGAATGATTTTAAAAATTATACTATGAAAACATATTACATTTTGCTGCTGTTATTTACCTTCTTTGCCTATTCCTGCAAAGAAGATGAGCGGGGACAGTATCCTGTAGATAATGTCCCACCCGGAGAAGTTAAATCCACTCAGGTGGAAAATATTGCAGGGGGAGCAATTATTTCGTATGTCATACCTGAAGACGATGATCTGTTGTATGTCAAGGCGATCTACACACTTGATGATGGTACTGTAATGGAACAGAAGGCATCAGAGTATGCCAGCAGTTTAAAAATTGAAGGTATTGGCAAATCACGCGAAGTGTCCGTTACAATAGTCACAGGCGATCGCAGTAAAAATGAATCCAAACCTGTCGTAGTGATCACCCATCCGCAGGATTCCCCTATTTATACCATTTTGGCATCCATCCAATTCTATAATGATTTTGGAGGTATCCGCCTGACATGGGCAAATCCGACTAAGGCAGATGTGGTACTTGGTGTTGTTACTAAAAATGATGTGGGAGAATTCATCTCTGCCCAGAATTTTTATACCAATGCGGCAGCCGATAAAGGGAATTTGCGCGGTTATCCAAGTGTGGAACGTGTATTTGGATTTTATCTCCGTGACCGGTGGGGTAAT
>JAHEYS010000435.1 GCA_023251475.1 Prolixibacteraceae bacterium
TGGCTCTTTCCAACAGGATTTTACTGCCTCTATTAGTGTACATCAGACTGCTTTTGTCGATGTTTCCCGAAAATAGTCTGACTCCTATTCCAGGCGCTTTATACAGTCTGAATGGAGAGAGGATGCAAATATCCAGTTTTCCATCTGAAATGTCTGCCTTTGGGGCGATATAGGCATTATTCCCGTACTGGGAGGCATTTGCAAATGTAATAAGAAAAGCCTTGTGGGCAGTTATTTGTCCGTTATCGATGGTAATGTGATAAGTTTCAGGTTTATAATTAAAATACTCTGATATAGTTGTTTTTACATAGTTTGAAAGTCCTCTCCCTTTACATTGGGCAAACTTTTCACCAATCAGAGCATCAAAACCTACACCACAGGTACAAAAGAAAGGGGTGTTATTGATTAACCCAAAATCGATGGATTGAACCTTTCGTTTGTTAATGAGTTGTATTGCCTTTGCCGGCTGCAACGGGATTTGAAGGTGACGTGCCAGTCCGTTACCAGAGCCAACGGGGATAATTCCCAATACAGCAGATGTATTAATCAATGCTTTAGCGATCTCATTAACAGTTCCATCACCACCTACAGCCACAAAATAGCGGTAATTTTCGGTCAGTTTCTGAGCGACAATCTCTGTGGCCTCCCCTTTATATTTAGTAATTACCACTTCAACATCAAAAATGGAGGTGTCTGCCACTTCATTTATTAATTTGGGAAGGTGTCCTTTATATTTGGTTCCGGAGATCGGATTTATCAAAAACAGAATCTTTTCTTTTACAAACGATTGATTCATAGAAATATCAGTTCAAATTTAGTCCGCAAAAGTACATTTATGAACCGAACTTTAAAAGGATTCGGCAATTTTTTTCGGTTTTTGGTTCATCATTTGCGCAATTTTCAGAATCTGTATACCACTTCTGACTTCCCACACAATATCATACCTGGAAATTGCCATGAACCGGTTAGGCTGAATCCGGTATGCCGATAACCGTTTTTACGGCTTGCAGAAATGGGAAAGGATTATATATTTGTACTTTATTCAATTCGTGGTGATTTTGAGGCGGGTAATCTACCGCCCCATCACGGGATTAATCGTCATATTTTAACTTTATATCATTTTAAATATTTGATTATGATTGTAAAAGGACTTAAAAGCCGGTTTGGCGGGCTTATCCTGTTGTACATCTTGTTTGTATCGATTTCCATCGTAAGCCGGACGGTTCTTTTCGGTATGTCGGTCAGCGGAGTGGATACCGGAATTTTTAGTTTGCTCAGGGTTTATCTGGTTGGTTTATTCTTCGATACAGTCGCATTCTCCTACTTTATAATCCCTTTTGTGATTTTTCTGATGCTGGTAACCGACCATTTTTTTAATTCCCGGTTCCATTTTTGGTTTGCTCACATCGCTTACGGTATCACCTTGTTTATTCTTCTTTTTAACGGCGCTTCTGAGTATTTTTTCTGGGAAGAATTTGGGGTTCGTTACAACTTTATCGCTGTCGATTATCTTGTTTATACCACTGAGGTACTTGACAATATATGGCAGTCATATCCTATCCCCCTTTTAATCAGTGCAATTCTGATTGTAGAAATGATCATTGGGTGGTTCATAATAAAAAAGAAACTGCTTATTCCCTCCCTTGAATCCCGAAGTAGCTGGAAGTCGAGACTGACCACAGGATTAATTTTACTCACCCTGCCAGTTCTCTCTTTCTTATCCGTAAACTTTGGCTGGGCTGAGAAAACTCAGAACAGGTACAATAATGAACTTTCAAAAAATGGGATCTATTCCCTTTTTGCCGCCTTTCTGAATAATGAGCTCGATTATGAAACTTTTTATTTAACACATAATAACGATCAGAATTTTAACCATTTACGTGAGATTATCAAGACCGGCAACAGCAATTTCAAAAGTAACGAATTGACAGATATCACCCGTATTGTTTCCAATGAACCGGAAGAAAAGAAGTACAATGTTCTCTTTATAACCGTGGAGAGTCTTAGCGGTGAATTTATGGAATACCTGGGAAGTAAAAAGGGAAAAATTACACCCAATCTGGATACACTTGTAAATAAATCGTTATTGTTTACCAATTTCTATGCGGTTGGAACACGGACCATTTGGGGTCTTGAGGCTGTTGCACTTTCAGCTCCGCCAAAACCCGGACAAAGTGTCATCAAACGCCCTCACAGCGAAAATATGTTTTCAATGGGACAGTTGTTTAAATCAAGAGGTTACGATCTTAAATTCGTGTATGGCGGGAATGGTTATTTCGATAATATGAATTATTTCTTTGAAAATAACGGATACACGATCGTTGACAACGGGGATATGTCCAAAGATGAGATTACTTTTTCAAATGCATGGGGAGTTTGTGACCAGGACTTGTTCAACAGGGTGATCAAGGAATCAGATCGCTCTTTTGCTTCAGGAAAACCATTTTTAAACCTGGCAATGACTACTTCTAATCACCGTCCGTTCACTTATCCGGATGGATGCATTGATATCCCTTCGGGGAAAAACAGGGAAGGAGCCGTAAAATATTGTGATTACGCGATTGGTGAATTCATCCGTAAGGCAAGTGCAAAACCCTGGTTCAGTAACACAATTATAGTAATTATGGCAGATCATTGTGCCGGAAGTGCAGGTCAGAGTGAATTGCCATTTATGGAATACCAGATTCCTTTAATTATTTACAACCCGGAATTAATTCAACCACAAAAGGTTGATAAATTATCCAGTCAGATTGATGTTGCCCCAACACTGCTGGGATTATTAAACTGGAATTATGAAAGTAAATTCTTCGGGAAAGATATTCTGAAAATGAAACCTGAAGATGAAAGAGCCTTCATTGCCAACTATCAGAAACTGGGCTATATAAAAAATAATCATCTTACCATTCTCAGTCCGCAGCAAAAAGTATCCTCCTATAAAATAGATCGTTTCTCAGGTGTAATTGAACCCCTGCCGGTAGACGGGGAGATGTTGAATGACGCTATAACCTATTATCAGTCTGCTAATTATGTCCAAAAAAACCGATTAAACAAATGGGAGCACAAATAAGGACTTTGTTTCGAAAACCCGGTTTTAGAGCACTGATTCTGATTAGTATAATGATTGGTTCTTCATTCCATGCGGTGGCAGACGGAAGTAATATCGGGAAGGATACCCTGGTTTACAAATCTTTTAAGGATACTGTAAGACTGACTAATGCCCGGGTTTATCCCCTTAAATCGTCAGAAACATTGCTAATTTATAAGCCACGACCATTTGAATTTGTTACCAATGTCCCGTCTGATCTTGCAAAGTTTGGGAAAACTGTTGTTGCAAGGAAAAATCTGCCCAAACTCGGATTGCTTCTTGGAACGACTGCAATTTGTGTGGCATTCGATCAGCCCCTTTTAGATGCTGCCCAGCAGTTTGGAAGGTATATCCATCTTGATCCTCAGCGAAAATTTAACCGGGCAATCTCATTTAATATTGGCAGCTTTGCTGTTCCGGTACTCGATGTGCCACAAAATCTTAATTCTGCCTTCTATTTTATCGGGGAGGGTTGGCCAAGTATTCTTGTAGCCGGAAGCTTTTACGGGTATGGTATTTTTACCAATGATTACAGGGCGAGGCAAACCTTCTCCCAATTGGCTGAGATGTTTTTTACCCTGGCTCTGACCACCCAGGTATTAAAGCGTATTACAGGAAGGCAGAGTCCTTTCAATAGCACAACATCGGGAGGAGAGTGGCATCCCTTTACAAAACCTTCTGTCTATCAGGCGGATGTATCAAATTATGATGCTTTCCCTTCCGGGCATTTGGCGACTATAATGGCCACGGTAACTATTCTGGCCGGTAATTATCCTGACAGTAAATTCATTAAACCGGTAGGTTACTCTATAATGGGGCTTCTGGGATACGCCATGATGAATAACGGGGTTCACTGGATGGGTGACTATCCCGTTGCCATTGCCATTGGATATACCTGCGGAAAGATAGCGCTAAGCCGTGGTCAGAAAGTAATTAAGAAAAAGTCAGGGGGGACGGGTTATAGATCCTCTGTAATGCCGTTGTTTTTTGGACAAAACGGGTACGGTCTTAGTTACAGACTGACATTTTAACCTGGCAGGTTTGTAAAATAAATGTTAATTACTTCTGAATTTTATCAAATAGTTGATTATTAGTGTTTTAGTATTCAGCAACAATATTTTCTCCATAAAAAAATGAATTAATCCGGACAGATTGGCTGAATTTTGGGTAAAATCTGCTATTTTGTAAAAAAAAATTCCAATGTCAGGATTAAAGATTCCCTATCTGAAACAACTCACTTCAGCGGGCTCCATGGATGCCGCAGAATTATTAATGTCCAACGGGGCATTGATTCGTATTGATAAAATTAATTGGGCAGATTTCCCGGCTATTATTGATACTTCAGCATATACCGGCTATTCGAAGGACTACCTTTGGATTCATTATGTCGTTCGAAATGAGACTATAAGGGCGGTTTGCCGGCAAGATCAGGAACCGGTCTGGCAGGATTCGTGTGTTGAATTTTTCCTTAAACAAGGCGATAATTACCGAAACTTTGAATTTAATTGCCTTGGCGTTTGTTTGTCAGCAAATGGTCCA
>JAHEYS010000436.1 GCA_023251475.1 Prolixibacteraceae bacterium
ACTTTGATATTTTATAATAGAGATAGGTTCTCCCCTCATATTCCAAAATATCAAAGTCGGAATTATTGATTCCCTCCCCCTTTGTTGCTTCCATGATCGGATTAAAGGGGGTGTGCTCCCAGGTTTCCAAATCCAGCGATCGGGCTAAAAAAGGGAGCCATCCGTTATGCCCTTTCATCCGGTTATGGGTGTAAATAACATAATAATAAGGTTTTATATAGCGGATCACCGGGCAGGCAGAAAATTCGTTATGTTCTCCTGCAAAGACTAATCCGTCCAATTTTTCCCATTTGGATAAATCTTTTGAACGTGCAAATCTGAAACACCACTGCACCGGAAGGTTCGATTCGTAGGCCATCACAAATCCCTTTTCATCCTTACATACAGAGTTATTAAACAGCTTCTTTTCCCCTTCAGGCAAGATCGCCTTTTCCTGTTTCCAGGTTTTCAAATCGGATGTGACGAAACGGTCTATCCCGTTCGATTCCCATACTTTACCCGACCTGGAAAAATCGAGTGCAAAAACATTCAGGTTCGGACCATCTACAATGGCGCTTACAAAGGCATGTCCGTTTCCAAACCTTGTTAACTCCTGTCCTTTTAAAATATCATCCACATAAAGATAGGATTCGCTCTCCTTTCCCTTGACACTTGACCGGAGATTAGCCACCATCAAAAGCTGACCGTTAAAAATTACGGGGGTATTTTCTACGGTTATCGGATCTCTTCCAACGCATGAAAATGCAACCGGCAACTTAATGAGTAAAGGTTTTGTGGATTTCTGGCCATAAATATTGCCGGCCAACACTAAACAAGGCAGCAGAAACAGAATTTTATTCATCTTGTAAATATTAAAAATCAATAAATCAATCTTTTAATAGTAATTCTCCCGGAAGTTACAGCTGACCTGGCTTTTATTTTAAGTTTTAAGATAGTTGGAAACTCATCCAGCGTCTGTTGTGAACGGGTAATCCTGAATATGGAAGTTCCCTTCAGCAACTCTATTTCATTTTTTGCTTTTCCGCCATACATCTCCAATTCCCAGTCACGGAATTCAAGCCCTGATACTTTAGGATTATCTGTTGCTTCAAAATTTACTTCATACTGACCTATCTTTGTGACATATTTGGTCAGATCAAAACTCATCGCTTTCCATTGGGTGTTATTAAAAGATTTAGTGTTCCAACTGCCGATTTCTATGCCGGACTCTTCTTTTTGATCAGTTCCATTTTTGCGGGTTATCCCATCATAAAATTTGCCTGAATCGTTCCGGTTCTCAGGTTCTAAACGAATACCTGTCATATTGTAAACTGCAAAATTTGTGATTTGTGGATTAGCTTTGGTGTTGGTAAAGGAAACCTTAATTTGTTTAACGACAACAGGATTAAAACAGCAGATTCTTTTAAATCCTATGGATGTCCCGGAATACACCTCTTGCCAATGTCCTTGTTCATTTATCACCTCAATGCGATAGGCAAGTACCCGCTGCCCGAATGAAAGATCTTCCTGAAGGACCACGTGATTGATTTCTGTTGGTTGGGGAAACTTTAACTCCAGAAAATTCCCTGTTCCTTTTGTTTTATAAACAGGCTTTTCAAATCGTCTTTTTATCTCATCCCCAAATGCCTGATAGGCTGTAACATGTGATTCAGGGATCAATCCTGTTGTATCGGGGGTTGAGTTTAATAAAAGCACAGCACCTCTGCCGACAGATTTATAATAGGTTTTCATCAGCTGTTCAGTGGTTAACAGTAGACTGTCGGTGTTTGGGCTCCAGAACCATTTGTGTCCTTTGTTTTTAAGCAGGGGGACATCAATCTCAACAGGAGCATAAGCATCACCGAAAGGATCTGACTGTATTGCCGTCGATACTCCTGTTTTAAGATCCTTGCTGTTGAGGGTATACCAGTTTGAAAACGGAGCATATCCATCTTCATTTCCCACCCATCGAAGATTTGCCATGGGGCCCTGCAGAATTACGGCATCTGAAGCATATTTTTCAAGAATATCATTTACATCTATATGACAACTCCCGTCAAACCAAACTTCGTGAACGGGCCCGTAACTGGTTAAAACTTCTTTCATTTGCTGACGAAATACTTTGTTATACCCCTCCTGTTTTGAAGGGTCTTTGGTAATGCCTCCGCTGCCAACTCCGGCTCCCCAGGTATCGTCTCCGGGATAAACATAGATACCCAAATCCAATCCGTATTTTTTACATGATTCAGACAATTCCCTGAGTACATCGCCCTTCCCGTTTTTCCATGGTGTATTTCTGATACCATAACCGGATGTTGCTGTTTGCCACCAGCAGAAGCCCCCGGTATGTTTTGCAACAAAAAGAATTAATCCGGCTCCCCAGGATTTTGCCACCCGGCACCATTGGTCAGTATTTAACAGGGCAGGATTGATCCGGTTTAATGAAACAGAGTGATTGTCATATTCACGTCCCTGCCATGTGGCCGGATCCAGGCATACAAACATGGTTTGCTCATAATTCTGCCACCTTAACTGAGCCTTCGTTGGCAATGGAATGGTAACTTCTTTCCCGATTTCCCCGGGTCTTCCCAAAAAAGAGAAATTTAGAAGCAGAAAAATTAGCAGCGTCCTTTTCATATAACTCATTTTCATTCATCTGAAATCAGCACCAACATACCCTAAATAACAAAATAGGAGTGATGGATTGCCATGGCGCATCCCGCAGCATTATGGTGGGAATTCAATGGCTATTCTGTGTCCGTATTGACCATCCAGAACGAAAAGTTATTCAGATAATTCCAGAAGGAGGAAAGAACATCATCGGGTAATTCAAGTTTTGAAAGCACTTCAATATAGCACTGCAGCCAAATGATACGCGCTTCCTCAGTAATTGCAAAAGGGGAATGTCTTTTAGCCAGCATGGGTTTTCCGCGGCTCTTGTTGTAATAGGGGTGGCCTCCGCAAATCTGGATAAAAAAATCGGAGGAACGTTGTTTGGCTTTGTCCAAAGCCTCTTCAATCCGTGGAAAGAGGTGACTCACCTTGCTTTTGCTTAGCAAATCATAATGATCGCTCACCATTTTCCGGATTCCCTCCTCTGAAAGTAGTTCGAGAAATTGCGGCGAAGGGAGGGAAACGGGAGGACGTTCTCCGAATTCAAACTGGCTGATAGTGAAATTCATCGTTAAATCTCCAATGTCATCCGTTCTGTTGCAGTCATATAATACCTTGCAAAATTATCATCTTTCATATAATCATGCAATTTGGTTTGCCATGATTTGGACCGTTCAGAGAGCAAAACGATATTCTTGTTATTCTCCGGATTCTCCGGATCGACTTTCTGTATTTTGATCACTTCGATAAATTCGTCCATCCATTTCTCATAACCATTCATAAATGCCTTCTGTTCAGGAGTGATATTTATTTCCTGTGAAGGGCTTGCGATATTGGCAGATATCAACGATGAAGCGGTTAGGGTTGCACCAAGTGTGAAGCCTAATTTGCGCAAAAAGCTTCGTCTTTTATCTTCGTATGGGTCCATTTTCCTTTAGTTTTTTGAATAATAACAACGATTTTCAGATTTTGTTTGCCAGTGGAGCAAATTTTATCTGCAATCAAATGTGGTTTGGTGATCCGGACAGAGATGTTGTCGTCCTTATTTTGCAGAAGACAATTCCGAAATTTTGGTTTTCAGAAATCCAATCCGCTCCTCCCGTTTTGCGGACCATGTTTTATCCTCCTTCTCCAGAAATTCGAGTAACAGCAGGGCCTTCTCATAACAAACTAAGGAGAATGGCAGCTTTCCCCTGGCTTCGTTCAATGCCGCTTCAGCATAGAACAACTCTGCCAGAACCGTCAGGTGACCATGTTCGTAATGATGTTCGGAAATCAGCGTATGGGTAAGCTGATCTTTTGGAATGATCAGGAAAAATGCAGCGTCGCGTCTGAGAAATTCGATATACCCCCTTTCAAGCATCTTCTCAGCCTGGTCAAGATCTCCTTTCTTAATGAGTCCCAAAAAGGCGGCAATGAGCTCACCAATCATCTCCACCATCCTTAAAATATAGTCTTTCTGAAACATGCAAATTTTTTTGACTGGTTTTAAACATCAAAATTAGCACAAAAAAACAAAGGTGTGTATCCCTGTACCATCATCGTCAATTTTATTATATTTGACTTTGAGTGTGGTTGAATTTGTGGAAAAGGTCCGATCGTATCAAATTTAATTAAGTGGTTATAGTTTGATGTTATATTCAAATTAATTATTCTGATCTTTATAATAGAAGATAAATGAAATATAATGAAAAGGTTGTAATCGTTACCGGGGCCGGCAGGGGCCTCGGTCGCTGCATCGCCGAAACCTATGCCTTCGAAGGGGCAAAGGTGGTTCTGGCAGAGAAGTCGCCGGATCTGGGAATGGAGACGGAGGAATCTATCCTGTCGGCAGGAGGGATTGCAACCTTTTTTCAAGCGGACATCAGCCATCCCATAGAAATCATTGAATTAATTAGAAAGGCAGTTGACCAATATGGTACTGTAGATATTTTAGTGAACAATGCCGGAATTTCGAAATGGAACTCACCCTATGAAATTACTGTTGAGGAGTGGGATGAGGTTATCAATACCAAT
>JAHEYS010000437.1 GCA_023251475.1 Prolixibacteraceae bacterium
ACCGCATTTTTAATTGTGAGACAAATCCAGGCTTTATGTTTTTTTATATCCCAAAATACGCCGGGATCTGTTGTATTAATTGATGAACCATTGGGCCATTTTAATTCTTCAGGCTCGCTCCAGGGTCCCTCCATGCTTTTAGCTTTGGAAAAAACAATTTTGTAGGTATTATTGGGTGGACAAAATTTATTGAAACACCAATAAGCAATATAAAACTCGCCATTATATCCGAAGGAACCTGCCCATGTCCCCCGGCTTACCAGCTGAGGAGCAATTCCGATATCAAAAACCGTATCGAACGTAATGGGTGCGGGCATAATATTGTTTGAATACTCCCAGTTCACTAAATCTTTGGACTTCATGATCATCATACCTGGAGCAAAATGATTGGTGGATGTCATCATATAAAACGTGTTCCCCATGCGTATCACATCATTGTCCGGAAAATTTCCTTCGAGTACCGGGTTTTTATATCTGCCGTTCCCCTGATCACCCCAACTTCCGATATGCTGTGCTCTAAGTTCGGTTGTCAAAGCAACCAGTGAAATCAGGAATGAAAGGTTAACTAAAATTTGGAAGAGTTTTTTCATATTAATGTTTTAGCGCCGGATTTTTTATTTTTTAATCGTTGACTCAATGTTTTTTGATAATTCGTCAGGCGTAACAATTGGCCAGTAAATCATATACCGGGCATCGTGCAATTTATAAAACGGGATGAGCTCCACATTTTTAAACTTTTCGGGATAGATAAGTTCTTTTGCTGAAAATGTAAGAGATTTTCCTTTCACCGGCTTTAATTTCGATGAAAAATCTGTTTCGGAAGTGACGATCCGAGGTGCTTCTGATAAAGCGATTAGTTCCCCTTTGGCCATTTGCGAACCGTCAGTTCCATTCAGATTGATCAGGTCGGTTGTATCGGTTTTTGCGGCTAGAACAATCGGTCCATGCATAAAAGCCACCCAGGGTGAATGATCGGGCAGGTATTCAGCCGTAGTTTGCATTGGCATTTTTAGGGTGATCACATCGCCACTCTTCCATTCCCGTTTCAGGGCGACATAAGATCCAGACAGGGTGTTTACTTTTTGAGCTTTCCCATTAATACGAATGTCCATACTTCCCGATTTCACCCAATGGGGATAACGAATGTTGATGGTGAATCCGGATGGTTTATCAAGCTGCAGTTTGATTTTTGAAGTTTCGCTCTCGGGAAAATCAGTTTCCTGAACCAGCGTTATTGCCCTTTCTTTCCAGTTAAGTTTAGAAGCAACAAAAAGATTGACAAACAAATCTTCACCGGTATGAGAATAGATGAGTTCGCCATATTTGGCATGGTTTTCCATTCCGGTACCCACGCAGCACCAGAAATTATTTTGCGACTGGGAATAGCACCGGTAATGTTGTGGGTGGATAGAGGTTAAATACACAAATCCGCCGTGTTCGGGGTGTTGCGAAGATAAAATATGGTTAAACAACCCTCGCTCGTAATAGTCGATGTATTTCAATGCGTTACTTTCAGAATAGAGCATTTTGGAAAGACGCAGCATGTTGTAGGTATTGCAGGTTTCGGGTCCTGACCGATCAGCGATCATTAACGAATAATCGTTAATTGGATAAAAATGTTCGCGGACACTGTTTCCGCCAAATGCGATTGTTCTGTTCTTAACCACCGTTTCCCAGAAAAATTCGGCAGCAGCATGCCATGTTTGATCTCCTGAAAATTGAGATATGCGCTCATAGCCTATTACTTTCGGTATTTGGGTATTGGCATGCAACCCATCGAGCTTATCCTGATGCAGGAGCAGCGGATTTAAAATTGCTTTGTGTGAAAATTGCTTCGCAAGGTTCAGATATTTTTGATTACCGGTGATCTGGTACACATCGGCAAGTACTTCATTCATTCCTCCGTATTCAGTCTCAAACATTTTTTCAAATTGGGCTTCAGTTAAACCTGAAAAGCTGTTGTAGCACCAGTCCGAAAGTTTTAATAACACCTCTTTTGCCTGTTGGTTTCCTGCAAGCAACCAGGCATCCCGCAAACCGGCAAAAGTTTTATGTAGATTATACCATGGGACCCAGTGTTTGTTCAGCTGACCCTTCGAATTTTCGGGAAGAAATACCCCATGCGCAAGATCTATCCACATTTGTTTTGAATTGGGAATCCCACCAACATAGCCATTCCCATTTTTCGCCTGACATTCAGCAAGCACCGAAACCATGTATTTAAGACGGCACATTAGTTCTTCATTTCCCGTTGACTGATACATGGATGCAAGAGCAGAAAGATAATGACCGGCAATGTGACCGTTTAATCCCCCGCTTTCCCAGTTTCCATATCGGGGAGCTTTCGGTTTGATGCCTGCATCTTCACAAAACGGGGCCAATAGCCTGTCCGTATTCAGGTCAAGGATATACTTTAAATCAACCTCCTGAGCCTGTTTTAACGGACCATCAAGCAATCGCACAGCTGAAAGCGGGAAAAGTTCCACTTTTTGAGTTTGTGCACAAATATTTGAAGCTAACAGCATTGCAAATAAATAAACTAATTGCTTTTTCATTTAAATAATGCTTTTCAATCGTTAAAAAATATCTATTTGTAATTTGGATTTGGTATTGGGAGGACCGCCTCTGTTTCTTTCAAAAGCACATCCATCCTTTTGACCAGTTCCTTAGCCACTTCTGGTTTTAAGCTGGCCATATCATGCTCTTCCCCCTGATCTTCTGCAAGATTATAAAGCTCATACCGATGGGTTTGATCATCGTTCTCGCACCACCACCTGATTAATTTCCAGTTTCCGCTCCGGAGTGAAGTAGCAGGATGCCCACTTGGAAAATGGCAAAAGATTTCGTTTCGGACAGGGCTGTTTTTCTCCAGTATTGGTCGAAGGCTTATCCCATCAAAGTGCAGTCGTTCGGGTAATTTCCATCCCAGCATGTCGGCGAAAGTGGGGAAGAAATCGGTACTCTGTTCGAGTGAGGTGGTCCTTGAACCTGCCTTTACTTTTCCCGGCCAGATAACAATCAAAGGGACCCTGGTCCCTCCTTCATAAATGGTCCCCTTGCCTTCCCGTAACGGAAAGGCGCTGCTGACCGGTACATCCCAAAACTCTTCAGGCATATGCACTTTGTTCTTATTAATGTAAGTCCCGTTATCACCGGTGAAGACAATCACAGTATTTTCAAGAACTCCTGCTTTGTCAAGCGCAGCAACAAGCCTGCCGACCGCCTCGTCAAGCGTTTCCAACATACCCGCATAAACCGGATTACGCTGGGGTGATGCAGGATTCATTTTAGCCCTGAACTTATTAATTTGTTGATCTTTGGCCTGCCAGGGTGAATGTACTTCGAAAGCCCAGTAATTCAGGAAAAATGGTTCGGATTTGTGCTGATCAATGTATTTAACCGCTTCGTCACACAGAAGATCCTCGAGGTTGTCACCCGGTTTGCCATGATTTGGCCAGACTGGAAATGGATAAAAGAAACCTTTTCCCAAAGGGGATGGTGCAGAAGTATGGGGGATATCCGAATCAAAACCTTGTTGTAATGGGCTGTAGGGTTCAGGACCAAGGTGCCATTTGCCAAAATGGGCAGTCGCATATCCATTCGCCTTAAATGCTTCAGCCAATGTGAAATAGTCTTGTTTTAGTCGCGTCAGGCTTTGTGCACCCAATGCTTTCTGATTTGGCGTGGCTTTAGTGACAAGATGTTTTTCCAGAATTTCCTCAGGCAGATGACAATTGGGGGCCGTAATCCCTATTCGCGAGGGATATAGTCCTGTCATAATGCTCGACCGGGTGGGAGAACAAAGCGGATTGGCCGAATAGGCCTGCGTAAATACCATCCCTCTTTTGGCCAGCGCATCAATATTGGGTGTTTCATGAAACTTGCTGCCATATAGGGAGAGATCGTTCACACCTAGATCATCAGCCAGGATGAAGACAACATTAGGCCGGTCAATGGCTGAAGCCGAATTAAAGAGAAGCGCTCCAAAAAACAGGGTAAAAAACTTTTTTACCGGAACCTGGCGGACCTTAGTTCCGTTCGGTGGATATTTGTAAAAATCATTTCTGCTCATGATTTGTATTTTTTTTAATTCAGTTAATTACTGTTCGCCTACCACAAATACCGATGTAACTGCAGGCAATTCAAGCTGGATCCGGGTATAAACCTGATCCCCCTTTTTAACCGAAACGGCGGCAGTAACCGGTTTAATGGTTCCGTTGCCGGGAAACCACAATTCAGGTGTAAGCTTTCCGCGAAGCTCAACAAATGTTTTAACCGGTGTATCGGACGAATTGGCAAAATAATAGATCTGTTTGTTCTCCTTTACCTTATGAATATAGGATACCTCTGTTTTGTCATTATTCAGTTTCGGCAATGATTCAAAAATCAGATCGGGGGCAATTCCCAGCCGGTTGAAAGCGGCAGATAGTGCTGCTGCCTCCGGTTTAGGAATAAATGCCAGCTGACCGCCTTTGCTGTTTTTCTTAAAGATGGTCTCTCCGGTTTGCATCGGAATGGCCGGATCGATTCCAAACATCAGTTTGACGATAGCTGAGACCTTGCCGTCGCTACCAAATTCGGCCGATTGAGAAGGGAGCATCG
>JAHEYS010000438.1 GCA_023251475.1 Prolixibacteraceae bacterium
AAGCTCCGATTCATTGTACAATTATATTGGCAGCTTAAAGGTGATGATCGTCAAAGCTGCCGATGGTCCCGGGGGAGATGTCGACAACATCCAGCTAAAGGATGATCTGAACTATGCCGCAGAATTAATGGTTACAAAAAGACATGGAACGGAATTAAAAAGGGCTATTGAAGCTTACCGGAATACACTCCTCACATTGGTTGATACTTCAGGTAGTGAATTAATTTCATCCATCAACAAAAGCCTTAACACCGCTCCTCCTCCCCCATCCGAGGGGAGAACCCCAACCTGGGAATCCAGCAAATTTGAGGGGTACCCCCTGATTGCCGTAATTACCCTGATGTCAAAAATCCAGAGTGATGTCCGCAGTGCCGAGTCTGACGTGATCAACCACCTTTTCGCCCAGATTGATGCCTCCTCATTCAAATTCAATAAGCTTCAGGCTCAGGTGGTATCCAAATCGGATTACATTCTTCAGGGAAGCACCTATGAAGCCAAAGTTTTCCTCTCTGCAGTCGATACTACCGCCGTTCCTATAATCGTTGTCGGAGGATCAACCCTTCCCATTGTTCCGGGTGAAAATGCCGGCTTGTACAAAACAGTTCCCACAAAAGAGGGAAAAGTTGAATGGAGAGGGCAGATTAACTACAAAAATCCATCCGGGATAATTGTCAATTACCCCTTTAAGCACGAATACGAAGTGGCAAAACCTTCGATGACCGTTTCCCCGACCAAAATGAATGTTTTTTACGCGGGTCTTCTCAATCCCGTTTCTATCTCGGTTCCGGGGATATCAGCCACTAATGTAAAAGTTGGAATAACCAATGGCTCCATTGAAACAGCCCCGGAAGGGAACGGAAACTATATCGTCAGACCTGACAAGGTTGGCGTGAATTCGGTGATCACTGTCAGCGCACAGATTGACGGAACAATTAAAGAGATCGGCCATACTGAATTCAGGGTCAAGAAAGTACCCGACCCGGTCGCTTCAGTGGCCAATAAGAATGATGGATTAATCTCCAAAAGTGAGCTGGAGGCGCAACAAGGGGTGTTGGCAAAAATCCCCGATTTCGACTTTCAGATGAACTTTACAGTTATTTCATTTGTCGTATCAACCTCCAAAGGTGGATTTATTAATGACCGGCCGACCAAAGGGAACAGGTTCTCGGCTGACCAAAAAGAGCTGATTAAAGGACTTAACACCGGAAACCGGCTGTGGATTGAGAGTATTGTAGTTAAAGGGGATGACGGCACTACGCGTAATTTACCCTCGATAAGCTTTAAAATTAATTAAGATGAAAAAGTTATTATTGATCATTGTATTGGTTTTGGTTGGAACAGTTTCAGGAAATCTGTTGAGGGCCCAGGTGATTGATGGCGCTTATTATAAAAACACAACCACAGACCGTAAGCCAGCTCCGCTGCCAATCATCCGCGAGTCAGATGCATTCTGGTCGAAAACAGTATGGCGCATCATCGACATGCGCGAAAAGACAAATCAGCATTTTTATTACCCGACCAGGGAAATACAGGGGAGAAACAACCTGTTTAATACCCTTCTCAAGGGGATAGAAGACAAAAGAATCACTGCCTTTGACGCGCAGATTAATGATAACGAATTCAAAGAGCCGATTGATTTCAATCAGGTAAAACAACAGTTCGGAGATTCTGTCAGAACTATTAAGGTTACCGATATCAATACAGGTAATGATCGCGACTCCCTTGTGTCGGCCAGTATCCCAACTTCAGAAGTTAAGCAACTCGAAATAAAAGAGGTGTGGTATTTCGATAAACAAAAGTCCACCCTCCAGGTCCGCATTCTTGGTATCTGCCCCATCAGGGTATATAAAAAAGATCCCAACGACACAATTTTTGTCAGGAAACGGCTCTTTTGGGTCTATTATCCCGAAATCAGACCAATTCTGGCAAAAAAAGAGGCGCTAAATGAATTCAACGGCGCCCGGAGCTTAAGTTATGATGATATCTTCCTGACACGCCGTTTTGACGGATATATTGTAAAAGAGGAAAACACTTACAATAACAGGGCAATCATGGATTATGCCAGCGGTGAATATGCTTTCAAGGAATCTGAAAGAATCAAAAACTCCATCTTTGATTACGAACAGGACCTTTGGGAATATTAGCGGTTAATCCTGTTTTGTTGACCATACAATTTATTAGAGTGTGTCTAAAAAGTCCATTTAAACCGCAAAGTATGCGAAGAAGGCCTATTCTGTTATGTTTCTGTTATACTGCATAATCGCATTCTTATTCTTTTGCCTGTCGGGAATTTCATACCTCTGTTTTACAGACAGAAAAAGAGCGGCAGCCATCGACCAAAAACAGCAGAACACGATAATTCAGTTAAAGATGGAGATCGTCAGAAACCGGTTGTCACCACACTTCCTGTTTAATCTGCTGAGCGGAATTTCTGCAGAGACCAGCCATTCGGTACAGGTAAAAGATAATTTAAAGACGTTGATGAGGCTTTTGCGCAGTTCCGTCGATAACTGTGAACAAACAGCGATCCCTTTAAAGGAAGAACTTGAGTTGGTAGAAGGTTATATCAATCTGCAGAAATGGAGAATCGCTGAACCGTTTGCTGCCATTTATGAAATAAAAGAGGGGACCAATATGAACCATCCGGTTCCCGCCATGATCATTCAGATTCCCGTCGAAAATGCAATCAAACATGGGCTTATGCCACTGCCTGGAGAAAAACTTCTTAAAATCAAAATTGAAAACTATTTCGGTGGTCTAATGATAAAAATTGAAGATAACGGATCAGGCTACTCCTTATCAGGAAACCGCATCACCGGAGAAGGTACCGGGCTGAAAACTCTTTTTCAAACAATCTTGTTATTGAATTCGGCGAACTCCTCTAAAATAGAATTTTCGATTAAGGATCTTAAAGATGCTACCGATCCGCACGAGGGGACAATCGTCGAAATCAGGATACCGAATGATTATTCATACAATTTTAATTAAAAAATATTTTTAAAAGGTAGGGTAAACCTGATTTGAAGCGGTAAGTAATTAATTGCACCAGGTAGGGATGTATTAAAATGGCTGTAAATAGCCTTTAATATAGAATCCATACATTTGTGAGATACGCAAATACTAAAGAACAGCTTAAACGCAATCATTCTATTTTATAATAGCTTGTGGATGCAAAACGAAGATTATCCGTTATTTGACAAATTGATCAGAGAAGAGTTATGAATGGACTTGACAAAATTCAAACAGCTATAATTGATGATGATGAAGAGTTCATTTTTGCTTTAAAAGAACATCTGGGGTTTTTTCCCGAGATACAGCTTCAGGGTTGCGCTTCAAAATATAACCAGTCAAAAAATCTTTTGATGAAGGAAGATCTGGAGCTCGTTTTTATGGATATCGAGATGCCGGTTAAGAACGGCTTCGAACTTCTGGAAGAGGCCCGAAAATCACGCAAACAGATGTTTAGTGTTGTCTTTTACACCGCTTTCGATAAGTACCTGCTCCAGGGATTGCGCGAAGCAGCCTTTGACTATATCCTGAAACCGGTAAAAACCGAGGATCTGAAAGGGGTAATCGACAGGTTTAAATCGAAACGCAGGACAGAACAGCCGGTAAATTATTTACCGCTCCCGCAAGGGGTAACCGAAATTATTTCGCTGCCTACCCCGATAGGACTTAGGTTTATGGACAAGAATAATATCATTCTGCTTCAGTGTACCAGGGACCATGAAAGTGAAAAACCGGGTTGGAAAGCGATCCTTACCGATATGAGTGAAGTAAAACTCAGGTCGGGAACAACGGCAAAAGAGATACTGGGATTAATGGGAATAACAAGATTCATACAGATTAATCAATCAGCTATTCTGAACCTGAATTACCTGGGATCGATAGAATTTAAGACCAGGGAGTGTCAGTTAATTCCACCGTTTAACGGGATAAAACTACTGGCCTCCAGGACCCACTTATACGAACTGAGAAGTAAATACGATACATTATAAACAATAAATTTCGAACATTATCAGTCAAAAAGGGAGTGTAAACTAAGGTAATTACCAGGATTTTGCGAATAAATCACGGCAAAAACAGACTAAAACGTTAAATAGCCAACTCTCCTTAACACTGATCTGACAAAGAAAATAAAGCATTAAAAAATAAAGATTAATTTTAATATATTACTCTTATTAACAAACACTTAACTTATTATGAATTATTTAAAAACAGCAGATGAAACAGCTAATTTCCCATAATATTTAAACGGGTCAAAAACAGCTATTTTTTCATTTATTTACAGGATATCCTTTAAAAATGACAAAATAACCCTGAATTTGACCAATTATCGGAAAATGTAAAATATTGGGTTTTTTACCCTTTGCATTTATTTCAACTTTGTACAAATTAAAATTAAAGTGTTCTTTTATTTCCATTTATTAATTAAAAAAAATCAAAAATGAAAAAACTATTGTTGGGCGTGTTTGTTTTCGCCCTTATTTTTTCCTCTTGTAACAAGTATGCCGATGACTTCCAGGCATTGAAAGATCAGATCGCTGCTCTTTCAACCAAAGTGGATGGCGTGGCTGCTCTACAGACACAGCTTACC
>JAHEYS010000439.1 GCA_023251475.1 Prolixibacteraceae bacterium
TCGGCGATAAAAAGAACATTATATTTTTTGCACAATTCGGCTGCCATTTTCAGATAACCATCTTTGGGAACATAAACACCTGCCTCAGCCTGAATAGGTTCCACCAGGAAGCCGGCTGTGTCGGGATGTTTTAATTCGGTCTCAAGCGCTTCCAGATCATTATAGGGAATATTGATAAATCCTGGCGTGAAGGGGCCATAATCTCCATAAGAATCAGGATCAGAAGACATTGAGACAATGGTGATGGTCCGTCCATGAAAGTTTCCATCGCAGACTACAATACGTGCCTTATTTTTTGGAATTCCTTTCACCTTGTAACCCCATTTACGGGTCAGTTTAAGGGCTGTTTCATCTGCCTCAGCACCCGAATTCATGGGCAACATCTTGTCATAGCCAAACTGACGGGCCATGAGCTCTTCCCATTCACCAAGCACATTGTTGTAGAAAGCCCTTGAGGTAAGGGCAAGCTTCGCAGCCTGATCAGTAAGCGCCTTTACAATTTTAGGGTGGCAATGCCCCTGGTTTACTGCAGAATAAGCTGCCAGAAAATCAAAATACCGATTTCCTTCCACATCCCATACAAAAACACCCTCACCACGGTCCAGAACAACGGGCAGGGGATGATAATTATGTGCGCCAAAACGATTCTCCCGTTCAATGTATTCCCTTGTTTGCATAATTTAAGTCTTTTAACCGGTTAATAAATCCTTTCATTTCTTTGGGCCAAACTATATTAATTTATAGATTACAGCAATGATATTTGATGGCTATTTTTAGATCGGTATCAGAACTGAACAGATAATTTCAGGTTGATACGCCGGCCGGTGAGGTAATTTGGAACTGCGTGCATTTGATTTTTAATATCAGATATCCAGACATAGGAAATTGTATTGTTAATATCGAAAAGATTATATATTTCAAACCCGATACTTGCATCTGTAATTTTATGTTTTTTACTCTGTAGCGAAAATCTTGTGCTCTTGTCAGTCAGGCTTTTGGAGAATCCGACATCGACCCTCTGGTAAGGGGGCATTCGGAAAGTATCCATATAACGTTTGCTGTTTGGAGGACCAAACGGTAACCGACTGCCATAAAAGAGTGTCATATTCAGTTTTGCAGAGGGGTAGCCGGGGAAATAATCCTGTAAGAAAATGCTGCAATTAATGCGTTGATCGGTTGGCCTGGCAATGTAGCCCGGGTAGATTTTTTCGGTACCCGATCCGATACTCTCATTAAAATAGTAATCACCGGTGATATCCTCTTCCGTCTTCATCAGGGAGAGGCTTGCCCACGATTGTGCACCGGAAGCAAGTTCACCGTTAATTTTAAAATCGACCCCTGTTGCATAACCAACCGATTCCTGTTCAGGAAGATACTGAATGTTCAAATTGTCAATCTGGTAAGGGATCAAATGGCTCAGCGCTTTGTACCAGATTTCGGCTGAAATCCTTACGGGACGTTCAAATTTGTTGATAATCTGATCGTAACCAATGACATAATGCACCGATTTCTGAGCCTTAACTTCTTTGACAATCCTGGCTTTATTGTTTTTCAGCTCCTTATAAAACGGCATCTGGTCATAAACTCCCCATGAAGCCTTGAAAATCCGGTCCCTTTTTATCCCTGTTTTCCAACTTCCCGATATTCGGGGACTTATGATAGTCTGATGGTTATAGTCCCAGTTCTGAAACCTGACCCCCCCGGTAATGATTAAGGTACCTTTTTCCATATTTGCTGACCAGGTATCCTGCAAAAAACCTGAGAAACGGTTTGTTCCGACTATATTGTTTCCTGTTACAGCCTGATAAAGCGTTACTGCATCGTAATGATAGGGAATGGAGTATCCGGCAGAGTCACGCATCTCCCATTCATTTACCCGGTCAGAAATCCCCTCATGCTGGTATTTTAATCCCCACTGCAGTTGATGATGATCCTGCGTAAGGGTACCACGATGTTCAAAACCAAATACAGTTGCTGTCAGTAGATTCCTGGCATGATTGAGATAGGAACCGGTTCCGGTAACGGTAGAACTGTCCGGATTTGAACTATTTCCATTGGTCTGGTCGATATCACTCAGGTAATATTCCCCCAAAATATCATATGCCTCCCTTTCGGATGAATGAAAAGAACTTCCCTGGAACTTAAGTGATAACCGGTTATTGGGAGCGTATTCTGCCAAAAGCGCCCCCAGTGAATTTTCAAACTTATCTTTTTCCCTGCCGTCAAAATAGACTAAAAACTGATAGGGATTGGTCAGTGTTCCAAACCTGGTCAGCTGTGTTTTGGGGATGAACTGAAATGAGTTGGCGGAGTAATTGCCTAAAAAGCCTACGGACAATTGTGGATTAAACCGGTAGTTCATATATGCCTGTAAATCGGTAAATGAGGGATTATATTCCCCTTTTTTATCCAGAGTTCCCAGTAAATAGGCACTATTCTTATACCTGATCCCTGTCAAAACCGAGAATTTTTTATTTGAACTGCTCCCCTCAAAATGGGCTGACGCTCCAAGAGCGCCGATCTCGGCTGATGCGCCTGTGTGATCCGGATTACGATAGGTGATATCGAGCACAGAAGACATTTTATCCCCGTATGAGGCATCGAATCCGCCTGATGAGAATCCCACCGAAGCGACCATATCGCTGTTAATAAAACTTAGCCCTTCCTGTTCTCCTGATTTTACAAGAAAAGGGCGAATGATCTCAATGCCATTTACATAAACAAGATTTTCGTCAAAATTGCCCCCGCGTACAGAATATTGTGAGCTTAATTCATTGTTATTGCTGACCCCGGGAAGTGTCTTGATCAGTGTCTCTACACCTCCTGCCATTGTAGGCAACCCTGCTGCCAATTTAGGTTCAATACTTACAAGGTTATTTTTGTCCCTTCTCTTTTCGATCACAACCTCAGAAATCTTTCTTAGTTCAGGTCTCAGTATCTGTATTAAAAAGGAATTATTTTCAGTATCGACCTTTCGTTCAGTTTTTTCATAGCCCAATAACGAAAAAGTAACGATAACTGATCGCCCTGAAACGGGGGGCAATACAAATTCACCGTTGCTGTTGCTAACCGTTCCTTTTACGGTCCCTCTGATCACTACATTGACCTGCTCCAGCGGATGCTGATCCTGATCTGTTACTTTACCTCTGATGGTAACCAGCTTGTTCTGACCATACAATGGCAGAAAAGAGCACCAAAGGAGAAATAAAAGGGGAGATATTGATCGATGCATTGATGATCTGACTATCGTTTGAATTCAAAATCCTGTAAATACATAGTAAAAATACCTATTTTAATGAGATGGCCACACCCCAACCAATATTTTCATTATTTTCGCCCAGCATTGAGTAAATAATTGAATATGGTTCAGAAACACCGTCCCCTCACTTCTGTTTTAGTAAAGCCCTCAGGTCCGGATTGTAATCTTGATTGTTCCTATTGTTTTTATCTTAGCAAGGACCAGTTGTTCCCTGAAACAAAAACACATCCGATGAGTGCTGAAATTCAGGAGGAGATGATCCGCCAGGTGATGCAGCAGTCGGGTGATGCTGTCTCCATCGGATGGCAAGGGGGAGAACCTGCACTGATGGGGCTTGATTTTTACAAGCGGGCCATCGAGTTGGAGATGAAATACGGACATGGACAATCTGTTGGTAACGGGTTTCAAACCAATGGAACATTACTCGACAGGGATTGGGCAAAATTTTTCATGAAATACGACTGGTTAATTGGTTTGTCCCTTGATGGGCCTGAACATATCCACGATCGTTACCGGATGGACAAGGGACACCATAAGACCTGGAGAACTGTTGAGGATAAAGCCAAAATGTTACTGGACGAAGGTGTTGCTGTGAATGCAATGTGTTGTATTACTGATTATTCAGCTGATAAGGCTGAAGAGCTTTATCATTATTATAAGAGCCTTGGACTAACCTGGATGCAGTTTATCCCAATAGTTGAAACCGATCCCCACGATTCGTCCAGGGCCGCGCCTTATTCTTTAACAGCGGAAAAATATGGTCATTTTCTGAATAAACTATTTGATTTATGGCTTGCTGATTTTAAGGACGGGGTCCCAACTACTTCGATCCGCCATTTTGAATCTGTTTTTCATAGTTATGTGGGAATGGAAGCTCCTGAGTGTTCATTTTTGAAAGAGTGTGGCGCCTATGTGGTTATAGAACACAATGGGAATGTCTATTCGTGTGATTTTTTCGTTGAGAACCGCCACCGGCTGGGAAATATCCGGCATGACAAGATTATTAATATGCTGAATTCCAAAAAGCAGGATGATTTTGGCAAAGCAAAGGCGGTACTTCCCCGTAAATGCAGGATGTGCCCCTGGTATTCGAAATGTTTTGGAGGGTGTACAAAGGATCGTATCAAAGATCCACAGGATAATCATCAGCCCCGCTTTTGCGAGGGGTATCAGCTTTTTTTCGAGCATGCCGATGCAGACCTCCGAAAAATTGCTTTAAGATGGAACCAGCAGCAGGCAGATCATCAGGAACGGGCCCAAACCAGGGGCGTTTATAATGCCTTTGATGATTTGGTCAAAAACAAGAAGTAATCTGTGCCATCGAATTGG
>JAHEYS010000440.1 GCA_023251475.1 Prolixibacteraceae bacterium
ATTTCGTTGACATCTTTGAGGAAATAGAATCCCTGATTTGGCGACTTGGCCCTGACCGCATATTTCCCGTTCACATATAACTGTTCAAAATACAGGCCATAACGTGGAACCTCCGGAATACTGGCTTTCCACAGTTTATCTGAAATTATTTCCCAGTTATTGATTTGGATCCCCCCTGCGAAAACAGGTTTTGCACCTTCTTCTGCTTCAAATACAACGGGAGCACCTTCAATTCCTGAATCTATTCCCGTAAGTACCAGGGGTTCCTTCATAAAATAGGTGCCATCAGCAATAATTACCCTAACACGTTCATCCATTTTCGCAGTCGTTCTCAGGTGACGCAATAAATCGCGTGCACCATTCAGACTGGCTAAAGGTTGATCTTTGGTTCCGGGATTGCTATCGCTGCCTTTGGTTGATACATAAATCTCTATGGCCGATAGGTTAAGGCTGAAAATGATTGCCAAAATCAAAAGTCTAAAGTGCAAAAAGTTCATCTTATTGATTATTTAATTTTTTGTATGCTGTTAGTCTGCTTCGTATTAAAGACGACAAAGGTTAATGTTACACATAGAAACGACGTAATAAAGAGTTGTTTTTTTATTGAAGGACTTATTTCTCATCAGACATCCGATAGTTCAATGTTATTCGTTTCAACTGTTTGAGTAGATCACTTTTTGATTTTCCTATTTTTCAGAGAGTCCTATCATAGAACCTTCTTCGGACGATCTAATTTCTTTTAGGGTATTCTGAGAGTTAAACCCGGAAGACCTTTATGGCCCCAAAGATAAATTCAAAGATTGAATTATTAATACATTAGCTTCAAAATTTCAAACCGTTCTTTATTTAAGAGGAATCAATTAATCAACAAATATCTTGAATCATTGGTTATTTATTTTTATTTTTGATGTAAATTGCACGGATAAAACGGGCAGTGAGGGACAATCTCCCTTAGAAGCAGGAGCATCTATGGCGGGTTCCTTTGGTCCATTTAAAACAACTAATTTTTGCATGTAACCCTCGTGAACCGCTATTGACAAAAGGTAATGGATAAACCAACGGGGAGGCAACAGCTCACGGAACGCAGTCAGTCTTGCGGAATTTAAAGCCATGATCAAAAATGAAAATATGCACCAGTTGGATTTAAGGCCGGCTGTCGAATATCATTACAGACACCTTACCGGGTGCAATCTCAATTCCAATGAATGAGCTTTAAATCCATCTTAAAGGCCTATCCAAAGGGAAAGAAATTGTTGCCTGGTGTCGGGGTTCATTCTGCGTTCCTGCTGACGGGGCAGTAAAGATTTTGAGTAACCGGCGATATCATGTTCGCAGGCTTGACGAAGGTTATCCTGAATGGAAAGTAAAAAAAAATGGTGGAAGCCAGGTAATAAAGACATTTAAAATGAAGATTCCTGTTTATCTTGACTATAATGCTACAACTCCGATTGACCTGGAGGTAGTGAACGAAATGTTACCCTATATTCACACCAACTTTGGAAATCCTTCAAGCTCCTATTCAATTGGAAGAAGCAATTCTGAAGCAATTACCCACGCAAGAAACCAGGTGGCCCGACTTATCAATGCCAAACCCGAAGAAATAATTTTTACAAGTGGCGGTACGGAATCAAACAATCATGCAATTCAGGGAATTGCCTATGCCAGCCGAAATAAGGGAAAACACATCATCACATCGGTCATTGAACATCCGGCTGTTATTGAAGTTTGTAGACATCTTAACAGTCAGGGTTATCAAATAACCTATGTTCCAGTTGATTCCAACGGAATGGTAAATCCGGATGAAATCGCAAATGCGATCCAACCCGGTACCATACTTATTTCCATCATGCATGCCAATAATGAAGTTGGTACGATTCAGCCAATTAAAGAAATTGCCGCAATTGCACAACAACGAAATATTGTTTTCCATACAGATGCGGCCCAGTCTATCGGCAAGATTGACACCGATGTGAGAATGCCCGGAGTGAATTTGCTTTCCATTGCCGGACATAAACTTTATGCCCCCAAGGGTATTGGAGCATTGTATATCAAACAGGGTACCACGGTCGGGAACCTGATTTATGGCGCGGGTCAGGAACGCGGTTTCAGACCTGGAACAGAAAATGTAATTCACATTGTTGGTTTGGGTAAGGCATGTGAGTTAGCAAAAGGGGCTTTGGAAAAACATCGCTCCAATATGATCCTGATGAGAGACCGATTATTACATGGACTTAAAAATACACTTGGTGAATTGGTCAAAATAAACGGTGATATAGAAAACTGCCTTCCAAATACGCTGAGTATTGCTTTCAAAGGCATTGATGCCCATACACTCGCTGCTCTGATTAGCAGGGATTTGTTAATTTCGGTTGGTTCTGCCTGCCATTCCGCAAGAGCTGAAATATCCCCTGTACTTAAAGCCATGAACGTTAATTTCATGACAGCTGCAAGCACCGTCCGGATTTCAACCGGCAAGGGGACCACAGCGGACGAGATTGATTTCGCAATTTCTGTATTAACAGCGGCGGTTAAAAGGCTACAGTAAAAAAAATAAAACTTATAGCCGGTAGTTTAACAACCAAAAACAAAAAGACCACAGGATCAATGATCTGTGGTCTTTAGTGCGGGAATTGATTCCCTTTTCGTCGGGGTACCAGGATTCGAACCTGGGACCCCCTGGTCCCAAACCAGGTGCGCTAGCCGGGCTGCGCTACACCCCGAAAAATAATATTTTAAAACAGAACGCTTACTCTTTTTAATCCTTACCAGTCCTTTTTCTCCACCTTCCCAACCCGTGCGGAGAGGGGGGGATTCGAACCCCCGGTACAGTTTCCCGTACGGCAGTTTAGCAAACTGCTGGTATCAGCCACTCACCCACCTCTCCAGATTTTTGGGTGGTGCAAATGTAGGAATCATTTTCACTTGAGCAAAATTATTTCCATAAAAAATCCAATAATTATTGACTTAATTGAATTATTTCCCCAATCAATTCATATTCAGCAGCTATGATAAAACAAATTTTTAAACAATAAAAAATCCCGATTAAGTTGCAAATATGATAAAACATGAGTAATTTAGTGGTGCATTTAAAAAAGGAAGTTCATTTAAACATCGATATTACCGCGTTAATTCACAAGATTGGTAAACTCAACATTTCCATTTAACTGAGAACGCTTTTGACCGCTAAAACAGGCCTTAACCCTTCGGGGAGCAGCATCGCTGCCATTGGAAGTTTGATCAGTCAGGCACTCAAATCCTGTTTATCCGGGGTTTTACTCAACGTGAATTAATGCGGTTTTTTTTTATCCGTATATTGCGCAAGGATTGTTTGCTGATTTTCTGATAATTATTGTAAGGAATAAAGCTACTGGCTGCCTGCAGCTGGCAATTGGCTGTTTATATCATGAAAAATGATCCCAAAAGATCAGGAGGAACTTTTTTCAATGCCAACGTAAATACCGGTTACACTTGAATCAACTTTTCCTTTCCAGGTAATAGTCAACCTTCCCAACGATCAGTCCTCCGAATCCTACCTGATTTACCAGCACCTCTTTCCCTGACTTATTCAGGATCATATCTGGTTTCTTCAGAAAGGTATGGGTATGACCGCCAATGATCAGATCAGTATGAAAGGTTTGAGCTGCGAGAACCTTATCGCTGATGGTATTGTCCTTGTATTCATAACCCAGGTGCGACAGGCAGATGACCATGTCGGCATGGTGATCATCAACGAGCAATTTCTCCATTTTTAAGGCGGTCTGCAACGGATCGTTATAACGGGTATTTCCAAAGTTTTTGGGGTCGACCAGACCCTTAAGCTCAATCCCGAGACCATACACTCCGATTTTTATCCCCCCACGTCTGAAAATTTTAAAAGGGATTGTCTTTCCTGCTAAAATGGTATCGGAAAAATCATAGTTTGAGTTGATAAAGGGGAATCCTGCATACTTTAACTGACTATTAATTCCCTCAAGGCCATTGTCAAATTCATGATTTCCGATTGTTGCGGCATCATATCCCATCATGGTCATTAATTCAAAATCGAGCTTTGCCTTAAAATAATTGAAATATGGCGTTCCCTGAAAGATATCCCCGGCATCAAAAAGGAGAACATGCTCCGACTCTGACCTTATTTTAGCAATCAAAGCCGCCCGTTTTGCCATTCCACCTTCACCTGCATTTCTCGGAGCATCGTTGCCGAACGGATCAATATGGGAGTGAAAATCGTTGGTATGAAGAATAGTGATATGAACCGGGTTATTTCCGGCCAAAGCCGAAAGTGGGGTATTGAGGGCAACTGCCCCGATGGTACCAGCTCCCAATAAACGTAAAAAATCTCTCCTATTTTGCATCGTAAATCCTCCCGTCTGTATTAACATCAATCGCAAGACCTTTGCGACCCATTTTTCTTAAATGATCAATAAACATATCCCTGAATCTGACTCCGGTTGCAATACGGTCGGTAATCCTGCTTAAGATGCCGCTTCCATCACCTCCGTTTGCAAGATAATCGCTCGTGGCCAGCCAGTAATTTTTTGAATCATCGAGTGGCTTCCCCTCTATTTCGGGAGCAAGACCTTTATTCTCT
>JAHEYS010000441.1 GCA_023251475.1 Prolixibacteraceae bacterium
CTAAATCCACCTACACAAGATGAACTTCCGTATAAAGCTTTCGCAGGAAGCTCTCTTTCCGCGAAACAAAGTTAAAAAAAGATGCAAGAAAATTTGGAACTTAAGATAGTATCTGGCGGACTAAACCAACTGAGACAACAACTAAGGATGGAATGGCATTCCTTTTGCCTTGATCATTTCGCGAATGAATTCCCGGCCTCTAAAGGTTTTTAACTGCTTTTCCCTATGCATGGCTTCGGATTTGGTGGGATGCTCTTCCGAATAAAGCAGCTCCCATGGCTGATATCTGGAACTCCAACCCGAATTACGCTTGTCGTTATGAGCTAGCAAGCGATTGGTCAGTTCCGAAGAAAAACCAATATAGATTTTATTGAAACCAGGAGAATATAAAACGTATGTGCAATACATTTTACAAATAATGAAGTGGGTTGTACTGGATTCGAACCAGTGACCCCTACCCTGTCAAGGTAATGCTCTAAACCAACTGAGCTAACAACCCTTCAATGCGGTGCAAAAGTAGAATTTTTTTTCAAATTAAAAGCGCTCCGTTGACAATGGAGCGCTTTTAAAATTTTATGAGGTGTTATTCGCTTAAGAAGATAAAACGTGTTACCACAATGGCAAAAAGGAGATACATCATCCAATGCACCTGTTTTGCCTTGCCTGTTCCAACTTTTAAGAGGGTATAGAAGATGATACCACCTGCAATACCGTTTGCAATACTATAGGTGAAAGGCATCAGGACGAAAGTAATAAATGCCGGGAAGCCTTCGGTGAAGTCGCTGAAATCGATGTCCAGGACCGAAGAGGCCATCAAAACCCCGACGATGATCAAAGCGGGTGCAGTTGCTGCATCTGGAATCATATGGGCGATCGGGGAAATTAACAGTGCGAGTAAGAAAAGTACACCGGTTGTCACAGCTGTTAAACCTGTGCGTCCACCCTCACTGATACCAGCGGCACTTTCAACATAGGCAGTAACCGTTGAAGTTCCCATAAAAGCGCCAAAAGAGACACCGACAGCATCCACGAGCATTGCCTTGCCGATCATGGGAGAATTGCCATCTTTATCAATCAAACCTGCTTTGTTGGCAGTTCCTACCAATGTCCCGAAAGTATCAAACAATTCAACAAAGGTGAAAGTAAATACGACAGTCCAAATACCCATATTCAGGGCCCCCATAATATCGAGTTCTCCTACCGCAAGGTTGCTCAGATCAGGCAAGGAGAATAATGCGAAATGTTCAGGCACCTCTGTAACACCCATTGGGATACCGATAAGAGTCGTAATGACAATGCCGATTAAAAGTGATCCTTTAATTTTCCGGGCCATCATAAGCGCAGTGATTGCAAGTCCGATCAGGCAAAGAACCATACTTGCATTATGAAAGCTCCCCATTCCAATGTTCCATTCGAAGAATTTCAAAGCCGCTCTTCCTCCTGTTTTGGTGACAGCCTCAACTGTTGGTGGAATCAGGGAAGTTCCCACTACCATAATCTCGGAAATTTTTAATCCGATGATTGTGATAAAAAGTCCGATCCCCACCGTAATGGCTCTTTTAAGGGAGTTGGGGACCGCCACGACCAGGATTTGCCGTATTTTTGTAACGGTCAGGATGATGAAAATCACTCCGGAGATAAATACAGCTCCCAAAGCAATCCTCCATGGCATTCCTATTCCGGCCAGAGCGACAGTTGCAAAAAGGGCATTTAATCCCATCCCTGGAGCAAGTGCGATCGGAAAATTCGCTACCAATCCCATAGCGATAGTTACAATTCCTGCAGCAATTGCCGTGGCAAAAAATACTGCATTTTTATCCATTCCGGTGGAGGACAGGATATTGGGATTCAGAAACAGGATGTACGCCATCGTCATAAAGGTGGTAACACCCGCAATAACCTCTGTCTTAACGGAGGTTTTGTTTGCTGTTAATTTGAATAGTTTTTCAAGCATAAGTTATATTTGAATTAAAATTTCCATTTGCCTGCAATTGTAGGATTTACCATCATCCCATCATGACCGGCGAAATTAGAGCTTATTTCAATTTCGCTGCCTACCGAAAAATGATCGGTACAATTGAACCAGAATTGTGGCTCTGTCAGGAAAACAAAGTCAGTTGCTTTAGCTTTTGCACCCACGCCAACAATATTGTCCTCTCTCCAGAAATCTGCAAAACCGCTAAGGGTGATTTTGTTTTTACAAAACTGCAGATTCCAGACCCCAGTAAGCTGAAAAGACATATCGTTCTTTCCACGAATATTTTTGTACATTGCCTGCAGAGTGAAAACTTTTGAAAAATCAGCAGTATTCCAGGTGTAATTTCCCCCGAACAGCCATGCATCATTGATGGTGTAAGCGCCATTAGAAGGAGTTGCCTTGTATTGTCCAAAACCGCCATTGTATTCAACGTGAATTTCAAACGGGCTCTTCCAGAATTTAATACCGCGGGCAATTTCAAAATAGGCTAACTGTGGCCCTTCAACTCCTGTGGCCCCTCCTTTACCATAATCCATATCTATAAAGTAGAAAGTACTTCCCCATTTGTCGGGTTTAAACATTTCAACCGTTGAGGTGAGGTATTTACGGTCCTTACCCATGTCGTAATGAAGTTGTACATTTTGTGCCATTAAGGCAGAAACAGCGAAAAATAAGACGAATAGAATTAAAAGTTTTTTCATGTTAAAATTAAATTAATTTAGCGTAAAAGTATAAATAATTCAATTAGATGTTCAGTATAATTTAGGAATCTTATCCTCAAATCCAGTTGAATTTTTTGAATTTTCAATGGTATTGGAAGGTAAACTTTACTGTAATCTGTCGTTTCCAATTGATCACTATTAAATTTTTTTACATAAATGGAGTAAAAGAATTCGAAAATCACATTTATTAATGTATTTTTGTTACATAAACATAAAACACATTGCTATTTATAGTATTGGCAGAAGGTTTAAAACGGTAAAAAATATTTTTCTTTAACAGTTTTCGCTTATGGAGAAAATTCTGATTATCGATGACGATAGGTTGAGTCTAAAGGTAATAAAAGAGATACTTAGCAAGCTGGGATACAAGACGCTTGAAGCGGATAATGGCGAGGCAGGTATAGCCATCGTTAAGGCTGAGCATCCTGACCTTGTAATTACTGATTTCCAGATGCCAGGGATCGATGGTCTCGAGGTACTGTATGAAATCCGGAAATTCAATATCGGACTTCCAGTCATTTTGCTGACCGGTTATGGCGATGTTGTATTAACGATAAAGTCAATACAGTTAGGAGCCTTTGATTATCTAGAAAAACCTATTGATCCGGCTCAGCTGAAATCTGTGGTTCAAATGGCGCTCAACTCAGTTAAAGTGAGCAGTGGCCTGAACGAAGTGATCTTTGAAGATTCAGCCAGTGAAAGTATGCTGGAGAACAATATTCTGGTGGGGAAGACCCCCCAGATGAAGGAGATCTTCAAAAATATCGGACGTATTTCGCTGAATAAGGTAAATGTGTTGATCCAGGGGGAGACCGGAACAGGGAAGGAGCTTATTGCCAGATTGGTACATTATTCGGGAATTACAAGTAATCAACCTTTGGTGATTGTAAATTGCAGCGCTCTTACTGAAACACTCCTTGAGAGTGAGTTGTTTGGCCACGTAAAGGGATCGTTTACCGGTTCTATCCGTGATAAAAAAGGGAAATTTGAACTGGCTGGTGAAGGTTCCATATTCCTCGACGAGATTTCTGAAATATCACTCAATACGCAGGTCAAGTTGTTAAGGGTGATTCAGGAGCTGGAGTTTGAAAGAGTTGGTGGAGAGGATGTCATTCCGATGAAAGCAAGGATTATTGCAGCATCCAATAAGAATCTGGAGGCTTTGATCAAAGAAGGGAAATTCAGGGAGGATCTCTATTACCGTTTGAAAGTATTTACTATAGACCTTCCCCCTCTGCGCGAAAGAAAAGAGGATATTCGTGACCTTGTCGTCCATTTCCTTCATAAACTCAATAAGAGGTTTAACAGGAATGTGGTAAAGATCGGCGATGGTGTAATTGAGGTATTGAAGGCTCACCACTGGCATGGAAATGTTCGCGAACTCGAAAATACAATTCTGCAGGCCATCGTGATGTCCAAAAATGATGTATTGGAAATTGAAAATATCACCATCAACACCAGACAAAATAGCCAGGTTGTGGCGTCGGTTCAACCGGAAATTCCTCAGTACCGCACTATCGCTGAACTGGAGAAATACCATATTAAGCGAATCCTAGACGAGGTGAACTGGAATAAGCTGGAAGCCTCTCATATCCTTGATATTACACGGCCAACGCTGAATGCCAAAATTGAAAAATATAGTCTTGTCCGGGGTTAAGTGAACATCACCGGTTAATTTTAAGAGACAAAAGTTGTATACAAAAAAAATCCCTCTGGCTATTGACCGGAGGGATTTTTTATTGTATTCTGAATCTTTATCCGTAAGCGGATGGTGAACCCCGTATCTTAACTTATCTTTTTGAGTTTTAAGTTTGGCTTTCATTTATACGACAAGCCATGTTTACAGCGAACCAATTCCAGTCCATCTACAAAGAGTATCT
>JAHEYS010000442.1 GCA_023251475.1 Prolixibacteraceae bacterium
GGCAATTTCTACATTATCCTTTTCACCCCTGAGAAAAGGGGTTGCTTTTAATTCAATCGCAGCCTTAATATTATTCTGTTGAACAATGATTGATTCGTAACCTTCCGATTCGATCAGAAGGTCAGTGGCAGCAGGTACCGAAATTGAAAAATGACCTTTGGTATCCGTAGTTACAATGATTGCACCCTCTTTCCCGTAGATTTTAGCCCCGGAAACAGGATTTCCCTGTTCGTTTTTTACAACCGATTCGATGTTTACAGTTGGCTGTTTCCATCTTGGTTGCGCATGAACAACACCTAAGGAAAGAACACAAAGAACCAGATATATTTGAAATATATTTTTCATATTTATTCTGAAGTTTTAAGTTTGACTGTAGTTTACCACCCCGGGTTTTGCTTGAATTCCGGATAAAGAGAGACCTGATCAACAGGAATTGGCAACCAGTAATGCCTGTCATCAAAAACGATTGTGGTAAAAAGCCTTTCTCTTATGTTGATTGGCTTATAACCTGGTGCTGGTCCACGGTCATATAACAACTCATATTTCTCCCTGTATTTTGTTTGTGTAGACAATAGCCAACGTTTTAAATCACACCAGCGCTGTGCTTCGAATGACAACTCAACGGCACGCTCACGGATGATCTCTCCCATAAAAGCATCTTTGGTTCCGGTAAATTTGGTATCGATGTTTGGCAGCTGTGCGCGATTACGGACCCTGTTAAATGCGGCTTCGGCAGTAATACACCCGGTGACGCTGCTTTGAGCAGTCCCGTAACCCTGTAACACCGCTTCTGCATACATCAGGTAAACATCTGCTAATCGCATAATTGGAGAACGGAAATAGTAATAATACTTGGTGCCATCAAAATTATTTATTGTAACCCCCCAGTATTTATTAGTTAAATACCCGGTAATATTTGCACCTGCCCCAATGCGATGACGCCCACCAACATAGAGCTGGGCATACCGGTCGATTCCTGCACCTGCGATGCTGGCAATCAAATCATTATCAACCACAATAGTTTTATAAAATCGCGGGTCGCGGCCACTCCATGGGTCATTTGGATTGTAACCCGAGGCAGGATCTTCAATGGGCAACCCATTCGCCATTCCCCAATTCTTTACATAATTTGCTGTTGGTCCGAATTGCTGGGAATTTGTAACTAACTGCATCACACTATAGATCATTGAACCAGCTTCGTAGTTAGAGCCATAATTCGGGGCAGTCATAATTACTTCCGATCCTCCGGGCAGTCTTCTAACCGGATCGGATAACCAGAACAATTCCGTATATTTTGCCCAAGGCTGTAAGGTATAGACGCTGGTTTGGTCGCACAAATTGATTGTTTGGGCAAAAGCATCGGCAGCTTTTTTGCATAAATCGATATCAAAACTTGCTTTACCAGTCGATTCGCGGTTCATCAACGGGCTGGCAGCATACAACAGATCTTTCCCCAGAAATGATAAGGCTGTGATCTTATTTATTCGCATGCGGTTATTGCCCAGTGTACGTTTACCTGCTTCGGTATCGTCCCATTTTACAGGCAACAATTTAGCTGCTGCTTCCAGGTCTGCAGCCGCTTTTAAGGCAGTTTCACGGTAGTTTAGACGTGGTAATTTCCACTCTTCAGTAGGGGAGAGTACTGTCTCGATATAAGGAAAGCCGCCCCAATACTTCATCAATTCAAAATAATAGTATCCCCTGAAAAACAACAATTCACCTTTAATGATATCTTTCTCCTCCTGGGTAGCATTCACCAGTTTATCAAAATTGGCAAGTCCTATATTTGCTACGCGGATACCATACCATGAATTGGTCCATATCCCTTTGTTCATTGAGCTGGTTGAACCGCTGTTAAGTGGATAATTCCGAAGAAAGCAACCATAAGTGCCCGTCCATGCCCAGGAATTTCCGGCATCAGCAGCTGTGTTGAAAAAATATCCTGAATTGCACCCTAACTCATCAGCAAAATTGAAGTCGGCCTGATAGGTACACATTCCAATACTGACGATTTGGTTATACATTTCTTCATTAAAACCCTGAAAGCTTATAAAATCCTTGAATGCATCAGATGAATTTATGCTGGCTTCGGGTGCTTTGTCGAGGTATTCTTTACAACCACCCAATAGTAATCCCAGACTAAGGGTTGCCAGAACCAGGCTTTTCTTTATCTTATTTTTTATATTTTTCATAATTCAGTCTATTAAAATTTAATGTCAAATCCCAGGTTAATACGTGCTGAATTGGGATAACCTCCATATCTATCGCTCCCCTGTTCCTTGTCGTCGGGCAATTTTGACCAGAAAAACAGGTTATTCCCGTTGAGGAAAATTCTTAAAGCTGACATGCCGCTTCGTTTGATACGGTCGCCACTAAAAGCATAAGCTATTTCGGCAGTTTTTAAACGCAGGTAAGATCCATCAAACTGAAAATAATTACCTACAGGTGATCCGACTGTTTTCCACCTTGGCAAGTAGGAAGTTGCATCCAGGTTGTCTTTCGACCAGGCATCCAGCGTATGGGCATAAGCAACATCATATCCACTTATGAAGTTATTGAAAGTAACCGCGCGTGTCACATTGTTTACCCCATAAAACTGAACCATACAGCTAAAGCCTTTATAATCGGCCCCAAGCGATAAGCTATAAGTATTTTGCGGACGGATGGAATAGCCATAAGGGGCAGCATCTTTTGCGTTATCAATCACCCCATCGGCATCAAAATCTAAGATATTATAATCGCCAGGCAACTTATTCTGATCATTACTTACTAATGCCGTACTCGCATAAACTTCGTCCCAGGTATTGTAAAATCCATTAGTAATGAGGCTTTTGGTCTGATCAATCTGAAACCCTGCAGCCAACAGGTGCGGCGCTTTTAATTGTGGTTCCTCTTTGGTGATAATTTTATCAACCGCATGTGTCATGTTGGCATTTGCCCATAAATGGAAATTCTGACTCAGGTTTTTATTAAAACGAAGCTCAACTTCATAGCCATCTTTTTTTACACGTCCAACATTGGCTGTAGGCGGTGTTCCACCAAAATAGGAAGGCAAAATGCGGCTTGTTCCTGCTAACAGAATATCGGTACGGTCTTCGGTGAAATATTCAACACTTCCCGAGAACATATTTTTCAGTACGGCCACATCAATACCCAGGTTTGATTTTTTTGCCTGCTCCCAGTGTATATCAGGATTACCAATTACTGATTCGCGATACCTTGTATAAGGGCTTAATGTTGTGGCCATATCTTGTAAATATGAATTTCCACCATACGCCCACTGGGTATCGTAAAGCCATCGTTGGCTTACTCCATCATCCCCAATTAGCCCAAACGAATAACGAAGTTTCAGTTTATTGAGCCATTCAATATTTTTCATAAACTTCTCGTTCGAAATAGTCCATCCTACAGCAGCCGAAGGGAAAAAAGCAAAGCGGTAACCAGGCCCGAATTTTTCGGAACCGTTATAAGCTCCGTTAAATTCAGCAAAATACCGGTTGTCGTAATTATAGGTTGCACGAAATACCCAGTCTTCGCGGAAACGTTGAAATTCACTGCCTGTAGCCAATTGTTCACGGGTAAATACACCCGTAGCTGAAATATCATGACGTCCAAAAATCCGGGAATAATTAAGCTGCGCCTGATAATACAAACGGCGGCGAAGTGTACTTAAGGAATTGTCTGCGTTTTCATCGTTGATAACCCATGGCTGATAAACCCATGAGTATCCATTAGTGCCGACAGTTGGACTCAAAACGATGTATTTGCTCAGGTCTTCTCCTGGTAAGGCATCCTCGATGGCAGGGTTAATCCACTTGGTTGCAGTAGAGCTTGTATATTTGTTTGAACCATCAACAATTCCTCCATCCGACTCAATATGGTTATCGAAAGATACATTCCCATTGAAGCTCAAACCTTTTGTGATGAAGTCAAGCTTTTGGATAAGGGTAAAATCGGTAGTTAAATCGGTCTTTCTGGTTTTACGAACACCCGAATTGGAATTTGCAGCGAGTGAATTGATCATACCTTCGTCAGTGCTGACACTGGCACCCCAACGCCCATCGCTATATCTTGGCATAAATGCATTCGGCGGGGTAAAATATTCAGAAATCAATAACCAGTTCTGAAGTCCATATGGATCATTGTTAAAAGCAAAGTTAGTTTGTTCGATACTAAATATACCGGCAAGGTTAATTTTTAATACGGTATTTTTGGTTAGGTTTAAATCGAGGTTAGACCTGAAATTAAATCGGTCATACCCTAATCCACCTTTATATCCTTTACCATTATCTTGAGTTTTAAGCAAGTCTCCTTCGCTCATATAAGAAAGCGAACTGAAATATTTGGCAAAATCTGTACCCCCTGAAACGTTCATATTCACACGGTGATCCATGGCAAAATCTTTAACCGTTTCCTTTCGCCAGTCGATGTTTGGATAAGCTTCAGGATATTTAAGGCTTTGCTGATTGCGGTAACGGTTAACGATGGTCATTGGCGTAAAGTCGATCCATTCGGTTTCGTTAAGTACAACTTCGCGTGCAATTGACGCATTTTTAATATTATACAT
>JAHEYS010000443.1 GCA_023251475.1 Prolixibacteraceae bacterium
AATGTCTCACCTGAAAAGTTTGCCCAGATTCTCCCTCAACTTAAAGCCCTGGGTTTTACCCAAACCAATCTGATCCAGTTATCTTCCGAGGTCGGGGAAGTTATTGCAGGAAGACCCGGTGGGGCCGTTTCACTGGCCGTGGGGATGGCACAGGTATTCTCCTCAATTCCCGGTCTGGCCGGTCTGATGTCCTATTGGTATCATTTTGCTATTATGTTCGAAGCTTTGTTCATCCTGACCACAGTTGATGCTGGCACTCGTATAGCCCGGTTTATCCTGCAGGAGGCGCTTGGAAAAGTCTATTCACCGTTTGCAAGAACAAACTGGCTGTTAGGTAGTTTAATTACCAGCTTCCTCGTGGTATTTGCATGGGGCTATTTTATCTATACAGGCAGTGTTTCCACCATCTGGCCAATGTTTGGGGTGGCCAATCAACTTTTGGCAACACTTGCACTGGCCGTTGGAACCTCTTACCTGATCAATCAGGGAAAGCGTAAATATATCTGGGTAACCCTGCTTCCCATGATATTTGTGGGTGTGACAACCATTACCGGTGGGTTAATGAACATGGTAAATATTTACATCCCACAAATGGGCGTTGGAATTACAAGAATTCAGGGGACCATCAATACCCTTTTGACAGGTATTATCCTGATTTGCGTTATCCTTATTATCATCGAGGCGACCAGAAAATGGGTCAAAAAAGAGGAAAAGGGAACGGAGAACGCAGTAATAAAGTGAACTAAAATAAATTTTAAGTCTCCTGAAACCGGGAAACAATAAAAAATTATAAAATATTCAGGTTGTGATCAGAAAATTCAGGATAGCACTATCTGCCGCATTAATTTGCATCATTCCTCTAACACTTAATGCCCAGATTACCTTTAAATCAGAAAAATCAGATCACAATGTAGTCCGAAAATTTTTCACCTCATCCTTTCAGCCTGAAAAGGCTTTGAAGACAAGCAAGATCCGGATCAATTTCAAGGACTCCATTCCCGATGACACGTTAACTATCTATTTCTCAAATAATAATTTGCCCGATGCGATAAGTCGGAATATTCATACCGCGGTGTGTATGGATACTTTATGCAGGTTGGTGGATATCACACTTTACTGGGCCATCACCGGGAAATACCTTGGTTATACCCTTCCAGACGGCAAGGAACTGACCAAGAAGGAGCACATCCCTTTTTCATCAGCGGATTACTCGCGGCTCAATGAAATTCTTGGCGATTCAGCATCTCAGCTCAGAAACTTTACCCCGGAAGATATGCATCCCGCGAAAAAACCGGTCAAACAAACCGATGGTATTACAGGGGCCACACTTCCCGATGTTGCTTCCTGGATCGTACCTGAGGCTGCATACACTTCTTATGCCCTATGGCATCTTACCTATGGCGCAAACCGCGATAGCGCCATGGCTCATATCAAAAAACGTCTCCTGTCAGATCACCTGCTGCTTTATTTATTGCAGAATAGTGATCCTTATGGCCAGGTCAGGGGTTTCCAGTGGATTGGATCTGGCAATGTGAACAGTCGTCAGTTTATTGAACCGGCACTTAAAATTCTGCATAGTCAAAATTATAAGTCAGTTGGTTATGCCATTAAATTTCTAAAAAGTGTCGGAATTGATGAAGGCCGATTGCAAAAAGAGGTAGTCTCATTGCTTGACAGTGAAGATTTCAGAATTAAATATGTGGCAATTGATTATTTACGTGAATTTGATAATTTAACACAACCAGTCGCCAGGGATATGATGTCGAGGCTCAATGGCGATAATTACTATCTGGTAAATGTAATACTCACATTGCTCGAAAGAAGGTTTCATCCCGATGGTGAGGATCAGCGTAATTTATCAAAACTGCTGAACAGTAAAAACACCAATGTTGCCATCCGTGTTTATAAATATTTACTCGGTCTGCATGACCAATCACCCGATCTGGTGAAACAGCTTAACCGTTACCGGAGAAGGGCACTGTAAAAAAACTGTGGAATAGGATTGACCAAATAGGATAAACAGATAATCCTCAGAGTTTATCCGCAATAAATTTACGAATAATCCTGCCATGGTCAAAAGCCATTTCTGGCAATGAACCGACCGGAAACCATGCTGCAGTTGCCGCATCGTCTCCTCCGTTTACCGGGAAGGTTTCAGTAACATATCCCCAAAAAGCAGTGGAAATGGTCCGGTGACGTGGATCACGGCCCACCTCATCAAATGTGTAATACTGATTCAGGGAGATCCCCTGTAAACCGGTCTCTTCAAAGAGCTCGCGCCCACAAGCTTCACCTAAGGTCTCCTCCATTCCGATAAAACCACCCGGTAATGCCCACATTCCCCTGAAGGGATCAAATTTTCTTTCTATCAGCAGAATCATATCCCCTCCTGAACACTTCGCAATAATAATGGCATCTACCGTATGGGCTACCCGCGGATATTCATAACAATACTTTAAATCCGCCATGATCATTCTTCCTCCCTTTTTTTATCTTCCTCTTTTTCTTTGCTGGCGTTTCTCCAGACGATAAATACAACGATCAATATTGCAGCCAGATAACCTAAGATATTAAGATGTCCCATAGTTATAATCTCTGTGAAGGTTAAAAAAGATATTCCTAATTAATCGGTCATTTATTCTACATCAGAAAATCAGAAGTGCAATGATCATATCAATCAGTCAATTATGATTCGTCGCATTAGCCTCATCTGATGCGTATATCGTTTTGTATCAATATTGTAAATTCCGAAATGATCTACATTGTCAATGCGCACTTTCCCTGATGAATGGATAATCTTATTTTTTTCCCAGATAATGCCAACATGAATGATTGAACCCTCCTCGTTGTCGAAAAAAGCAAGATCGCCCGGTAAAGCCTCTTCAACAAAGCTTAGATTGGTCCCGAGCATCGCTTGCTGCGCCGCTTCTCTTGGCAATGTCAGCCCTGCCATTTTATACAATATTTGTGAAAAACCTGAGCAATCGATCCCGAAAGGAGATCTTCCTCCCCACAGGTATGGGGAATTGAAATACTTAAGACCATTCTCAATAATCACTTCCCGCCTGTTACGCGGGGCAGAAGTGATACTGTTTCCCTGAATATTATATTCGACATCTCCTATTTTAAATGTCCGGGCTGAAGGATCAAAATGGGGCAATGAACTCCCTGCAACAATGAGGAAATTGCTGTAACCACCTTTAGGCTGAACGATATTAAAAACATCGGTTGTGACAATGCGCGGAATCTCTGCTAATTGGGAAAAATAGTGTTCATCGGTTTCATTTACCATCTCACGGTCAATCCACCCTTCATTACCGTCAAAAGCGAGTTTTATCCGGCACCACCTGGCATTCTCTTCTATAATTGTATAGTGCTCACCAAAAAGTATTTGAGTGCACATTTCGCTCTTTTCGCGCGGCTCTGACCGCACCGGCACAATACTGAGGTTGGAGATCCCGTATCTCATTAAAAAAATTTACTTTTGTTTATTCCCAAAGATACGAATTAATTGGACTCTCCATTTAACTGAATAAAGAGATTATGATGAACCCGGAAAAGAAAAAATGGTTTGACTCAGAGCGCTGGCACACGTTTTATCTATCAATAATATTTGTATTCACAGGGTTAATACTCTATTTTACCCTACCACAGGAGGGGAGATTCAGATATGAATTTCAAAAAGGGAGACCATGGATGCATGCAACATTAATTGCCCCATTTGACTTTGCCATCATGAAATCGGAACGGACTATTGGCGAGGAGCGTGATTCACTGCTTAAAACTGTCACCCCCTACTTTCTTTTTCAGGATTCAGTCGGCAAACAACAGATAATCTCACTCTCCTCAAAAATTGATGAGTTTACCCTGATTGTAAATACAGAGATTCTGTACTCCCGGATTGTGAAGAATAAAGTGGTGGCTATATTTGAGAAAATTTACAATTCAGGTATAATTGAGCAGGGAGCAGGGAACGCTCCTCCCCTCACCGGAAAAAGTGAACTTTACATTGTCAGGAACAATGTGGCAGATAAGATTTCAGCCGGACAGTTATACTCCCTGAAAACGGCCTATTCAGAGGTAAACGCTGCACTCGATTTGCTTAAAAACAGTGATCCTGATATGAAACAGATCCTGGGGAAATTACATGCCGAAGATTATCTGGCAGTTAATCTGACCTTTGATCCGGAAAAAACGGAGGCTGAAAAGGCAAAGATTCTGGAGAACCTCTCCACGACCAACGGTGTAGTGCAGGAAGGGGAACGTATCGTTTCGCAGGGTGATGTGATCTCACCACACACCTATCTGATTATTGAATCCTTAAAATCAGCATTTGAAAAAAGCCGGGGTGATCTGACCAAATATTACCTCATTGCCATTGGTAAGGCAATATTTATTACCATGTTGTTGCTTACCCTCTTCCTGTTTATCTACAATATCCGTCGTAAATTGCTCCGGTCAAAACGGGATATCACCTTTACGTTGATGATGATGACGCTGATGATTTTATTTTGCCGGATCATTGTCTCATCGGGAACTATTCCGATTTATATCGTCCCCTTCAC
>JAHEYS010000444.1 GCA_023251475.1 Prolixibacteraceae bacterium
CTCGGACTTAACGAGACCCAGTCTGGAATGGTCTCTTTAATATTTAAGTATTGCGATGACAATAAGTTACCTCTGCTGGATCTCAAAGATGTGAAAAGGGTGCTCCAGTACCTGGGCGATGAAGGGAAGGCTGAACTTACCAAAGTTTATGGCACCCTGTCGTCAGCATCGGTCGGAACTATTATGCGGAAAATCATTGAACTCGAACAACAGGGGGCAGAAATATTCTTTGGAGAACCTTCATTTGACGTTGCGGATCTTTGCCGGACAGACAAACATGGGCAAGGGATAATCTCTGTTCTAAGACTTACTGATATTCAGGACAAACCAAAACTTTTTTCGACAGTGATGCTTCAGTTGCTGGCAGAAATTTATGCCACATTCCCTGAGGAGGGTGATATGGAAAAGCCCAAATTATGCCTTTTTATTGATGAAGCCCACCTTGTTTTTAGTGAAGCCTCCTCATCTCTGCTCGAACAAATGGAAGCAATCATCAAACTGGTTCGCTCAAAGGGAGTAGGCATCTTTTTTATCACCCAAAATCCCGATGATATTCCTGAATCTGTGTTAAGCCAACTTGGAATGAAGGTTCAGCACGGATTAAGGGCTTTCACCGCCAAAGACCGTAAATCGATCAATATGGCTGCGGAGAACTATCCTGAAACCAAATTTTATGATACTGCCCAATTGCTGACCGAATTGGGTATCGGGGAGTGTCTGTTTACGGCATTAAACGAAAAGGGTATTCCTACTCCTCTGGTTCATACCTACCTCAGGGCACCGGAATCGCGTATGGATATCCTGACCAAAGCAGAGATGGAGGATATCATCAGCGCTTCAGATCTTATCCCCAAATATAACCGGGAGATCGATCGCGACAGCGCATACGAAATTCTCAATGCCAAATTGGAAGATGCCGATGATGAAAAGCACAGGGCAGAGATGCAACGACAGGTTGAGCAGGCAGGCACACGTCGCCCATCTTATGAACGGGAGGAGAAAAGTACGTTCGAAAAGGTGATTACCAGTACCGCCACGCGTCAGATAGGAAATACCATTGCAAAAGAACTGGTCAGGGGATTGCTGGGAGTAATGGGCGTCAGGACAACTTCGGGACGATCAGGCCGCACCGGCGGATGGTTTTGAAAAGAGGGTATTTTCTGAATTATTCTAAAAAGTATATTAATCATCCCTTTGGTTTTCAGAACTGAGGGATGATTTGTTTAATGAATGTTAAATAGCTGATTGAATCAAATAAGCTGTTAATTTTGCAGGTTAAATTTAAATAGGAAGATGAAATTTTTCAATATATTGCAGGAGAAGCGAAAGGCCAATGAATACCTGGTATTGGTTTACCGGTTTGTTTTGGTGATGTTTTTGTATTCAGCAGGCCGCATTATATTTTTCCTGTTCAACAGGTCGATGTTTCCCAATGTGGATCTGACCTCCTTTATCCGGATCATGCGGGGCGGGGTGATGTTCGATACCAGCGCTGTTTTGTATCTCAATGCAATCTACTTCCTCCTTTATCTCCTCCCGTTTCCTTTTAAATTTGAGGAGCGGTACCAACGCGCCCTGAAGTGGATCTTTATGGTGATTAATAGTATTGGACTTGCATTAAACCATATCGATATCATCTATTACCGGTTTATTCTAAAAAGGACGACTGCCAGTGTTTGGGATATCGTAAGTAATGACGCAGGGAATTACAGGCTGATATTAAGGTTTTTCTATGATTTCTGGTACATTGCCATGATCTTGCTGGTAACTGTTTTATTGCTGGCAAAGCTCTATTCTCTGTTTAAGCCACAACCTGTAACGAACATCCGAAGCTGGAAATATTCCCTTTGGTCGGCGGTGGCGCTTCTTGTGGTTTCATACCTGAGCGTGATCGGGATGCGTGGTGGATATATGCCCAGTACGCGCCCAATAAGTATGAATAATGCGGGGAAATATGTCAATTCGACCGAAGAGATGGCCCTGGTTCAAAATACGCCATTTTGTATTTTGAGAACTTTTGACAAGAAGGCTTTTGAGATAAGACACTATTTCAGCTCGGAGGAGGAACTTAGCCGCATCTATTCACCCGAAAGACTTCCCAAATCCGGCGGAACGATGAAAAGGGATAATGTAGTGATTATCATTCTCGAAAGTTTCAGCCGCGAATTTGTGGGAGCATTGAATAAAGATCTTGATAACGGTCATTATAAAGGTTATACCCCATTTATTGATTCGCTCATCAGCCGAAGTTTGGTTTTCCCTAATGCCTTTGCAAACGGTCGTAAATCGATAGATGCGATTCCATCGATCACCGCAAGTATTCCCGCTTTGGTTGTCCCTTATGTGATCTCTGAGCGTTCAGGCAACCGGATTAACAGCCTGGCCGGTCTTTTATCAAAAGAGGGTTACCAGACCGCATTTTTCCATGGCGCACCCAACGGATCGATGGGTTTTGACGCTTTTGCAAAAATTGCGGGATTTCAGCGCTATTACGGGAAAAATGAATATAATAATGACGAAGGATTTGACGGTGTCTGGGGGATATGGGATGAGCCGTTCTTCCAGTTCTATGCAGACGAGATGAATCAAATGAAGGAACCCTTCTATACAACGATCTTTTCTGTTTCATCCCACCATCCATTCAAGGTTCCTGAGCAATATAAGGCCCGGTTTCCGGAGGAACATCTTCCGCTTCAAAAGTGCATCCGCTATACCGATATGGCGCTGAAAGAGTTCTTTGATAAAGCGGCAAAGATGCCCTGGTTCAAAAATACATTGTTTGTGATTACCAATGACCATTGCTCAGAGTCGGACTTTAAGGAGTATAAAACGGCGGTGAACTATTACGCCTCAACACTTATTTTTTATAAGGGGGACGGAAGCCTTCAGGGTAAGGATGAATCATTGGCCCAGCAGATCGACATTATGCCATCTGTTCTTGGGTACCTAAATTACCAGAAGCCGTTTATTGCCTTTGGTAACAACCTTTTCGATCCCTCATCCCAACGATTTGTGATCAATTACCTTGAAGAGACCTACCAGTTTCTGCAGGGTGATTATGCCTTATATTTCACGGATAATAAACTTACAGGTATTTTTAACCGTAAAATTGATCCTTATCTACTTGTAAATCTTCTTGGAAAGATAAGTCCGGAAAGTGAGCAACAGCTTTTTAAGGCAATAATTCAGCAATTCAACAACCGGATGGTTCAGGATCGGCTGGTGATTGCGAATAAATAAGTTGATCCGGGAATTTAAAAAAAGGCCGGAAAGAAATATCGTTGGTTCTGGCATTAAAATTGTGATAATTTGAATATCAAACAATACATGTAATTATGGAAACGAAAAAAACCTTTATTGCATTTATATTGATATTACTCCTGATCTCCGGTTTTGCCCGGGACCCTTCAAGGCGTGCTCAACGATTGAAAAATAGGATTGAGAAAGCGCATCAGATTGAGGCGATGATCCATTCCAAAACTTTTGTTTTCATCGCTACACGAGCCCTGCCTCAGGGTTTTGGAGCTGTCGATCTGACAACCAATTCAAATTCGATTGAATTTTTTCCTGATAGAATTAAAAGTTACATGCCATTCTTCGGCAGGGCTTATAGTATTGAATACGGAGGCGATGGCGGGATAAAATTTGAAGCAAAGCCTGATGAATTTAATGTCACGACTTTAAAGAGAGGGAAAGGATATGAGATAAATGCAGCTGTTTCTGTCACCCGCGATGTTTATAAGCTCAATCTTTTTGTGAGTCCGGAAGGGAGCGCATCCCTGACGATTAACAGCAACCAGAGAAGTACGATCGCCTATTACGGAAATATTACGAAACCTGAAGAGGATAGGGGAAAATAAGCAATAAGCTATTTATCATTAATTCCCAATTATCGTTTTATCCCTTAACTTTTCTAATTTCGCACCCAAATATTGATACAGAATGATTATCAGAAAAAAATTCCGGTTCGAAGGAGCCCATATTGTGCGCAACTGTACTTCGCAGCGTTGCCGTGAAAATATCCATGGACACTCTTATGAGGTGGAAGTATTTTTAAAATCGGATCGCCTCGATAACGGATTTATGGTGCTGGATTTTGTACTTCTGAATAATGTCGCCGAGTTTATCCACAGTTTTGATCATGCCTACACCTTATGGAATCAGGAGGCTATCGAAGTGAAGGAGGCTATTTACCGGATCAATTCCAGGGTTGCCGAGATCCCGGTTTCTCCCTCTGCGGAGGGTTACGCCCTGCTCTTTTTTTTCGTTATCGGTCAGATTATTTCAAAAATCAGATTGAACAATGGTGAAGGGAATGTGCAATTGCATGCAGTCAGGGTGCACGAAACCCAGTCGGGTTATGCAGAGGCCTCTGCCGAAGATTTGGCGCTGGTCTCCTTTTCATTGAAAGATGTGAGGTTCAATGAAGGGATTAAAAGGGAATGGAAAGACAAGACGTGGTGGAATCTGATCGGCGGATTCTAAAAGTTAACAATGTATAAAATCCTTTTAGGGTATTAAAAAAGGTTTACTTTTGCACACAATTTTATATTTTGTGCAATTT
>JAHEYS010000445.1 GCA_023251475.1 Prolixibacteraceae bacterium
AGGATTTGGCAGGTTCTCAACCGGAGGACGGGGTGGGGATGTATATCATGTAACCAATCTGAATGACTCGGGTAGTGGCTCCCTGCGTAACGGTATTGAGTCGGCAAAGGGGCCAAGGACAATTATTTTTGACCTCTCCGGTAATATCATGGTCAAATCTTCACTCAATGTTAATAAACCAAATATTACCATTGCCGGACAGACTGCCCCCGGAGAGGGAATTACCCTTGGTGGCGGGTGCCTGAAAATTAGTGCGGATAATATCATCATCCGGTATTTGCGCTCCCGTCTTGGAGATCAGAGTGGCGGAACCAGTGACGCTGTTACAATAGCAAGGGGTTCGAATATTATGCTTGATCATTTAAGTGCCAGCTGGTCTGTAGATGAAACTTTGTCGGATCAGGGTGCAAATATCGATTTGGTAACCGTTCAATGGTGTATGGTTACTGAAAGCCTGAATAATTCAACTCATCCAAAAGGGGAACACGGATACGGGGGTATTATTGGCGGGTTCAGACAATCATTTCACCATAATTTATATGCACATCATTCTTCCCGAAATCCTAAAGTTACCGGTCGCAGACATTGTGATGTTGATTTCAGAAATAATGTCATCTATAACTGGGGCCATAACAGTTGTTACGACGGCACCGCATCATGGGTCAACTGGGTAAATAATTATTATAAAGCAGGTCCGGGTACCAGAAGCAATGTAAGAGACCGCATCTTTCAATTAAGTGATCAGTCAATTGCCGGTGGCCCTGTAAATAAGGTTAACCGTCCGGAGGACTCCGAAAAATATGAAACATCACTTTACGCTGAAGGTAATTTTGTGGACGGATTTCCCGATGTGACGGCCAATAACTGGAGTGGCGGAATCGATTTTGAAAACGGGGCTTCGGAAGCAAAAAACAGGGCATTAAAACCTTTTGAATTCCCTCCAATTACCGGACAAACAGCCGAAAAAGCTTACCCGCTTGTCCTGAAATATGCCGGAGCATCACTGGTCAGGGATCCAATTGATAACCGGATAGTTCTTGAGGTGACAAACCGTACAACGACCTATGGCAAAAATGGTATTATAGATTCTCAAAAGGAGGTGGGAGGCTGGCCGGCCTTAACAACTTTAGCAGCTGCGCCAGATTCCGATGGTGATGGCATGTCCGATAAATGGGAAATACAAAATGGTTTAAATCCTAAAGATCCGGCTGACCGTAACGGCGATCCGGATGAAGATGGATACACGAACCTTGAAGAATATGTCAATTCACTGGTAAAGTCATTATAGGTATAAATAGTTGTTTTCTGAAAATAGAGCTGCAGTTATTAATTATTATAAAATATTGGTTATGAGAAAATTGTATTATTCGTTGTTCATCCTGGTTATTTTTCTTAACAGTCAGTTTAATGAGGTATTCTGTCAGTCAGCCAATCAATCTGAAAAAGATTCCCCCTTTTTCGGACTCCCCGTATTACCGGGAGTCTCTGGTTTTGGACTTGATACGAAAGGTGGGCAGGGTGGAAAAATCATTGTCGTAAAAAACCTGAACCTGAATGGAGAGGGATCCCTGGCTGAAGCCCTGGCATTCGAGGGACCCAGGATCATCGTATTTGAGGTGGCAGGTTATATCGATCTTCAGAAGAAATCACTGAAAATAAAAAATCCCTACATCACTATTGCCGGGCAGACTGCTCCATCACCGGGAATAACACTGATTCATGGCGGCCTGGGGATTGCAACCCATGACGTAATCATACAGCATATTAAAGTCAGGCCGGGCGAAGCCGGTGAAGCTAAAAAAGGAGGTTGGGAAGTGGATGGGATTGGTACAGGCGGTGCTTATAACATCATAATCGATCATTGTTCCACCTCGTGGTCAACCGATGAGAATCTGTCGGCTTCAGGCCCCCGGTTTGAAGGGAAAAATCCGGATGAATGGCGACAAAACACTTCACACAAAGTTACAATAAGCAATTGCATCATTGCCCAGGGTTTAAGCAACTCAACTCATGTAAAGGGAGAACACTCAAAGGGTTCACTGATTCACGATAACGCTACCGATATATTGGTTTATGGAAATCTTTATGCCGATAACGTGGAAAGAAATCCATTCTTTAAAGGCGGGGTTCAGGGGGCAATTGTCAATAATTATATTTTTAATCCGGGGAAAGCCGCCATTCATTATGCACTCGTGGAATCGGAATGGGTTGGACATGAATGGATAACGGGTAAGATGAGCGTGGAAGGAAATTATATTGAATACGGTCAGAATACCTCTGAAAATATTGCTGCCGGGAAATTTGGTGGTCCGGTTGAAGTTTACTGGAAAGTTAACAGGGTCGTCGCCAAAAATCAGGTCAGGGAATTCAGCGGCAAACCTACTATGGTGGATAAAAGGCCGGTATGGCCCAAAGGGTTGATTCCTTATCCCTCTTCCACAATAAAAAAACGGGTAATGAACAGTGCCGGAGCATTCCCCTGGGATCGCGATGAGATTGACAAAATGATCATCGCGGGGGTGAAGAATGGCAACGGAAAAATTATCGACAGTGAAACAGAGGCAGGAGGCTACCCTCCCCTAAAACCGGTTTACAGAAGTTTCAGGCCGGAAGAGTGGGACATGAGTACACTAACAAAAAAGAATAAATAATTCCCCTTGTTTCTTCTCATTTATAATAAGTTAATTCAATGAAAATAGTAAGAATCCTTTTTTTTACAGTTCTGGTGATTTGCTGTAATTCTTTTCTCATTTTCGGTCAAAAGGCAGTAGTTAAAGGATCGAAATACCTTGTGAATCCAACTCTTCCATGGTCGGAACGCATGGCCCGGACCATCCTGTACGATTTTCCCGGAGTGTGGCAAATGGAAGGGGGAAAAGAGGTGAAGTGGGCCTATACCAAAGGTCTGGCGTGCAGTGCATTTCTTGAATTGTGGAAGAAAACCGGAAACCGCACCTATTTTGAGTATCCAAAAGCCTATGCAGATACATTGATCAGTGAAAAGGGTATTATCCGTGGTTATAAGATGGAAGATTATAACATTGACCAGATTAATGCAGGAAAAATGTTGTTTGATCTTTATGCTGAAACAAGGGACCAGCGGTATGAAACGGCCCTGAGGACCCTTCGCCGGCAATTTGATCATCACCCAAGGACAAAAGAAGGGGGATTATGGCACAAAAAAGTATATCCGCATCAAATGTGGCTGGATGGCCTTTATATGGGGGCCCCTTTTTATGCCCGTTACGGAAAACAATACAACGAGCCCCAAAGTATCGATGATGCGATGAACTGGGTTATCCTCATGGAAAAGAAATCGAGGGATCCCAAAACCGGTCTTTTATACCATGCCTGGGACGAAAGTAAAGAGCAACGATGGGCAAATAAAGAAACAGGATTGTCACCCCACTTCTGGGGAAGAGGAATGGGTTGGTATGCCATGGCGTTGGTTGATATTCTGGATTATTCTGCGGATCATCCTAAAAAGGAGGAGATTATTCAGATTATTAAGAGAACGGCTGAAGCGATTGTCAGGGTGCAGGATAAAAAAACAGGTGGCTGGTTCCAGGTGCTTGATTTGGCAAACAGGGAGAGAAACTACATCGAAGGCTCAGGAAGTGCAATGTTCACCTATTTTTTATTGAAAGCGGTTAAAAAAGGATATCTCGATCCCTCTTATTTACCTGTGGCCAAGAAGGCTTATCAGGGTTTTTTGGCCCACCTGATTAAGATTGGAAGTGATGGCAGAATCGTAATTACCCCTGTGTGTGCCGGCGCTGGCCTGGGAGGAAATCCATACCGGGACGGGAGTTATGAGTACTATATAAATGAACAAAAGCGGGATAACGATCCCAAGGCTGTTGGTCCGTTTATCATGGCCAGCCTGTTTTATGAGGAACTCTGATTTTTCAGGAGTCAAAAGATCATAAATTCAACCAATTAATCAAATATAAAGTAAAATTACTGGTGATAAATCAATAGCCATGGTGAAAAAAATGATAAAACTTACGCTTGTTTTGTTCGTGCTTTTTGCTTTTAACACGACCCTGAAGGGACAAAATACCGGGATAACCGATGCTGAAATTCTGAAATCGATCAAAAAAGCTTCCACCTTTATGATCGAAAAGGTGAGCTATAAAGGTGGGTTTGTATGGGATTATCTGCCAGATTTTTCACGTCAATGGGGCGAGATGGAGGCCTACCGGACGATGGCCTGGACCCAAAGTGACGGGACTCCTGCAATGGGTGAATTTTTCCTTGATCTTTATCATGCAACCGGTGACGAGTTTTATTATCAGGCGGCCGAAAAAGTGGCGTCTGCATTGATTTGGGGGCAGCATCCTCATGGCGGATGGAATTACTGTTTCGATTTTGCAGGCGAGTCATCGCTGAAACGGTGGTACAGCACCATTGGCAAAAACGGATGGAGGCTTGAAGAATTCCAGCATTACTACGGTAATGCCACTTATGATGACGATGCCACAGCCTCACCTGCAAGATTCATGTTGCGAATTTATTCCGAAAAGAATGATCCGAAATTCCGCCCGTCGGT
>JAHEYS010000167.1 GCA_023251475.1 Prolixibacteraceae bacterium
ATGGGGGATTTATTTCAGGAAGTAAAGTGCTGATCCAAAGCATCAGGGAAAAATCTCCTGTTTACGGCGCATCAACTGCATTGCCACCACCACTTGTCTCTGCCGGAATTGCGGCTTTAAAACTGATTGGTGAACAACCGGGACTTAGAAATAAGGCACTCTTGAATGCGTCCCGAATAAGGGATGGAATAAACCTGTCAGGACTCCAAACGACAAACAGTTTCGCCCCGATTATTCCGGTTTTATTTCACAATCAGGACGATGCCATCGACCTTTCCAACTTTCTGAAAGAACACCATATCCTGGCGCCATTGGTAAATTATCCGGTGAAGACGGTTCAGTCTGTCGTAAGAATTACCGCTTCTGCCGCGCATACCAAAGAACAGGTTGATGAATTGCTGAGTGTTCTCGGCAAATGGAAACGGTTTAATTAGCTATATTTCAAATAGATTTTTTTTCCGGTGTCAGGAGCTCTACTGGAGGGTATCCAAAATTTTCAAAAATTGATCTTTTTCTCTCTGTGAAATGATGTGCCTGCACAGTGGAATACTGTTAAACAGTTAATTACACCGAGAACCATAGAGCTAATTACACTGAGTTAATTACACAGAGAGCCACAGAGAAGCCACAGAGGCACACAGAGCCACCACAGAGGCTCACAGCGTTTTTGGACAACTTCTTCAGGTTCGAATGATGAGCAACCTCTGCTCTTTTCCGGAATTTAATCCAATATACATCCCTTCCTTACCCATCCTAACCTAATCCCTCCCCATTGCCTGGGTTTTTAATTCCGAAGGCATCTTCTCAATCGCATATCTCAAAGCGGTCCTTGGCATTACAGACTTCTTAGATATTACATAATCGAATACCTCCTTTTGATGGCATTGGCTGGCCACTTTGAGCATCCAACCATACCCTTTTTGAACCATATCATCTTCGTCAGTCAGCAGCAGGTCGGCGATCTCAAAAATCTCCTGTAAAAACTTCCCCCGGCGTGCGGGAACAATCAGCGATACTGCAGCCGCACGGCGCATCCAGCGGTTATCGGATGGTGTCCATTTTTTTAATTCATCAAGGGTACCGGGATACATTTCGATCAACTTCCCCACAGTATGATTACATAGGGTATCACAGGATGCCCAGTTATTCACAGATACGTCGATCCATTTCCTGAATATCTGCAAATCATCCGGTTCAAAATACTTACTTACGGCATAAGACCAGTTACACGCGACAATTGATTCTTCAAGGTAGCCTGAATGCCATAACTCATCGCAATACCCAAAGATTTCGCTTTTGGATGCCCCCTTTATGGTTTTAAAAACCGATTTGCTGACCGTCGTTATATCTGCGCTTTTAATTCCATAACACCTGATCTCTTCCTTAAAAAAATGCTGACTGCTTTTTTGAATGGCTTCACTGCTCATTCCGAGTAGTTCTTTACGGAGATTTTCAATTATAATACTCATATCTACCACAAAATTAAATTCTTAATTTATAATTATCCCATTTGGAAGTACACAGGATAATGTAATTTGAAATTATCCGACATCTCAATTAGTTTAATGATTAAAGGTATCAATTTTACGTCGAATATTTATACTTTTAACAATCTACAATCAACAATTAGTCATCATGGCAAAATATCAGCTCCGGGTCATCGTTCTGATTTCGGTTTCTGCGCTGCTTACGGGATGCAACCTCTTCAGAAAACAGTCGCCCCAGGCTACTCCATATCCCGAATGGGTAAAAACAGGTGTAATGTATGAGATCAATACAAGGCAATACTCCCCGGAAGTGACTTTTAAAGCGCTGGAAGCTGATCTGCCCAGAATCAAAGCCTTAGGGATCGATATCCTTTTGCTGATGCCCATCTGTCCGACCGGGGAGAAAAACAGCAATGTACCCGATGGGGCGAAAACAAGTCCTGGCAGCTATTATTCGGTCAGGGATTATGAAGCGGTTAATCCCGAATTTGGGTCAGCCGATGATTTTAAAAACCTCGTGACTTCAGCACATGCCATGGGATTCAAAGTTATGATAGATTGGGTCGCCGGCAACACTGCACGCGATCACAGCTGGATCACCCAATATCCCCAATGGTATAAAAAAGATGATAAAGGGGCTATCGCGACACCGTCCGGCCGGACCGATTGCGCTCAGCTCGACTACAGTCAAAAAGCGTTGCGTAAAGCAATGGTGAGTTCGATGAAATTTTGGATTGAGTGTTTTGACATTGACGGGTTCAGTTGCGACATGGCTGAATGGGTACCTGTCGATTTTTGGGAAGAGGCACACGCCGCGCTGATGAAGGTAAAACCCCCTTTTATGGTTGCTGAGAACGAAGATCAACCCGCGATGTGCCAAATGGCGTTCGACTCCAATTACGGTTGGGAGTTGCACCACCTGATGGCCGCCATTACACAGGGTAAGAAGAAACCCGTTGAGTTACTAAGATTGCAGTCCAGGATTGATTCCACACTTCCTCAAAGAGCCTTCAAGTTGAATTTCATCACCAACCATGATGAGAATTCATGGAATGGAACGGCAAAAGAGAAATTTGGAGAAGGAGAGAAAAGTTGTGCCGTACTCACCTTTACCCTTCCGGGAATGCCTTTGATTTATAACGGACAAGAGGCTGGAATGACAAAACGACTCCGGTTTTTTGCCAAAGACACCATCGACTGGAGTGATACCCGGATGATCCCATTCTATAAAATGCTGATTCATCTTAAACACCGCAATCAGGCGCTCTGGAATCCCCCATACGGTGGGAAAATGGTTGAACTCTCCAATTCATCGCCGGATAAAATTGTATCATTCCTCCGATCATCCGACAAAGCCCGCGTGATGGTGCTGTTAAACATGAGTCCTGACACGATCACCACAGACATCACCACCGATCTGGCCGATGGGAAATACATCAATATCATCAATCAGAATCATATCAACTTTAACACTGATAACCGGAAATGTTATTTTGAACCCTGGGAATATATCGTTTTGGAAGGAGAATAGGGGAGGGGGTAGAGATGGAGAGATGGAGAGATGGGGAGATGGGGAGATGGGGAGATGGAGAGTTGAGAGATGGAGAGATGGAGAGATGGAGAGATGGAGAGTTGGAGAGATGGAGAGATGGAGAGATGGAGAGAGAAGGTGTCTAGTCCTGAAATAAGTTTACAAAATGAAAATAAGATCACACAAAGACTTGGATGTGTACAAGTTAGGATTTGAAACTGCAGTGGCAATTTTCGAAATATCGAAACAATTTCCAATTGAGGAAAAGTATTCATTAACTGACCAGATAAGAAGATCATCGAGATCTGTATGCTCCAATTTGGCGGAAGCATTTAGAAAACGAAAATATCCCAAAGCTTTTGTATCAAAACTTTCTGATTCGGAGGGTGAAGCAGCAGAAACACAAACATGGCTTGAATTTGCTCTCGAATGTAAATATATTGAAGTTCAAACGTATACAATCTTAGTTGAAAAATGCAACAACATTATTGGTAAATTAGTCAATATGTCGCTTCATCCTGAAGATTGGTCGTTTTAATATGTAAATCTGAATTTCGTTTACTTTTTCGATAAACCTATGCTTAAGCAGAAACCGTCTCTCCCTCATTCCTCTCTCAGTCCTTCTATCAACATACTATTTCAAAAACTTTTCGCGCCGCTGTAGATTTGTTAAACCACCCAGGAAGAAGACGACGCTTGAAAGTGCAAGGAACAGCCGGTTCATCCGGGAGATTTGCGACCAGATCATCTCATTCATCCTGCTGGGAATAGAATAGGGATTATGAAATACATTCCATTGCGTCCTGGAAAGAAATTCACTGAACATCAACAGGAGAACGCCGATAATAATCATCACAACTGCTGTTCCATTTCCGTTCTTAACGATGGTGGATACCAAAAAAGCAAGGGAACCCAGAAAAAGTACCGGGAACATTAGCTGCCACGACATCTCAAAAACCGAGAAGGGGATTAGCCCGAAATAGCCTACCCAGCAGAAGAGGTAGAGGAGAAACCAGGTCAGCAAAAATATCATGACCAGTCGTACCATCCATACTTTATAACGGTAATCGGGAATACCGAAGAGAATCTCCAGAATCCTGGTATCCGCATCGCTCTGAATACCAAAGACCGTCGGATAAAATACAAGGAGGATCCCCGGGATAATCAGAATGGAATAGACCGAGGAGGAATCGAAACCCTCGGTCTGGAAAACCAATCTGATCGAAAGGAGAATAAAAAACAACAAGGCTGCAAGCACAAACCAGATAAATCTTCCTGCGAAAATAATTTTAAGATTGTACCGTGCCATTTTATAGATCAGATCTGCCCAAAAATAAAGGCGGCTCTCCCTCGAAAATATTTTGACTGATTTATCCATTATAGTATTATTCTATTATTTAATTAATCAAATGAAGACTTTCTACTTTCTTCTTGCTCGTCTCAAACTCTCTAAGTCCCTAAGTCTCTAAGTCTCTAACTCCCTAATTCCCTGAGTCTCTCTCACTCCATCATTACCTTCAGAGGTAAGCAGTTCCCCTATTTCTTCACGATGATTCCTTTTAACAGGCAGAGGTATGCTTCCTCAAGAACCGGTTTTACAAGAATGGCATCTTCCGACGGCTTTTCCGCGGAGAGGAATCTTAGTTTTATATTTTCCCCATCCCTCATATGATGCACCACCCTGTCTTTTGCAGGGAATGAATCAAAATCGCGGGCAGGAATCGTGTATTGCCAAACCAGACCTTCGGCCAGTTTCACCATATTGCCCGGATTTCCGGCATAGTGAAGTTGTCCCCGGTTCACAACGGCCACCTGATTACATGAACTTGAAATATCTTCAATGATATGGGTAGAGAAAATAACGACCCGTTCACGGCTCAATTCAACAAGGAGGTTTCTGAACCTGATCCTTTCGCGCGGATCAAGTCCTGCGGTAGGCTCATCAACCACCAGGATGCGTGGCAGATGGAGCAGTATCTGGGCAATCCCGATCCGCTGTTTCATACCACCGGAGTATCCGCCAATCTTATCATCTTTCCGGTCCCAAAGGTGAACCGACGACAACACATATTCGATTCGCGCGGCACGTTCAACAGGGTTGGTCAGACCTTTCAGAATTCCCTGGTAATCAAGAAACTCATAGGCAGACATATTTTCGTATGAACCGAATTCCTGGGGAAGATAACCGATCAGTCCCTGCAACTCTTCCCGTTTTTCCTGGGTGTCGATTCCATTGATCCAAACCTTGCCGTAGCTTTGCTCATAAATTCCGCAAATAACACGCATCATGGTTGACTTACCGGCTCCGTTGGGTCCCAGCAATCCAATCATTCCTGTCTCAATTTCGAGTGATACCCCTTTTAATGCTTTGAAAGCATCCCGTTTACGTCCAATAACCGGCATCTGTTCCACCAATTTAAAGAAGATACGACGTGTGCCTGCAAAGCGCCCCTGGAGCCTTTCAATATTAATCTTATTCTCATAAAGCATGATGGCAGTCATCTGAACTGAAAGTGCAAAATACCACAGAATGCCAATCATAATTACCGAACCAACTGATTTCCATTCCAGATAGAAGAGTCCGATGAAAATCAGCGGGAGTATCCAATAGATAATTGCGTATCCCCGCCTGGCTATTTTTGCGGGCCATTTTGTCTGATCACGCTCCCCTTTATTTTCAAGGTATTCCTTCACGGGTCCCCACAGGTACAGCGAGAAGAAGAAAATCAGATGGGCCATGATAAACATATAGAGTCCGTTGTTCAGATAGGTGAATGTAAAATAGACCATGAACCCCAGGATGGGCAATTCCCATACAAAATCATCGAAATCTTTCCAGTTACGGTAATATTTTATCTGACCCGCCCGTTCACGAATGTTGCGGTTGCCGATCCACTCCCGCTGGAAGCGGCTTCCCCAATCGTATATTTTAACCAGGTTCTGAACGGTGATATGGATTTGTTCATTGGGATCGATTACCGTCTCTTTGGCCTTGCGCAAACTGTTCATGATAAACCATGTTGCACCCGGAACCACCATGATGATTGCGATGGTGTCGAGCATCTGCCACAGGAAAGCGTCGACGCGGGTATAAATAAGGAAGATACCAACCATTAGGAGCACCATCTGGATGATCCTTGTTCTGAGGGACAATCCCTTGAACCAGATTATCGCGTTCTCGAGGCCGAAATAGAAGGTCGGGATAAATATCAGGGTCAGCAGCGTACTCATACTTAGTCCACCGATTACGGTAATCGCAAACGGTGCGCCGATTGCCCCAACATATTCATTGTCACCCATGGCAAGGGGAAACATGGCCACAACGGTCACTATTGCCGTAATTAGAATTGGGCGGATCCGCGACATCCCGGCAAGGATCAGCGCACGCTCGGTTCTGAAACCTCGTTTCCGAAGGATATTAGTATAGTCAATGAGAATAATTCCGTTATTGACCACTATCCCAATTAAAATGATAAAACCGATAAGGGTGTTGGCGCTAAAGAGTGAATTTCCGGTAAGGATCAGCGCCACAAATGAACCTATCGCTGCAAGTGGTATAGAGAACATCAGTACAAATGGTGTGGAGAGTGATTCAAATACCGAGGCAAGAATCATAAAGATAAGGATAAAAGCGGCAAGTATCAGGTAGTAAAAATCCTTCAGCTCATTCTCTTCATGAATTACCTGAATGGCCACACCTGATGGTAATTTATAGCTTTCAACCACTCCGTCAACCTCCTGGCGGTAGGAGGCGAGTAACTCCTTCGAATCCTGGGCGGCCGAGACAAATGAATAGGTCACCTCAATCTGTTTTTCCCTGTTTACGCGTGAAATATTGGCGTAACCCGTCGAATAGACGATTTCACTGATATTCTGAAGCTCGTGTAAACCCCCTTTGGCATCGGGAACAGGAAGGGTGCGGAGATCATAAATGGTCCTGGGTTTTTTCTGCTGCTCAAGGGTGGAACCCAGTTTTGGCATCTCCTTAATGAGGATATCATATTCGTCTGTCCCCTGTTTAAACTTGATGTTAGTGTTAATCTCCTTACTAAATGAATTCAGTTCGCCCGATACATTTGCCAGTGAGATATCGTACTCGTTCATGGTCAGCGGGTGAAACCGCAGATGTACCTCGGGGCGGTTATCCGAATAGCTGACGCGAACCCTGCTTATGGACTCGAGCGATTCAAGGAAATACTGAAGGTCGCCCGCGACATTTTTCATCACGTCAAAATCCTGGCCTTTAATTAAAATCTTTTCCTGGTTTGACCCCACCCCAAGCAATTTCATCATATTTCCGGTACCGCCGCTGCTCTGACGCGTACCGCCTCCGCCACCGCCTGAACTGGCTGTCGTTTCAGAAGCATCATTGATATCGATCACTGCGCCGGTAATGTTTTCCACCCGCCGTTTTACATCGTCCCTGATCTGGGCGATGGTCCGTTTGCTGGTTTTCTTGAAATCCTCTTTCAGTAAAACATTGACTGTTGCACTTTCTACCTGTATATTGCTCGTAACATCCTCTTTTTCAGCCAGGGTATCAATGCGACTTTCTATCTGTGAAACAATTTTATCGGTAGCCTCAATCGTTGCCCCGACCGGCATGGTAACACTGATCCGGAATGCGTTGGTTTGGACCTGGGTCAGATTATTCATACTGACTGCAAGACAGAGAAAAATAGTGACAAAGAAGAAAATCAGCACTCCGACAATGGTTTGCGCCGGTTTCCGTAAAGAGTATTTCATCAGCATCACATACGCCTGAACCAGCTTGTTCCTCGTTGAGACGACGTTAAAACTCAGGTGCTCAGACCCTTTTCTCCTGAGGAATGAATAGGCCATCATTGGGACCAGCAGTGTTGCCACAAACAGGGAGATGGATAGGGTGGAAATAATGGAGACTCCCACGTTTTTACCAATGAGGGTAATATAAAAGTTATCGGAGAAAATAAACGGAAGAAATACCGTAACTGTTGTGAGGGTTGAGGCAAAGACAGAGCGCCATACTTCGGTGGTCCCCTGAACCACCGATTGTCGCGGAGAATTCCCGAGCCCCCGGAGCCGGTAAATATTCTCGAGCACGACAACGCTGTTATCGAGCAGCATCCCCACGGCCAGCGCCATCCCTACAAGTGTTAAGCTGTTAATGGAGATATCGGCGCCATAGAAAAAGTTAAAGGCAGTAAGCACAGAGATCGGAATCGCCAGGGCGATAATGGAGACCAGCCGGAAATTTTTAAGGAAAATCCAGAGCACCATAATCGCCAGAAGACCTCCGATCAATGCAAGTTCTCCAATCTGATTGAGGTTCTTCTCCATCGTATCGGCAGCATTATTCTGCACTTTAATCTGAATATCTTTCGTTGCCAGTTCCTTATTTAACTTTGCAATAACGGCCAATGTGCTATGCGATAAATCAATAAGATTCGATTGGGCATCGTTTACCAGGGTGATCGAAACTGAATTCTTCCCGTTGACACGCGAATAGGAGGTCTCCTCCTTGGTTCCGAAATAGACTTTTGCAACATCTTTAAGCAGGATTGGACCCGTAGCAATCACAAGGTTGCTGATCTCTTTCAGATCATCAAATTCGGAGGTTACCTGGACAAAATACTGTTTTTTGGACTCATATACATTCCCGGCAAATGCCCTGGCCTTGTAGTTCTGCGATATTTTATTCCGGATGGTCGCAGCGGTGATGTGATAAGCTTCGCATACGTCCATGTCAAGCTGAATCTCTACCGATTTCTCGCGCCCTCCAAAAATATTGACACCGGCAATGCCGTCAATATTCTCGAGTTCAGTTTTGATTTTTAGATCAGTGACATTTCTCACCCGGTCTGCACCCCCGCCACCTAAAACCTGGAGTTGCATAAACTGGTTCTTCATCTGGTTGAGGTCAACTTTCACAACCGTTACCCTAAACTGTTCGGGAAGAGAGGCTTTTATCTCATCGACTTTCTCCTGAACCCTCAGATAAGTATATTTGAAATTGATGTTTTTATTAAATTCAACCATGATAGATCCCCGGCGTGACTCGGCGGTGGACTCCATGTTTTCGATTCCCTGAAGGGCGCCAATGGCTCCCTCGAGCGGGACAACAGCCTGACTTTCCATGTATTTCGGATCTACCTCCAACTGGCTGGAAATCTGCACATAGAGCATCGGAAGTTCGGCATTTGGGAATAGTTCCATGGAGAGATTCTTCCATGAAAAATATCCCATCATACTTAATCCGAAGAAAAGCATGCTGATTAAAACCTTTCTGTTTATAATAAAATTCATAAGCTTTCTATTTCCGGTTTTACGGTTGAAATGTCGCTGTTCTGTCCAAAATAATTTATTGATGGCCGATCGTCCGGGCTATTCCTCCGGTTTGTATGGCTTATTGCTGGTCATCAAATCGTAAACGCATGGTATCACCAAAAGTGTAAGTAACGTACTGGTAATCATACCACCTATTACTGCGTAAGCCATTGGGGAGCGTAATGAAGCGCTTTCGCCAAACCCGATAGTTAACGGGATCAGGGCAATAACGGTAATAATACTGGTCATCAGGATTGGCCTTAAACGCTGCTGACTTCCCAGAGCGATGGCCAGCCGTTTTTCCATTCCGGTCATTCGTAGTTGATTAATCCGGTCAATCAGGATGATTGAATCGTTTACCGCGATTCCGCCGAGCATGATTATTCCGATGAGCGCCATAATATTAAAGGTCTGACCCAGTAAAAAGAAGAGAATGATGGTTCCAACGATGGCAAACGGGATGGTCAAAAGTACGATCAGCGGATGAATCAGCGATTCGAACTGACTTGCCATGACCATATATACCAGGATAATAGAGAGCAGTAACGCAAAACGCAGATTGCTCATTGACTCCTGCCGTTTCTGCTCTTCACCGGCCACCTTGATGGAGTAGTCGGCAGGCAATACCATTGGGGCTATTTTAGCCTGAACGGCAGCCACCACTTTATCAAGCGGTTTGTCTTTGTCCAGCTCGGCCATCACCTTGCCGATCCGGCTTTGGTTCCTCCTGTAAATTTCGGTTGGCGCCACCGACTGGTCAAGCTTTGCAACTTCATAGAGTCTGATGACGGATGTTCCGTTTTTGATGATCATATCTCCCAGTGCGGAAACCCCGATCTTTGGTACATGGATGGTAATATCACGCAATTCACCATCTTTATCCATTTGCCCGGCGCTCTGCCCCTTCAGCTTAGAGGTAACCTGATTGACGATATCTGTCACAGCCAGATTGTACGATCCTGCCCGGAACCGGTCAACAACAACGTTTATTTCGGGATAACCTCCCTCAACATTGGTCTGAAAATTATATAACCCGGGAATATCTTTTATGGAAGCTTCAACTTCCTTGGTTATTTTCCTGATTTCGTCGAGATCAGTACCCCTCACTTCGACTACCAGCGGTGCATCCTGCGTCCCGAGGATACTTTGCAAAGCGGTCTCATCCTGCGTAAAGGTCACTTCGAACTGGGGGTTTTCTGCATACCACTTTGCAATGGCAGAGATTACCTGGGAGGCCACATATTTCCCTTCGGGTTTAAGAATCACCTTGATGTTTGCAGTATTCTCCCCTTCATAAACAGCTGTTGAAGAGGTAGAAGTTCCCGTTGAGGGACCAATCTTGGAATAGACCGATTGAAGATCATCTCCAAGGAGCTCTTTAATCATGTTCTCCATCGATGCGATTGCTGAAGAGGTCCTTTCAAGCGAGGTGCCTTCTGCCATCTTTACATTTACGGTAAACTCTTTGCTGTCGGTTTTGGGCATAAACTCACTCCCGATATAGGGGATCAACAGAAACGATAATCCCATTAACACAAATGAGATGATGGTGATGATCCATCCGTTGGGCAGTATCCGGGTGATGAAATTTCCGTATCCTGCAAATTTTGCCCCTTTGGGCGCCTGCATCGCTTTTTTCTTAAAAAACTGATGGTATAGCATCGGGATCAGGAATATGGCGACAAAAAGTGAGGAGAAGTGGGAGAATGCAACGGTCCAGGCCTGGTCTTTAAAAAGTTCACCCGAGGCACCATGCATATAAACGATCGGAAGAAATACAACGATTGAAGTTAGTGTTGAGGAGGTGATTGCACCCCCAACCTCGGCTGTTCCAACAATCGCAGCCTCTTTGGCTGACATCCCCAGCTCATGGTTGCGGAAGATATTCTCCATCACCACAATGGCGTTATCGACCAACATACCCGCGCCCAGCGCAAGCCCCCCAAGGGTCATGATATTCAATGTTAAATCATTGAAGTACATTAGATTGAATGTCGCTATAATTGAAATCGGGATCGCAAGACTCACAATAAGCGTAGTTCCAATCCGCCTCAGGAATATGAAAAGTACGATGATGGCAAGGATCACCCCAATAATCATCGTGTTCTGAACTTCATCGATAGCGGTGCGGATAAAGTTACCCTGGTTGGTGACCAGTGTAAATTTATAACCTGGAAGCGCTTTGGTGATACTTACCAGCGCTTTCTGAATATCCTCAACCGCTTTAACCGTGTTGTAACGGGTCTCTTTATAGATAGACAAGGCAAGGCACCTTTCTCCGTTTATCCGGACGATGTTTACCGGTTCCTTGTTTGCAAAACTGATCGTTGCCACATCGCGCAGATAGGTGGCGGATTTTTCGGCAGTTGTGCTGCCGGCGACAGTTGATTTATAGCCAATAATAAGATTTTCGAAATCCTCTTTTTGCTGGAGCAGACTCACCCCTTTGACCACATACTGCAGTCCGGTTTCTGAAATCGTTCCACCTGAAATACTGCGATTGAACGCCTGAATCTTCGAAGAGAGCTGATCTACAGTGATATTAAATGACTCAAGTTTATAGGGATCGGTATCAATACGGACCTCATTCTCTTCAATCCCCGACAGCTCCACCTCGGCTATCCCTTCAAGACGAACCAGTTCATTGCGGATATAATTAACCGCAACCTTTCTAAGTTCATTCATGTCGGTAATCGACTCGTGCGAAAGTCCAACAATGACTACAGGGAGGGTATTTGGATCATGCTGGGTGATGGTAAGGGCATCAATCTGTGAATTCTGGGAATAGCTGGTTAAAGCTTTCTGAAGGTCGAGAAATGCTTCATCCATATCTTTACTCCAGGCATATTCGACCGTGACCTGTGCAGAACCTGTACGCGTGATGGATGAGACCTCGACCACCCCACTCTGACGGATCGCCACCGCCTCGATTTTCTCCACAAACAGCTTCTCCATCTCTTCAGGAGGCCGTTCGCCCGATTTTATCTCAACAAAAACCCTTGGGGAGGTGAGGTCAGGGAAAAGATCAATCCCTAATTTCTGGTAAGAAATCACCCCAAGAAGTAAAATCCCCAGTATGGCCATTAACACTGTAACAGGGTAATTGACTGCAAAAGAAGTCAGTTTTTTCATTCGCAATTATATGTTTAATTTGATGATCATCAATATATTCCGATTAATCGTACATTGATATTAAGTAACAGCTAAAATCATTTAGTCGGGAGGCTGAAGCCCTTCAGACCCGATTTTCACCTGCGGTCTGTAAGCCTGAAGCCTTTCTGCCTGAATATTTTTCCGGAAAGATTACTGATTAATAATCTTAACCTTGGATCTGTCCCTGAGGGTTTCAAAACCTTTGGTTACCACGCGTTCATTTTTCTTTAATCCTTCAATAACCTCCACTGATGTTTCGTTTTCAAGACCTGTGGTGATAATCCGTTCGCGGACCGACCCTTTTTCAACGATGTAAACGGTCTTTCCCCTGTTCCCCGCAATGATAATCTCTTTGGAGATCACAATGGCGCTGTCACGTCTGGCCACTTCAATGTCAGCCTTTACAAACATGCCAGGACGGAGTTTCAATTCCGGGTTATTGATCAGCAGTTTCCCTTTAAATGTACGTGTTTCTGTACTAACAACTGGTGACAGTTCATTTATCTTTGCCTGAAGGGTATCTTTGGGTAAGGTATAATTGGTTATTGCCACCTCCTGGCCAACGTTAATTGTTGAAATATTCTTTTCAGGAAGGTTGATCTCCATCAATAACTTACTGTAATCCATCAGTGTGACTACTGCAGTATTTGCGTTTGCGCGTGTTCCGCCGGTAATCTGGGGCAGATCGACAATTGCTCCGCGGAACGGTGCGATGACCTCCATCTTTGCCAGCTGAATTTTGGCATTCTCATAATCGGTGTTGGCCTGGGCGAGCGATACCTCTGAATTTTTCAATTCGCGTAACGTGACTCCCCCTTTTTCATAAAGTGATTTCTGTTTCTGGTTCTCCAGTTCCGAAATATCGAGATTCAGTTTCTTTGTTGCAATGGCAATGCTATTCTGGGTTTCAGGATTTTCCAGTCTGACAATGACCTGTCCTTTTTCGACAATATCTCCCAGCTTAAAATCGGCGCCCGTTTTGGGATTCTTCACCAAATGGTAGATCCCGGCCATTTCGGTATTAAGTGTCACCTGGCTGGCAGCCGTCGCTGTCCCTGTTGTACTGATATACTGAACAATAGGCTTTCTTACGACATCCATCACCGATACCGGGATGGCAAGTTCACTACTAATCTGACTACCCTGATTTCCACATGCGGCCATAAATGGTATTAATGCGACCAAAGCCCACTTGCTACTTTTTTTCAATTTGAATTTCATGATCTGCTATATTATTTTGATTGATTACTGAATTTTACCTGCCTGATATTCCTTTACAAACTTCTCGGGAACCACTGCCTCATTGGTTGAAAAATCGAACAGCGACTGTATCTTAAGGTTGAGCAATTCCACCTTGTAATTGATCAGCGACTGGGCATAAGCCATCTTCTTGTCGGAGAGCTGTACCTGGAACAGGTTAAGGTCCATACTGGTCAGGTCGCCGTTTTTATATCGCTCAAGATTAATGTCATAGGTGAGCTGCGAATTTTTTTGGTTTTGAAGGGCAATCCCAATCTGGTTTTTAAGATTGGTAAGGTTTCTGACCACCTGGCGGATATCTATTTTGATTTGTGTCTCCTGGTTACTAAGGTTGAGTTTCTGAGAATTGATGACCGCCTCCTGGGCTCTGATTTTAGCTTTTCGTTGTCCCCAGTCGAAAATGGGAACATTAAAGCCTAAGCTTACACGTGGACTCTTGGTCGACTTATCGAAGATGTTTTGCAGGGTTGGATCATCACCCGAAAGTCCCATTGACAAGACCATATCC
>JAHEYS010000446.1 GCA_023251475.1 Prolixibacteraceae bacterium
AACCTGCAGCAAAAAAAGATTCAGTGAATGCTGATAAAGCGGCAAAACCTGTATTCTATAATGCGGCAGCTGAAGAAGAGACGCCCAAAAGTACAGGACCAAACTATGCATTGATTGGTGGTGCAGTAGTTGTTCTTGGAGCAGCCGGTTATTTTCTGATGAAGAAAAAGAAATAATAATCAGTTAAATTTTTACTGCCCTGTCAGGTTTTAAAAATCTGACAGGGCTTCTGTATCTGGTTTTTAAAACCTGACAGGGATTTTGTATAGGGTCGGGCGATTTTCGATCGCCTTTTTTTTACCTCCACTACGACTTTTTCAATTGATCCTTATTTTCCGCGATTGCAAATCGCGGGACCCTTAAATCAACTACCTCTTCCCTTTACCAGCGATGAATAAAAAGTTTCTGGATCCGATACCGAACAAACTGATTTTAAATTCGCAGATCGAAATTCGAATCATTATCAGTTATGTTCCGTACCTACGGCACTCATCCTGTATTCGTTGGCCTGTTCCCCAGGATTAAAATCCTGCGCTACAACACGATTCATTCCTACGGAATTAGCAAGTGTCATATGCCTGAGATTTATTTTCAGTTCCAAGGTCGTTGGTATGATGGGTATTTTCCAAGGGGCCATTATCCGTTCTAGTGCCATAGGCCCTGTACATATTGTAGGGATGAAATTTATTTCGTCCGCAGATCGGTCAACCACGCATCCGTGAGGGCCGTAGGCCCGGAACATTTTTAGGGATGGATTCATTAAAAAATTTAAATATTAATGTGTTCAGAAATATCCCGTACCTAGGGCACTCATAATATGTTCGAATGACCGCATTCACCCCAGGATTAACATCCTGCGCTACAAAATGAGCCATTCCTGCGGAATTGCTTAGCGCCATATGCCTGAGATTTATTTTCAGTTCAAGATCCATTGGCCTGATGGGTATTTTCCAAGGGGCCATTATCCGTTAAAGTGCCATAGGCCCTGTACATATTGTAGGGATGAAATTTATTTCGTCCGCAGATCGGTCAACCACGCATCCGTGAGCGCCGAAGGCCCGGGCCATTTTTAGGGATGGATTCATTAAAAAATTTAAATATTAATGTGTTCAGAAATATCCCGTACCTACGGCACTCATAATATGTTCGAATGACCGCATTCACCCCAGGATTAACATCCTGCGCTACAAAATGAGCCATTCCTAAGGAATTTTTTACCACACAGGTAACAACCCTGGATGACCTCCCGTGATATTCCGTCCACCCTGGGGAGTCACAATAAAGGTGTTTTCGATCCCCACCATCCCAATATGGGGAATCCCCTTTTTGGGCTCGACGGCAAAAACCATCCCCTCCTGAATAGGTTCATCGAAACCATTGGCAATGACCGGTAATTCATCAATCGTCAACCCGATCCCATGTCCCAGAAATTTCACCTTGCGCGTCCCAAATCCCATAAAATTCTCGAGGAACACGGGGCTCAATCCATTCATTATTTCGTTGTAGATAACCGAGGGTATTGCCCCCGGCTTTAACATGGCTGCTACCCTATTTTGTATTTCAACGCATTGTAAATGAATTTGAATAGCCTCTTCCGGCAACGTCTTCCCAAACATATAGGTCATCGTTTTATCTGTATGATACCCTTCAACGCCACACCCGGTATCCACAAATACCAGGTCCCCTTTCTTCAGTTTCCGGTTCCTGCTGCCATGTATCGGGACAGCCGGGCTCATGCCGTAATTTCCCCCCGGACCATTAAAGGAAGTTGGATAAATCGAGCTTTCTCCAAACGCGATCTGCCCCAGAATCGATTCGGTATCGAACATCCCGAAACGGGCCACACCATGATGCCCCTCATGGATCAGGACCGAGTAAAGATCACAGAAAAACTCCAGCTCGCTCATCCCCTCGCGCAGCATCCCGGGAATAAGTTCCTCGGTAACCCGCTGATGAATCCTTCCCGACTGCTCCATCAGGTTCAGCTCATATTTACTTTTGACCGATCTTACTTTGGCAATCTGAACATCTGCAGACTCAATCACGGTAAACGGGAAGTATTTCTGAAACCGCTGCAGCATGGCGACGGGAACGATCTCTTTCTCAATATAAACCGTATCCGGAAGGTTTTTCATCGTAACGGCCGCATCGCGGTAGCTCTCCATCGGCTTTATCGACGGGAACAGCGACTCTTCGGCTGCCCGCTCATAACTTCTTCGCACCCAGAATACTGCCTCTTCACTCCTGGGAATAAACAACACCCCCTCCTGCATCGTTCCTGTAAAGTAGTAGACATTAATCTTGCTAAACACTGCCGCGATCTCCCATCCGGGACTATTCTGATCCATCTGATTTCTGAAACGCGCCATCCGCGAGTTCAACTCTTTTAAAGGTACCCTTGTCTGCATTATTTATATTTTAATTCCTTAACCCTGTCAGGGTTAAATTAATTGTCGCAAAATTACTAAGTTTTGATTTTAATTCATTATTGTCCGGTTAAGATGACGCCAATTAAGATGTCACAGCTACTATTGAACTCCTGCAACTTTGTTTCTGACCAGCCGGAGGGGTAAATGACCCCCTGAAAATAACATGGGATCAACAGGAGGTGCCATTAAACCCCTGCAATTCTGATTCCGACCAACCGGAGGGGTAAATGACCACCCTTTATTTACATGGGATCAACCGAACGTGGTAATGTGGTGCTACAATCTGATTTCTGATCAACCGGAGATGAAAAAAGAGTTTCGCTAATCATATCGACGAATAAGGAGGTGCAGTCAGTCTGCCACAAGTACAATTGATTTAGTGTTAAAAATAAAATAATGAACCGGCATTAAGGAGACTGTTTAAAATTGCTCTTTTTCTCTCTGTGAAACGCTGTGCCTGCTCAGTGTAACTCTGTGAAACAGTTAATTACACTTAGAACCACAGAGAAGACTCAGAGGTACACAGAGTTTTTGGACACCCCCATTTTCAAAATTGTTCACCACTTTGTTATCCCGTACAGTTTTCAAATAATATGGAAATATTGTTGTATATTAGAGAAATAAAATTCACTAATATTATTTACCATGACCATCAAACTTGAATCATTAAGAACAACTGATTTGACCAATATGGAAGTTGGTCAATTAATGAACCGCCACCTGAACGACCTTTCAACCATCGATCCGAAATGGTTAACCGATGCCCCCTACAACGATTACATGAAGCAACTCACCAACAAGTCGGCAATTTTTCAAAAAGCGCTGGCGCAGGTACGAAAAAACCAGGAGACAGAAAAGATCTCAATTGCAGATGGCAACCGCGACAAAGCTCTTGATGCCTTCAATAGAGCGCTCAGACTATATGCAGTTTCGGATGAGCCTTCAGAGATTGAAGCAGTAAGAATACTGGGAATACTAATGGGCTCCCATAAAAACCTGGCCAGACAAAACTATGAGGCCGAAACAATAGGCATTGATAAACTGGTGAGCGATCTGGAAAGTGCCAACTATTCAGAGAAGGTTGCCCTTTTGAATATCGGAAGATACGTCGCCCGGATGAAGGCGGCTAACCAGAATTTCAAAACGCTTTTTAGCGGCCGGATGGTAACCGGAGCGATGACTGAAACCTACGATGTGCAGGCTATCCGCAAAGAGCTATTAAAGCAATACAGCGATTTTACGGTTTATGTGCTGGCCATGGCAAAAGCCTTAGACACTCCCCTTTTTAATACTGCCCTCACACTGCTGAATACCGCCCGTAAATACTATGCCGACATGCTGGCCCGGCGAACGCCGGTGAAAGTGGCAAAGGAAAAACCAGCGGTATAATTATAAATCGACGTCAAAATGATTATAATTGTTTAAAGAATTTGCAAGATGAACATCCAGGCAAGAAAATTGATTTTAATTGAAGAATTCCTTCATATAAGTGATGAGAATCTTATCTCTAAACTTGAATTATTAATCAGACAGGAGAAGAAGAATTTACTTGAAAATGAATTAACGCCTATGTCACTAAATGAATTTCATAATTTGATTGACAAGGCAATTCAAGATAGTGATGCAGGTCGTGTAATAACTCATGAAGAGCTAAAAAATAAGGTCAATGAATGGAAATAAGGATTGAATGGTCTGAGTTATCGGAAAGACAACTTAAAGATATATTTGATTATTATTCAGCAAAAGCAAGTCCACGTATTGCAAGGAGTACGATTAACCGAATCATTTCCAGAGTATCCCTATTAAAGAAGAATCCATTATCAGGCGTAAAAGAAGAACTTCTAAGCCAATATTCTGAAGATTTTAGGTTTTTGAATCAAGGTAACGACAAGATCATCTATTGGAAACACAAAAATCAAATTACGATCGCTTCGATATTTGATTGTAGACAGAATCCCGAAAAATGGTAATGAGCTCAAAAATGGTTGGTGAGAATTTCATTTTTATTTCATAATTTTTAGGCGTAAATCTGAAAATGAACCAGGCTCTGCTGGGGAGCAACCTGCCAGCGATAGGATTTA
>JAHEYS010000447.1 GCA_023251475.1 Prolixibacteraceae bacterium
CGTAGAACGTATTGCAGAACAGATACTTGCTGGCGAAAATATTGCCCTGATCTCGGATGCCGGTACCCCTTCGATATCCGATCCTGGATTTCTGCTAACCCGGACATGTCTAAATATGGGAGTTGAAGTGGAATGTCTTCCCGGCGCTACCGCTTTTGTTCCTGCCCTGGTCAATTCAGGATTTCCGAGTGACAGGTTTTGTTTTGAAGGTTTCTTACCACAGAAAAAGGGGAGACAGAAGAAGTTGAAGGAGTTAGCCGACGAAACCCGGACGATGATTTTTTACGAATCTCCCTACCGTCTGGTAAAAGCATTGGAGCAGTTTGCAGAATATTTCGGTCCGGAGAGAAAAGTGTCGGTTTCACGCGAACTTTCCAAACTTTTTGAGGAGAATTTCAGGGGAACCGTTGCAGATGTACTGCTCCATTTTCAATCAAAAACTGTAAAAGGGGAGATAGTAATTGTCCTGGAAGGGAAACCGGACCTTAAATCAAATGGCAAGGGTGATGAAGATGATGAATAGTCATCTTAACCCTTCACATCAACGTTTTTCAAATTAAGAATCAATTATTAATCGATTTACCGAAGTATTTCGACTATACGGATTTAAGCATTTGCCTAATTTCAAATACAACAGCCTTTAAAAAAAAGATTATAGACCGACAATCAAATGAAAAGAAGAGATTTTATTTTGACAGCAGCGACAGGAACAGCTATTGTTGCCACCGGAAATTTATTTGCAGCCCCAAATAATTCAGAAATGCCAAATGGCAAGGGGAAGTTTTGTTATCAGTCGGCACGCAAAATTCCTGTAGCCTATAATGTAGATGTGGTGGTAGCAGGAGGATCAACAGCTGCCGTGGCTGCCGCAGTTTGTGCAGCTCAGAACGGCTCAAAGGTTTTGCTGGTTGCACAGGAGACTTATCTTGGTGAGGATGTTTGTGGCACATGGCGTTATTGGAATTTTAATTCCGAAGCGCTGAATACAGCGCTCGGGAAAAAACTATTTGGGAATGGTATACTTACGCCTCTAAAATTTAAACAGATACTTGATAATGAATTACTGGATAATAAGATAGATTATCTGTTTTCAAGTTATGTCACTGATCTGCTAACCGATACACAGGGAAATCCCAGCGGTATTGTGATCGCCAACCGTTCGGGAAGGCAGGCTGTCAAAGCTAAAGTAATTATTGATGCGACACCGCGCGCTATGGTTACCCGCCTCACTGCTGCTTCGTTTTCGATCTATCCTGCCGGAAAACAAAATTTCAGGTTTTCAGTGCTGGGAAATAATGAGAAAAAATTGGACAATGGTACCTCGCAGATCATTCCCGGTCCTGTCACAATTAAAGATAAAACCTTCAGCGCTATAGAATATTCGTTAGACATTGACATGAAAGATGGCTCCTGGGAATCATTTGCCAATGCAGAACAAATTGTAAGAGACCTCACCTGGGACCCGAATCAGGTGGAGTCGGGTGATTTTCTTTTTCAGGTTCCACCTGATCATGTTGCAGGAAAAAGCAGCTGGGAAAAGGAAGAGGCGGATGGCGAAACGATTGGTCTTACCCCGTTTCAGCCGAAAAATGTCAACCGGTTATTCATCCTTAACGGAATGGCTGACATTCACCGTTCAGTGGCTGCAGATCTGTTAAAACCCGGTGGATTGCTCCGGATTGGAGAACGGATTGGACAGGAATCAGCAAAACTTGCTTCAGCGATTCCGGCACCGGTTTCCATGAAGATCAGGAGTCAAAACCATACCAATGCCGTAAAAGGCGATGTCGGTGAATTGCTGGCTGGTATCCGGCCCACGTTAAATCAGGGGTTTGTTACCTCAGATGCAACCACACTTCCTGTACTTGGAAATTATGATGTTGTGGTAATGGGAGGGGGAACAGCCGGGGCGCCCGCGGCGGTAGGTGCTGCCCGGCACGGCGCCAAAACCATAGTGATTGAATACCTTCACGGATTGGGGGGGATCGGAACTTTTGGAATGGTGGGGCGGTACTACCATGGTTATCGCAAAGGATATACAAATGAGGTTGATAATGGCACAAAAGCGATAGGTGAAGGGAATAAACGCCAAAAAAACAGGCTTGATGAATGGGTATTCGACTGGAAAACAGAATATTTCAGACGTGAAATCCGCAATGCCGGAGGTGATATCTGGTTCGGGGTTTTGGGTTGCGGCGCTTATATTGACAAAGGGAAAGTCAAAGGTGTTGTTGTGGCGACCCCTTTCGGGAAGGGGGTGATTCTTGCACATACCGTCATTGATTCATCCGGAAGTTCTGATATCGCGATTGCTGCCGGCGCCGGTTATGTATATACGGATGGCAATTCAGTGGCCGTTCAGGGTGCCGGAATGCCGTTTAAAAATCCTGACGATAACTATAACAACACCGACTGGACCTTTACCGATGATACCGATATGCTCGACATCTGGTGGACTTTTATCGTTGCCAAAGATAAATTTGCCAATCAGTACGACATTGGAAAACTGTCGCAGACCCGCGAGCGTCGTCGCATGGTCGGGGACTTCACAATCTCAGCACTCGACATCTATAATGGAAGGACTTATCCCGATGTGATCTCGATTCATCTCAGCTCCTTTGATACCCACGGATTCACTGAGGATTCATTCTTTTATCTTAAACCACCCGAACACAGTGGGGCCGATGTAACGGCTTATGTCCCTTTCCGCGCCCTGTTGCCCAAAGGTATCGAAGGTATTGCGGTCACCGGACTTGGTGCAAGCGCCGACCGTGATGCAATGCCGGTAATCCGGATGCAGCCCTGTCTGCAGAATCAGGGATACGCTGTAGGATGGGCAGGGGCGATAGCTGCCAGGAATAATCAGATGATCCGGCATATTGATTTGAAATCTCTTCAAAAAGAGCTTGTTAAGATTGAAAGTCTCCCTGAATCGGTGCTCAGCGATAAGGACAATTATCCGCCAACCGATGAAGAAATCAGGAAGGCAGCCTCCACTGTTACCCATAACCTCGACGGTCTCGAGATTCTATTGTGGGATAAAACGCGTTCAATCCCTTTGATGGTTGAGGCTTTTCAACAGGCGAATAATCCTGATGACCAGTTGACCTTTGCCAGGATATTGGGGATGCTTGGAAATCCGGTCGGTTGGCAAGTTCTTCAGCAGAATATCGAAAACAGTTCAGCTTGGGATGCAGGATGGAACTACACCGGTATGGGCCAGTTTGGAAAAAGTATCAGCTATCTCGATGGCCTGATCATAGCCCTTGGACGAAGTAAAAAAGCAGAAGCCATTCCTACCCTTGAAAAACTGGCAAAAAAGCTGACGATCAGTAGCGAATTTTCCCATTTCAGGGCGGTTGCCATGGCGCTCGAAACAATTGGTGATAGCAGGGGAGCGCTTATCTTGTATGATTTGCTTCAGATTCCGGGTATTACCGGCTACTCTATCCCCGATATTCAGACTGCCAAAAGAATAACTCCTCCCAGCGGCACCGATACCGGTACGCGGAATAATTCACTTCGCGAACTGATCCTGGCCCGGGCATTGTTCCGGTGCGGGGATGTAAACGGACTGGGGAAAGAAATTCTGACCAATTATTCCAAAGACCTCAGGGGACATTACTACCGTCATGCCAGCGGAGTACTGAAGATGTACACTAAAAGCCCTGAACCACAAAAGGATGTTAAAAATGTCAGAAGGGAAGTGAACGTTGATCATCCAATTCTAAAAACTCCGTCTGTTCCCCTGGAACCTAAAAAGTAGAATAATTTCATTCATTTAATCATGTGAAAATAATTTGTTTTTAAGTGGCCACATAGCTTGCCCCGATCCATCGGGGGAACCCTCATAGATTTTCATGCTCTTTGGCGAGCCTTTGCTCATGAGGGTTTCATTTGTTTTTTAATCTCGCCAAATATCGCTTTAAAACAGGTTGATTGCGTATTCCGGTCCCCTTTTGGGTTTGATTTTGGGTTATAAAATTCTTTCATAAACTGCCCTGCACCTGTCCAGACAGTTTGCAGGATCCCCTGATAGCGATCCCTCATCTCGGGGGTTGCGCAAGACCGGAACCGGAACATATCCTGTGTCTGTATTAACGCAATACCAGGTTTTCGCCAGGGGCAGGTGACAACGCTGAAACCTTTTATTGCAAAATATACTGCCGTCTGGTAAGGGCGATCATAGTGCCAGTCGCATATTGTTATATCTTTATATATCAAATCGATAGCTCTGTGAGTGTTGTTAATAATTGCTTACCACATCCCCATGCCAGTCGTTTTTCCGTCAATAAGCCTGTCGCCACAAATCCATAGCCGGTGGTTTTTCAAAGCCAGATGGTTACGGATCAGGTTTACCTCGCCTGCAAATAGTTCCGCCTTGTCTCTTTCCGCACATCGGGGACATTTTTCGTCACCAATATAAAAAACTTCGTCTATTCCGGCATGGAAAGCATCCGATTCGAAGACCTCACAAATCTCGTCGACCAATGCAAAAACAATGGGA
>JAHEYS010000168.1 GCA_023251475.1 Prolixibacteraceae bacterium
ATACCCGAATATTGGAGATCATCGCTGTGGCTTCCTGCAGTGACGCTGTTCTCGGTAATAAAACTAATCTGTTCATGGTCAATTTTCATCGCGATATTGATGTATGAATTTTCACGGTAGCTGATTCCATGCTTAAAGGCATTTTCGATAAACGGGACAAAAAGGAGCGGGGGAATTGGAAAGTCATGAAATTGCTCCGGAAAATCGATCTGCAGTTTCACCCTGGAGCTCAGCCGCAATTTCATCAGGTCGATATAGTTTTTCATAAACCCGATCTCCTGGCTGATCATCGTCTCGCCATGCTCTGATTCGTAAAGCAGGTAGCGCATCAATTTCGATAGTTTCAGTACAGAATCCTGGGCGGTAGGACCGTCGATCCCGATCAGTGAGTAGATATTATTTAACGTGTTAAAGAAAAAGTGGGGACTGATCTGATTTTTAAGAAAGGCCAGCTCCGAATTCAGTTTCTCTTTCTCAAGTTCCTTTTGTTTTTTCTCATTCAGTTTCAATTTATCCATTACGCCAAGACCGATCGCAAATCCGGATATTAACAGCGACGCGAGGATATGATTATAAAAACCAAACGCCTTCATCGGGGGACGGAAATCTTCTTTTTTCCCAGTTATTTTATTCAGTGCTTCCATGAATTTCTTGTCGCGATCGGGGTCAGAAAGAAAAGTGTCCTTCACATAGGAAGTCAAAAAGTACGATCCAATGATCATTCCGGTCAGAATGAGTGTATAGGCTATTTTTCTGTCAAGCAGAAAAAACCGGGGTACTAACCAAAGATACCCAAGATAGAAGATGACTCCTGCAGAGAAGGTGTGTATGTAAAATTCGTAAAGCCGGTGATAATTCCCGTCTATCGATTCGTTATTGAGGTAAAGTGGTATGATGATTACAATCACCCAGGCGATCGCATGAAGTATCAGCTCAATCTTATTATTGGATTTGGACTTTAGCATACAGATGTCATTTTTTTCAAAAATAGTATTTGATTTTCAATGTTGTATTCCCCGGTTTCACAGATAAATTTACCGTTGTCAAATTCTGATTGATCATCTTTGTATTCTATTATTTCTATTATTCGTAACGTAGGGCATCGATTGGGTTGAGGCTGGCGGCCTTTCTGGCCGGATACCATCCGAAGAAGATTCCGATTGCAGAACAGACCAGGAAAGCCATTACCACGGAGATGGTGGTGATCACTACGGGCCAGTTCATAACCGACGACATCAGCTGAGTGGCCAGAATACCCAGTGAAATTCCGATCACTCCGCCAAAAACGCTGAGTAAAATCGATTCAATGAGGAACTGAAGTAAGATATCATTGCCCCGTCCGCCAACTGAAAGGCGAAGGCCGATTTCGCGGGTCCGTTCTGTAACTGATACATACATGATATTCATGATGCCGATGCCGCCTACCAGCAATGAGATTCCAGATATTGCTCCAAGAAGTACTGTCATGATGTCGCTGATGGAGCTAAAAGTTTGCACCATCTCGGATTGAGACCTGACCCGGAAATCGTCCTCGGCTCCCTCCTTGATTTTATGACTGTTGCGAAGTGACCTGGTAATTTGGGTAATGGCCGCATTATTCTGGCTTTCGCTAACTGCCGATGCAGCAATGCTTTGGATATGTGTTATTGCCAGGATCCGCTTCTGAACAGTCGTGTAGGGGGCAATCACCAGGTCATCCTGGTCTTGTCCCATACCATTTTCCCCTTTTTCTCCCAATACACCGATGATCAGCAGCGGAATATTTTTGAAACGAACCGATTGTCCAATAGGGTCGTTTTTCCCAAATAAATTCTCTACCACTGTTTGCCCCACAAGGCACACCTTTGCATAGGTTTGAATTTCATTTTCGGAAAAACTGCGACCAGTCCCGATGGTGTATTTACGGATGCTAAAGTATTTGTTGTTCACACCGTATATTGTAGTGGGCCAGTTTTGGTTTCCATTCACAGCCTGTCCGCTTGCACGAACTTCAGGAGAAACGTCGCTGATGGCCGGACAATCTTTTTCGATCGCATCAATGTCGCTAAGTTTCATGTTTTGTGCATCACTGCTGCCCATTCGAACACCCCCCTTTTGTTCCGATCCGGGCATGGCAAAAATAAGATTGGTACCCATACTTGCCATTTGGTCCTGTATGCTCTTTTTCGAACCCTGCCCGATTGCCAGCATCACGATAACCGAAGCAACCCCGATGATAATCCCAAGCATGGTGAGGAATGACCTGAATTTATTCCTTTTCAGGGCATTCAAAGCTATTTTCATCGAATTGATGTAATTCATTTGTATATTTTTTATTTGTGGCCAAATGGAATAGCCATGATTAAATATTCATTTCAGTTAGTGATCTTCTTATCATGGCTATTTCATGATTCGTAATATTAGAGTTAAACGAGTTCTTCCAGCGGGAGATTTTTTAGCAGCTCAACCGCATTATTCCGGTTGGTCACTAACTCTTCGCGGATAATATGACCGTCGCGGAAAACAACCTGGCGTGTCATAAATTTGGCGATGTCGGCTTCGTGCGTCACAAAGACGATCGTTTTCCCTTTTTGATTCAAATCCTGGAGCAGCGCCATGATTTCGAATGATGTCCGGGTGTCGAGGTTGCCCGTAGCTTCATCCGCCAGGATCACGACCGGGTCATTGACCAGCGAGCGGGCAATCGCCACGCGCTGTTGTTGTCCGCCCGACAACTGATTAGGCATATGGTGCATACGATCGGTCAGACCAACCGCCTCAAGGGCCGCTTCGGCGCGTTCACGTCGTTCTTTTGATTTTATTTTGGAGTTGTAGAAAAGCGGTAATTCAACATTCTCGAGTGCAGTGGTCCGTGATAGTAGATTATATGATTGAAAAACAAACCCTAATTTGATGTTGCGCAAAGCTGCAAGTTCATTTTTCGAAAGTTCACCCATACTGATTCCGTCAAGGAAGTAAGATCCTGAGGTTGGTTTATCCAGACAACCCAGTATGTTTAGCATCGTCGATTTCCCGGAACCACTGGTACCCATAATGGCGACAAACTCCCCCTCCCTGATTTCGAGATTAACGCCTCTCAGTGCATGCACCGTGATTTCACCGACATAGAAATCTTTCCTCAGCTGGTTAACCTGTATAATTGTTTTAGACATGACTATTTGGTTGTTTGTCTGTTGCTTCCCGGCCTTTGCGGCATGAAGGGGCTCTTGGCTGCAGTTGTTTTCACTTTAGTTGCTGTTCCCCCTGAGCTCATCGAAAGGACTACTTCGTCACCTTCATTTAATCCGGATAAAACTTCAAAATGAATTTCATCGGTAACCCCTACGGTGACTTTTTGGGGATGTACCATTAACCCTTGTTTTACCCAGACTGTTTTGTCTGTGCTTTCTGTTTGTCGGTTACCCGGAACATCCTGACCTTTTGAGGAAGGCAGGATACCCCCTTGTACGCGCTGGTTGTAGATTGCCATTGCTTCCATATCGGGAGTGAACTGGATCGATTTTGCCGGAACGAGCAAGATCCCTTTTCGTTCAGTCACAAAGAATGAGGCATTGGCCGTCATTCCGGGCATGAGTATTTTCTCGGGATTGGGGGCATTAATCACGACTGTATAAGTGATCACATTTGCCGATGCAACCGGTAAGAGCCTGATTTCGGTAACTTCTCCCGAAAATTTTTTCGCAGGAAAAGCGTCCACGGTGAATTCAACCCGTTGCCCGTCAGCGATCTTGCCGATATCGGCTTCATCAACCTTGGCCTCGACGCGCATTTGGGTCAGGTCGTTGGCAATGGTAAACAAGGTAGGGGTACTGAAACTTGCGGCGACCGTTTGCCCCTCATCTACTGCCCTGCTAAGGATAATACCGTCGATGGGAGAATTTATCCTGGCATAGGCAAGGTTGATTTTGTTTTTGTCGTTCACCGATTTAACATTGTTCAATGTTGCTACAGCTTTGTTGTAATTATATTCTGCCAGATCAAAATCCGACTGAGCAATAAGCTTCTTCTCTACCAGTACTTTATAACGTTCGTAAGTTGCTTTTTGATACTTTACCTCAGCCTCCGACTGATCAACACTGGCCTTGCTTTGAGCCAGCTGTGCCAGAAGTGGTGTTTCGTCAATCTGTGCCAGCAACTGACCTTTTTTAACCTGGGAATTAAAATCAACATAGATTTTCTCGATCACCCCCGAAACCTGAGTCCCAACCTGAACTGTTTTAATGGCTTCGAGCGTACCTGTTGCCGTGACGGTATTGCTGATCGTCCCTTTTGTAATTTTCGCAGTTTCGAAAGTGATGATTTTTTCAGTGCTCTTAAATGAGAGGTAACCATAACCTCCAACGATAACCAGGAGTACCGTTAATCCGATATATACTATTCTCTTTTTCATGATCGTATACTATTTCTGTCTGTTTTTAACTGTTTAATCTTATAATGTCAGGGGAACTCCTTTGTAGAAATCGAGCACTTTATAGCTGAAAATCTGTTTGAATTTTGATTGGAGTAATTTACTCTCAGAGGTGATGAGGTTTGTTTTCTCAAAAAGATAATCGACAGAGTTCATCAGCCCCTGTTTGAATTTTTCGGTCGAGACCTCGTACGACTCTTTGGCCGCCTGGTTTTCTTCGAGGCTGGCAGCATACTTTGTTTGAGCCGAAACAACATCAACACACGCTTGCTCAATCTCTTTACGCAGTTGGTTTTTGGTATTGATCTCGTCGAGTTCAGCATCTGAAACGGCAATTGTCGCGATCTGAACATTGGTTTTTACCTGGTTTTTTTGAAAGATGGGAATGGCAAGCGAAAGACCAATCGCCGGGTTCACCTTGTTTTTCAACTGGCTTGAATATCCGCTTTCGGTGGTCAGACTTGAATAGCTGGTTGACAAACCCGCATCCATCGAGAGGTTTGGCAAGGCGTCGGCCTTTGCAATTTTCACATTCAGACTTGCGCTTTGCCTGGTGATTTCAGCATTCTTTATTTGCGGTTTAATCCCAAGTGCAAGGTTATAGATCTCCTGACCATTTGGCTGGTTATGCTGAACCAGCAAACTGTCGAGGTTGGGTGAGCTGATTTTAAAGTTGGGATCAACAGGGAGTTCCATCAACTGCATCAGTGTGACCTTATCGATCGACAACTGGCTTTGGGCATCGGCCAGTGTTGACTTTTCGGTCGCCAGTTCTGATTTAATCTGCAAATAATCTGATTTTGAAATTATCCCAAGATTCAGTCGCTCCTCAGCCAAAGCCAGCTGACTGTTTGTCGCTTCAATCTGCTTCTCTGCATTACTTACACTTTCATAAGCATAAAGAAGCTGCAGATAGGCATTCAGGATGTTTAAGCCAACAGATTCCTTTACTGTTTCTGCGTAAAATTTGCCGGCCATCAGGTCAAGCTCTGTCTGTCTGACTTTATTCCCTAATTTTTGTCCGTTGAAGATCGAAACACTGGAATTAAGCGAGTAATTGGTGCTGTTTGATCCGCTGCTTCCGTATTGTCCTGTTGATGAGTCAAACCCTCTATACCAGTTCTGGTTCTGGCGAACCGATGCATTGAGTGAAGGTAACCGGTTATCCTGTGCCTGGCTGGCATAAAGCTGATTTTTGTCGTTTGAAAGGTTTGCTTTCTGGATCTGGATGTTTTTGCTTAAGGCGTAATCAATACATTCTTCAAGTTTCCACACCTTATCCTGCGCCCTGAGCTCACTTCCTGATAAGAGGATCAGAATACCGGCAATTATAAAATTTGACTTTATTGTTTTCATCACTGCTATTTTGAATCAAAGCTATATTACCGGCCTTAATGAGAAAAAAGCAATAGATGTTTGAGCTGTTTTTAGGGATATATCAGTTGTTTTTACCGCTAAACAGCAAAACCGGTTCTTATCCCAGAGGATAAAAACCGGTTATATAATTGGGTCAATTTTGGTTAAATGAACAGGATCCTTATTAATCGGTTGTAACTACGGCCTCAAATGGCATTAATTCCCAAATGTCATCAAAAAAGTAACTTGAACTTTGTCCCCCGATGATGAATGCCCGGTTATTTATCACAAAACTTGAGGCATTTTGTCTTGAACTACCTTCAAAATCGGTTTTATTGGTCCAGGTATCCAGCAAGGGATCATATTCCCAGAAATCTTTACGTACCCCGGAGTTGTACCCCAGACCGACATAACTTTTGGTTCCAAGTGTAAACGCGGTACCGCCGCTACGGACAATGGTCCAGGAGGTATCATAATCAATATCTGCTTTTTGTGTCCATGTATTGGTAGTCGGATCAAACTGCCATAAATCGGTCAGGTTGACTCCGTTATTAATTCCGGTGGTGACATAGGCCTTCTCATTGATAGTGAAAGCAACACTATACTGTCGTTTTGACCCCCCCATACTGGCAATCTGTGTCCATGCATTTGTGGCAGGATCATACGAATAGAAATCGCGGTTGTCATTATCATCATATCCTGTCCCCATATACCCTTTGTTTCCAAGTGCGAACCCAACAGCGCCATAGCGGGCTGTCCCTCCGAAATCTGCTTTTTGAGTCCAGACATTGGTGGCCGGATTAAATTCCCAGAAATCCTTTAATTTTACCTTCCCGTTATAGCCTAAACCCATATATCCTTTGCCGTTTATGGTGAAGGCAACCGCTCCGATTCGGGGTTCCCCAGGAAAATCAGTTAACCTTGTCCAGAAATCACGCGCATTGTCATACATCCAAAAATCCTTCAGATACTCTGAGTCCTGTCCACTGTTGAAACCAGTTCCGAAGTAAACCTTGTCACCGATAACAAACGAGACTGCACTACCTCTTGGAACGCCTTCAAAATCTGACCTTTTGATCCAGTTTCCAATATATTCCACTGTGCTTTTTTTACAACCTGAAACAAGTACAAGTACCACAACAATTAAAAATAATTTTTTCATCCGCGAATAATTTGTTTTTAAAACTTTTTCAAAACTATCGAAGGGGAAAGAGCTTTAAAAATGAAACAGAACCAAAGGGGTATCCTGACCGATATAAAGCCCTTTCTGACCGATTAACCGGTTTGAGGTTGGGATAATTCGATTGTGCATCCCTATGGATCCTGTTAATGTTCAGAAACACAATATATAACAACTTTGATCCGCCGGTTTGTAAATTTTTTCGTCGGTCGGATCATGGCGTTGGTATAATAAATCAGGGGCTGCGAAAAACTTGAAATACTTTCGTGACAAAAAATAATGGAAAGTAGTTTTCGGTATCTCGTTGGAATATTATTGATTGCAGTACTTTTTTCGTGCAGTTTTTCCAAAATTGAAGATTTTGAGCAGGGTCAGAATTTTGTTGACTCAAGCTCCGGAGTTGTGCTGATCGATACGATGAACACAGAAAGTTCAACTGTCAGGGTTGATTCAATCGTTACAAGTAATTTAAATCTCCTTTTGGTTGGAAGATATAGTAATATTTATACCGGCACTGTGACCTGTAATCCATATTTTCAATTAAACGGCACGACCAATCCCACCACTGCCACTGATCTTGTTTATGATTCATTGGTGGTAAAAATGGATTACAATGGTTATTATATCGGCGACACCACAAAATTGATGACAGTAAATGTCAGGCAAATATCACAGGAACTTAAACTGAATACTACCGGGTACCTCTACAGTACTTCCTCGTTTCAGCTGGCCGATGAAAGTCTCGGAGAGATGAGTTTTTATCCCCGGCCACACTCTAAAAACACCCTTTATCTGCATCTTACCGATAAATTGGGAAAAGAGTTGTTTCAGAAGATTATGGATAAAAATGACACTATGACGAATTCCACCATGTTTATGGAGTATTTCAAAGGGATGGATCTGGTTTCAGGTGAGCGTCAAAGCCAGGTTGCAGTCGGATTTGCCCATGATTCAATAGCTATGAGGCTTTATTATCATGAATTGGTAAAAGTTGTCGATTCGAATGCGAAAACTTATTTCAACTTTCCTGTTGCCACCACCGATATCTGGTATAATCAAATTTCCCACAATACCACCGGAAGTCTGATTGAACAAATTAGTCAAAATAAAAACGAACTGCCATGTTCGCTCACCCAAAATCAAACAATGATCCAGGCAGGAACCGGAATTTACACCAAAATCAGGATTCCTGGCATCGACAATCTGAAAGGATATGGTAAGAATGTGGCTTTTATTGCGGCTAACCTTCAGATAACACCTTTAAAGGATTCCTATTCGACGATGAACCCTTTGCCCGACAGTCTCTCCATTTATATTGTTGATCATAAAAATATGATTACATCCCAATTTTCAAATACGCAGGGATATATTTATGCCACCAGGGTTATTCCGGAGGAGTTGGATCAACTGCCTTATTATACCATTGATATTACTCAGTTCTTTGATACGGAAATCTCTGATCTGACCATTTCTGATCATTCGTTGTTCATTGGAGCGGTGGCTTCCTCAAACGGACAAAAAATTAATCCCGTTGTTTTTACTACTGCCGGACTGAAAAAAGAGAAGGTGAAATTAAATGTTTACTGCTACATCGATAAAAGTAATTAGGTCACAGGCGTAATTTTAGCCTTCACACACTTGTTTTGTCAACATTCAATAAATCAATAAATTAATAAATAATAAGGAATGAGACGGTTACACCTGTTGTTGATATTTATATTCTCTGTTTTTCTGGCCTCAGGACAGAATAATACCAACTCCCCCTACTCTGTTTTTGGAATTGGTGAACTTGAAAATTCGGAGGGGGGACGAAATATGGGTATGGGAGGAAGCGGGATTGCTTTGAGATCCGATCTGTTTTTGAATTTAACCAATCCGGCTTCGCTGACCTCAATTCCCCTCCAAAGTCTGGCAACCGATGCCGGGATTAACTTTAGATTCTCAAATCTGAAAAATCAGTATAAATCGGTCAATGTTTTGAACGGAAACATCAGCTGGGCCGCGATTGCATTTCCCATTAACCACACCTTTGGCGCCAGTTTCTGTCTAAATCCTAAAAGCAGTGTCGGGTATACCATTTATAGCACAAAAAGTCTTGAAGGTACCGCTTTCAGCTATCCGGTCACCTATAAGGGTGAGGGTGGTCTGAGTGAGTTTTCTGCAGCCCTGGGTGCGTTGGTTGCAAAGAATCTTTCACTGGGGCTCAAGGGTTCATTGTTGTGGGGGAATGTTGTCAAAACCACTGAGGATACCCCACCGCTTGGTTCGGCAATAACCAGGGTAGACAACACAAATTATGTGGGTATGTTATTTAAACCGGGTTTTCAGTACCAAACAAAGCTGAGTAAAAACACCGTCTTTACATTGGGAGGTACCGCTGAAATCAGTAGCTATTTGAATGGTTCATCTACAATTACGATCACCTCAGGATCCACTACAGTGCTGAGTACAATCGAAGAGGGGAGCCAGATTAAACTCCCTTCACGAATGGGGTTGGGTATGGCGCTTGGGTATAAAAGCAAATACCTTCTGACATTCGACTTTAACCGCAGTGACTGGAGAGGGGCAGAGCTTGAGCTTGATTCAAAACGACTTTCAGTAAACAACAGTTTTCATCTGGGAATGGAATTTGCACCCGGTTATGACCCTCAACGAAGGTGGCAGACAAAAAAATACAGGGTAGGCGCGTTGTACCAAACGGGTTATCTGAATATTTACGGAACACAGATCAGCAACTATGCCGCTACTTGTGGCGTTTCATTCCCATGGAAAAAAGACCGGAATTCTTTTAATCTCTCCCTGGAGGCGGGTAAACAGGGTACGCTTAACAACCAGCTGATCCTGGAAAGTTATGTGAAACTGAACTGTAGTTTTAATCTTTGGGAACATTGGTTTATTCCACGTAAATATGATTAATATTCTATAAATGTTGTAACTTTGATTCAGATCAGTTTTTTCCCATTGATTGCGCAGTTTAATTAATGACATGATCTTAACCTTTGGATACAAATTAATCAAGAAATGGAGGCCACTATGAAATCCCAATCAGAAAAGGATCTGACATGCTGTCCTGAGTTTGACCCAACGCCGTGGAATGAGAAATTGTTTGTATGGGAACATAAGAATTTTATTAAGGATCGCGTTTTTACCCTCTTTTATATGCCGGTAAATTTTGGCAGCGTGGTGAAAAGGCTCAATAAAGTAGTTACAAAATCGGAAGCTGTTATCCCGGACTGGATCTGCCTGTCAGACCATACCTCCAAATGGAATATGGATATCTATCTGGCAGTTGACAAGGAGATTCCCGGCGAGGAAAATGTAACCTTACACGGAAAATACTTCAGTAAAGTTTATGAAGGTCCTTTTAAAGATACTGAAAAATGGTGTAATGACTTTGAAAATATTGTGAAGTCAAAAGGGTTAACTTCAAGTAAGAAGTATATGTGGTATACAACCTGTCCGAAATGCGCCAAAAAGTATGGAAAAAACTATGTGGTAATTATTGGGCAGGTTGGATAATTGTTATTTTACCTTTAGCTGATTATCCTTTAAAAGGGAAACAATCCTAATTTCTTCCTGTTACTCTTTTCCTGTAATTGCGGGGTGATAATCCTATTTTCTTTTGAAAATCCTTTGAAAAGTAATATGGATCCGAATATCCAAGAATATAGGAAATCTCCTTGATTTTCAGTTTGCTAAAGTCCAGGTATTCACAGGCTTTTTCTATTTTGATATGGGAAAAGTAGCTGAGCGGACTGTAACTTGTTTTTCTACTGAAAATTGTAATCAGGTAGGAGGGGGAATACCCCGCTTCCACAGCGATTTCATCGAGGCTTAGTCTTTTATCCAGATTTTGTTCCATAAAACTGACTGCTCTTGCAATCCCCGGGTTTTGTTCTTCCATCAAATCATCACTGGTCCGGCTCGCATATAAAAAAGTCGCCAGCAAATGACCAAAACAGAGGTTAATATATTGATAATTGGCATTATAAAAACCTTTTGTCAGATTGTTAAAAAGTTCGTCGAACAACATCTGCCGGTTGGCCACCATATTATTGACCGAAGGGATAAGATCGCGGACAACGGTAAATTCCTTCTCCATAATTCGGGTTTTCTCTCCGTTGAATTTACAGGTCAGAAAAATTGACGGATCTGCGTCATGTGTTTGTATTTTGAATATAAACCCGTTTGGAATGATGCAATATTGATTTTGACTGAATGGAACCAGGTCATTTGATATCTGGATGATACCGCTCCCTTTGGTGCAAAAGATTAACAGGTGGTTGTCCAGCGGGATATTCTCAGCCCAAAGGGTATTCCTTTGAATCAGAAATTCGGTCAATTCACATAAATAAAGATCTTTGGTTAGCGGGTTGATCTTTTGTTCTTCTACGACGAAGGAGGGAAGTCTGACAAAACGTTTTTTAATAATCATGCCTGGAATATTGAAAAAAGTAATATATTACATCTTTATCAAAGAAAATACTATTTTTTGGATTTTCTATTCCCGGTACTTTTGACTCATTATTTTTTATAAAATTATTTTCAAATGAATGAATTACTTTCGAGACTGGCAGAATGTATTGAGTTCGGTAAGATTAATATTGCATCACCATACCCGCCACAGATGAGGGGACAGGAAGGGGCAGATGAACTGACTGCTGCAGCTTTGACACAGGGGATCAATCCGCAGGATGTGCTGACCCTTGGTTTAATGCCCGGAATGGAACGGGTCGGGCTCAAGTTCAGGGAAAACAAGGTGTTTGTGCCACAGGTGCTGATGTCGGCAAAAGCAATGAGTACGGCGATGTTGCATTTAAAACCACATTTCCTTTCAGGGGCCGCCAAACAAAAAGGTACATTTATCATAGGAACAGTGATGGGAGACCTGCACGATATCGGTAAGAATCTCGTTGGGATGATGGTTGAGGGAAATGGTTATAAAGTGGTTGATCTGGGTACAGATGTAAGTTCCGATAAATTCATTTCGGCGGTTAAAGATTACCCGGGAGCTGTTGTTGGCTTGTCGGCGCTATTGACTACGACGATGGTAAATATGCAAAAAATAACTGCCGAAATAAAGGAGGTGTTTCCCGAAACCCTGGTCACTATCGGAGGAGCTCCTGTGAGTGCTGATTTTTGTCATAAGATTGGCGCTGACCATTATTCTCCCGATCCACAGGGGGTGGTCGAGTATTTAAATAATAAAATTGCCTGAACCTTTAATCGCTGACGAAATGAACGGAATGTTGTTACTTGAACAGGCTTTCAGATTGAAAGAGACTGAACGTGCCCCCTGGGTTCCATTTGTAGGGGTACATGGGGGTAAACTGATTGGTATGGATGCCACGACTTACCTGAAATCGTCACAGAATATTGTTGACGGGATCAGCAAAGCCGTGGAGTTGTACCGGCCTGATGGGATCCCGGTGGCTTTCGATCTTCAGATTGAAGCGGAGATTCTTGGATGCAAACTTGTTTGGAGCAAGGAGAATCCTCCGGCAGTTGTTTCACATCCGCTTTCAAATGGGACCACCCTGAGTTCGCTCCGCCTGCCCGAAAAAACCGATGGCCGAATACCGGTTGTACTTGATGCAACAGTGGCTTTGCGCTCCAGGTTTCCCGATCTTGGTTTATATGGTCTGATTACCGGCCCCTTTACCCTGGCTTTGCACCTGTTGGGGACCGATATCTTTATGAAGCTGTTTGAAGATGTGGATTATGTCCATCAACTGATGGATTTTTGTACTCAGGTAGGAATCAGATACTCCGAATTGTTATTGGATGCAGGATGTGATGTGATCGCAGTTGTCGATCCAATGACCAGCCAGATCGACCCGCATACCTTCGAGACCTTTGTCACCCCTTATGCCCGGAAAATTTTCGATTCTGTGAGACAAAGGGAGAAATTCAGTTCATTCTTTGTCTGCGGACATGCCCGGCAAAACATCGAAGTGATGTGCGACTGTCATCCTGACAACATATCAATTGATGAAAATATCCCGCTCGATTATGTGAAAGAGATTGCATTAAGAAAGGGGATCAGCTTTGGAGGTAATCTTAAGCTGACCAGTGTCCTCCTTTTGGGTACTGAAATTGACTCCAGAAAGGATGCTGTCCACTGTCTCGATCTTGGCGGGAAAAGGGGTTTTATCCTCGCCCCGGGCTGTGATCTCCCAATGGATACCCCTGCTGCGAACATTAAGGCAGTTGCTGCAATGGTGTACGACAAACATGCCAGGCTGGTGATACGCAAAATGAAACCCGCTTCATCGCTTCAGCCAATGAATCTCGAGGGACACCTGATCGAAGGCAAAGTAATTATTGATATCATTACCCTTGATTCGGCTTCCTGCGCCCCCTGTCAGTATATGGTCGAGGCGGTGACAAAGGCATCAGCTATATTCGGTGATAAGGTCATTATAAACGAGTATAAAATAAAGGATATTGACGGGATCAGGATGATGATGGCTTTGGGAGTGCAGAACCTGCCAACCACCTGTATCAATGGCCGTATCACTTTTATCAGCCATATTCCTCCCCGAAGCGAAATAGAGCAGGCCATTCGGGAAGCGCTTTAATTTCAAATTTCCAGCCATGAGCATCCCCCTGCACCTGATAAACGGATTTCTTGGAAGTGGGAAAACGACCTTTTTACTTCATTACCTTGACACCTTTTCCCGGGGGCGGAAAATTGGTGTTATCCAGAATGAGTTTTCTTCTGCAGGCATTGATGGTGAATTGATTACACAGCATGGGGGTGCTTATAAATTACTGGAAATCAATAATGGATCTGTTTTTTGTGTCTGTCTTTTAGGCAGCTTTATCGGCTCACTGTCAACTTTTATTGATGACCATGCCCCTGACGAAATCATCATGGAGGCATCCGGAATGTCGGATCCGTTAAGCATTGGACAGCTGTTACAATCGGAAAAGCTTCGGAACAAAATATTTCTCGGGAATTCCTGGACAATCGTTGATGTACGTAACTTCCATAAGGTTAGAACTATTCGTTCACGTCTGGAACATCAGGTCCGGATTGCAGACACAGTTGTTGTAAATAAATGTGATCTGGCAGGCGATGAAGTCGGGTCAGTGACAGATACGGTCAGAAAAATCAACCCTTTTGCGTTGATTGAACAGTGTTCTTTTGCCCGGATTGATTTTAAATGGAAAAAGAATCCTTTCATGGTTTTTCCAGCCGAAGAGAGCACCGAGAGC
>JAHEYS010000448.1 GCA_023251475.1 Prolixibacteraceae bacterium
GTAGTTATCCCAATCGCTCCCGGGATTCCAATATCGTAATACCTGGTGTTGATAAAACCTCTTGCTCCGCCCCAGAAGATCCTTATAATTTTACCTGACGGCTGAGCGGGCGCCCATGCCTCTCCATTCAGCGTGATGATGTCCTCCCAACCGTCGTGGTTCAGGTCAGCGATGGCGACAGTTTTCATGTCATCGACAGGTAACTGTCCTGCACTGCGTTGAGATGACCAGCCATCTTCACCACCATAAATTAGGGTAACAAACCGGCGTGTATTTTGGACACCTTTATAATTGGGGCAAAACATCAGGTCAGGATACCCGTCATGATTCAAATCTGCGGTTTCAGTCTGAAGACTTCCCTCTATTGCAAGATCTGATTCCCTGATTTTTCTGTCAGGTGAAATTTCAGCCAGCGTTGCCGGGATAATATTGAAACCATTGTGAGTCTGACAAAAAAGCAGGTCGATATAACTGTCATTATTCAAGTCGAATTTATGGATTGTACGGATCTTACCGTCACGACTCACATAAATATTATTACCTGATGCATCCAAAGTACCATCAGCAAAATCTTCAAATGTATCTTCTACCCACATTTGTGCACTGGCAAAAGAGGCATTGATTGTCAGTATCAGGAAAAAGAATAGGAATTTTATTGAAGATCCGGCTATAAAACGATTCTTAACCGCGGTGTATTTAAGGTTTTCCTGCATCATGACCTGACAATTTAAAGTATTAAACGTTTGTTCATTATTTCGGCTTCCCGGAATAATTGTTGATTTTTGATTTCATTAAAGCCACATACTTTTGTCAGAACTGCTGTAATCTCATGATTATATTGGTTGAAGAATTCAACATCTTCCTTAAGCATATTTCCCTCTTCATTTTTTGCCTTGAAATTACAACCGCATACCAGTGCAAAAAGTATTTTATCGTATGGAAGGTCATTCCCGTTGGCTGATTTAATTGCACCTGCCAGGCGATCTTCAGGTCCAAGCTTGCGCATCAGATCGCAACCAACCCTGAAAATCGTATCGCCCAGGGCTTTGTTTCTGAATCGGGAAAGCAAATCCCTGATATGGTCATCCAAATCTTCCGCAGTAAATTCCCCCGGGTATTTTTTTCTGAGAATATCGGCTGATTGTAACATCGCCGCAATTACTAAATCATTAACGGCAGTAATGGCAAGCGCCTGGTGGATATAGATTAGCTGAGGATCGTAGGTGTAGCCAAAGTAGGCAGTTGCAGCATGGCCCAAATTATGAATAAACAATTTTCGGTCAACCCATGCTTTGATGTTATCTTTCGGAGCGAGACCTTTTATGGCCGGAATTGGATTCTTAAATGCTTTTTTATTCAGGATAAGCGTATTATACGGTTCCGCGAAGATCTGCAAAATATCGTCCTGATTATCTTTTTTTCGCATAATAGGCACCATCTTCCCGATGCTGGTTTCGATTAAACCGACAAGGTTGTTTAATGGATAATCCCCCGGTAAAAATTTTGAGAGTTCTGAAAGGAAATAGGTGTCAGCATTACGCATATTTTCGGCAATAATAATGTCTAATGCATAACTCTTGTCTGTTTTAAATCTTTCGACTAACCCTTTTGCCAACAAGGGAAAAATATTTTCTAACCCGTTAAGACCAACTGAAACCGCTAATATTCCGGCTGTTGCAACCTCCTCAATCACCCTTTTTTCATCACCAGTGAAAACTCCACGGACATTACTGATATTTAAAATTTCGTCAGTTTCTGATTTAATAATTACCTTGTAGCTACCCCTTCGGTTTAATTCATCAATTACTGGCTGATACACATCAATAAAGACTACCTCATAGCCACCTATGCTAAATAATTGTCCTATAAATGACCGGCCGATTTTCCCGGCGCCGAATATGACTAACTTGTTTTGTTCTATACGCATTTAGGTTCCTGACTGTTTTAAATAATCCTCATATATTAAACGAACCTTATTAAATTTTTCATCAACAGTTTTTTCAAGATAAGTCCCGCCTATTGAATAGCATGAGAAGCCTCCTGAAGCAACGCCCCAGGAAACGGCATCGGTCAGATCAAACTGACCTTTTGATTTGTTTTTTAATTGCCAGGCGAGAGAGGCAATGATTCCCCCGACAAAATTGTCTCCGCATCCGGTTGTATCTCCCCTGGACTCTGAATCCGATTTCAAATCAATTGTCACCTTCTCTGAAACAGGCAGTTGCATGAGCTCCAATTTTTCAAATAGGCTACCGTCTGACCATAAATAAATGTTTTTCGCACCATTTGTGATGATGAAAGAAGAGACTTTTGAAAAGGTGAAGAAAAGTGCCGCCTCTTCGATGGTATTCTGACCGCTGATCTTAACCGCCTCCTCGAAATCCATTATCAGGATATCAATTAACGGGAAACTTTTTTTACTGCAACCTAAAGGCCAGGGTTTCCCCGGATTGTTTTTCTCATTTCTGAAGTCAAAAACGGTATTTACCAGTGTGATACAATTGCTGTTTTTTGCTTTTGCGAGCAGATTGGTAAGGTCGTCATGTATTTGCGGAACAAGCGCTGTACCTCCAAAACAGACAATGTGAGAATTGAAAAACTCCTCACCAGGCATATCCGGAGAATAATCCCGTGCAGCGCCAATATTATTTATAAAAGTACGTTCTCCGTGACCATGATCAAAAGTGGGATCAGAGAATACATCGGTAAAAGGGGAGGCACCCGAAACGGAACGCCTGTAATTTTTGATATCAAGAGGTGTCTGATTTACAATACCAAATATTTTATCTGCTGTATCGTCGTTGCCGGCAATACCAAAAAACTTAACATTATATTCTTTGGTATTAAGCATTTGTGAGGCATGAATAAGCGAAACCAGCGAGGGACCTCCAACGTTAAAGGCATCAGGGGACCGGTTCCCGATTAATTCATTTAATATTTCGTGATATTGTTTTCCTGAGAATTTCTCAAGCTCTTCCGTAAAAACGAGTCTACCAGGATATAATCCGCCATCACCCTCCTTTTCTGAAAGGTATCTGCTGAAACTGTCGCTGTTGAACGATATTCCATTAAAAAGAAAGTCAGCGAGTGCACATCCGGTTCCCGAAATAATAATCTTATCTGGATCCATACCGCATTATTTAAATCTCATGAATACTCTTCATGCAATTGTGGATATCCTGTTTAAGTCTTTCCGAAATCGGCGCTGCATAATCGCTATAATAATTACCCGGACATCCCAGTAATTCCATTGCATAGGAATAGGCTGCCAAAACATCTTCTTTTATAAACACATTCCTAAGTAACAGTATGTTATTTAAATGCTCCGATATTTTTTTACCATTGGCATTCTCAATATCCTCATACATCATCTTTGAATTATAGGGCGTACAGGTAAACATCCCGTCAAGGTTTCTCTTTATGCCTGAAAGTAGGGCAGCATCGAAAGCGTCGAGCCCACTGTAGAAAACCGAAAAATCGGGACGGATCAGTTCTTTTCGCATAAGATCGAGGATCAGGTTTATATTACCTGTTTTCATCCCTTTAATATTTTGAATTTCCATCAGTGGTTTCACGATATCAGCGGTAACCGGTGATTGTGTCACAGAGGGAAGGTCGTAAATGAATACCGGGTACTTTGATTTTTTTGCAATTTGAGTGAAGAAATTGACTATTCCACTGGCACTTGCTTTTGAGTAGAAAGGAGCGGTAGCCACTACACCTTCAATATTGATATTTCCCAATGCATCTATCCGATCAAGAACCCTGTTTATTGAGCAATCCATCACCCCGACCATCACAGGGACTCTATTTGAGGCGACGTTCACACATTGGGCAGCTATTTTCGGATATTCACTGTTCCGGATTGATTCCATTTTACCCATCGATCCCATGCAAAGCATCCCGGCTGCCCCGGATCCAATCATTAGTTCAATACCCCTGGCATAACTTGTTCCGATCAATTTTCCATTCTCATCCGTTGGTGTTCCCAGCGCAGGATAAAATCCATTATTCATGTGCATATAATTTGTTTTTTAAAGGCCACATGGAATCGCCATCCGCCAACTGGCGGAATCATATCGGTTAGTGATTTTACAATCATGGCGATTTCATCTGGTTTTCCATCAATGTTCTTGTATTTGAATTATTTAATTTATTTTTTGATCTTCCAGGCAAGCTTTGCAGTTCACCCGTGATCTGCAAAGTTTCATTCAGCCAATCGATTAAGGCAATAATCTTTTTGTTGTAATTCTTGGCCAGCCTTTACATAGTCTGAAACCTTCAGCGTATTTCACCCCGCTTTGCAAACCTCTGAACCTGGAAACAGTTCTGACAAAATCCGAAAAATCGATACCATCATGGACTCTCATCCATTTCATCTGAGTCTCATGTTTTTCAAGCGCTTCCAGCTTAATTTCAATCGTACCGGTGATATCGGTGTATTCTTCGGGTAAAAAACCCACACCTGCAAGTGTGTCC
>JAHEYS010000169.1 GCA_023251475.1 Prolixibacteraceae bacterium
ATTGTGAATCAGCAATTGGTCGGTCGGGCCCCTTTACGATCGGAAAATGCGACCTCGGTAGTCGACGAGTTTGATGATTACACACTTTACAGGGAAGAAACGTACAACATCCTTGAAACGGGAAGCCGTTGGTTTTCGACTCAATTGTTTCCAAATGGAACTTTATCAAAATCGTTCACATTTACGGATCATGTCGGCAATGAGCCGTTTATTGTTTCCTTGTCAGCTGCAGCCCGTTGTGATTTTCCCTCCACCCTGGCAATAAATGTGAACAACAATCTGGCGGGAACCATAAATTTTGCCCCCTATTCCAACTTTGCCGAAGCCGATTATGCAGATCCTGGGGAGCGTACTTTGTCATTGCCGGTGATTGGCGATAATCTGAATATTTTACTGAAATATAACGCCGCAGTTAATGGGATGTGCTGGCTGGATGATATTGGTGTACAGACGCGACGCAAACTCATTATGCATACCGGTCAGCTGAATTTTTGTGATAACAGGTCGGTCGGATCAGGTAATATTGCCGAGTTCAGAATAAGCACTGCGAATAACGGGTCAAAGATATGGGATATTACATCTCCCCTAAAACCTGTTGAGATTCAATCATCTGCAGCTGCGAATGTTCTTTCATTTAAGATACTGGCCGATTCACTTCACCGGTTTATTGCATTTGATCCCCTTGCAGATTTCCCCGGTATCACCAGGGTGGAAGAGGTGAATAATCAGAATCTCCACGGACTTTCAACCCCTGATATGCTGATTGTTACTGCTGCTGAGTTTAGGCCGGAAGCCGACCGTCTCGCATCATATCATCGGCAGAATAGTGGGATGGAAGTTGCCGTCATTAATGTTTCACAAATATTCAATGAATTTTCAGGTGGCATTGCCGATGTGACAGCGATTCGGAATTTTGTCAGGCTTCTCTATCGTAAAGCACTAAATGAGAAGGTCTCTAAATTAAAGTACCTGTTATTGTTTGGGAAGGGGACCTATGACAATGTACATGGGGTATCCCCAGGTAATCCCTGTTTTATTCCGACCTGGCAGTCTGAGAGCTCTTTAAGTCCGGTCACCTCATTTGTATCTGATGATTTTTTCGGATTGCTGGGAGAGGATGAAGGGGGGCAGAAAGGGGTTGTTGATATTGGTATAGGAAGGATTCCCTGCACGACCATTTCCGAAGCAAAAGCTGTGATCGATAAAACGCTCCGGTACAACTCTGCTTCATCGATGGGAGAGTGGCGGAATATCGTTTGTTTCGTAGGCGATGACGAGGATAATAATGTTCATGTATCAGATTCTGAAAGGCTTGCTGACTTTGTGAACCTTAATTACCCGGAATTTTATACAGACAAGATTTACCTTGACGCATTTAAGGAAGAGACCACACCCGAAAAGAGATACCCCGGGGTAAATAAGGCTTTCAATAACCGTGTTGCAGCGGGCGCCCTGATCATCAATTATGTAGGTCATGCCAATGACGAGGGACTTGCCCATGAAAAAATACTTTCGATCAGCGATATCGACAGCTGGAGTAATGTTGATAAGTTGCCCGTTTTCGTTACTGCCACCTGTGAGTTCAGCCGCTGGGATCTGAAGAATAAGCAATCTGCGGGTGAACATGTACTTTTCAATAAAGTAGGGGGAGGTATCGCACTCTTTTCAACCACCCGCCTGGTCTACTCCTCTTCGAATTTTGAAATGAATAAAAGTTTTTTTAAGTACTGTTTTGAAAAGGACAAATCAGGAGATAATCTAAGGATGGGAGATATTATCCGTCTGGCAAAGGGTGAGGCTGGAGGGAGTGTAAACGGTTCAAAATTTGCATTGCTTGGCGATCCGGCGCTTCAGATCAGTTACCCGGAATATAAGGTTAAAACACAGGAGATCAATGGCAAGATCGCTGATCAGTTGACTGACACGATTAGCCCTCTCTCACTTGTTTCGGTATGGGGAGAGGTTCAGAATTTCAGGGGGGAAAAGTTAACCGGTTACAACGGTATTTTATTTCCATCTGTTTATGATAAAGCGACAGTCGTAAATACGCTCGGCAACAATGGTCAGACCCCCTTCAGCTATTCACTCCAAAACTCCATTCTTTTCAAGGGGAATGTTTCGGTGAAAAGTGGGGAATTCTCCTTTACCTTCAAGGTGCCCAAAGAGATTAATTACAGGGTGGGCAACGGTTTGATCCGGTATTATTCAAAGGATGCAATCACTGATGCTAATGGTGGTTTTAAGTCGTTTAGGCTGGGTGGTAATTCTAACGCGGCAACCGCTGATCTTACTGGCCCGACTGTGAAGCTGTATCTTGACAATGAAAATTTTATATCGGGGGATAATGTTTCAAAAGCCCCCTTATTAATCGCCTACCTGAAGGATGAATCGGGTATAAACACAGCAGGGAGCGGAATAGGGCACGATATTACGGGTGTAATTGATGACCAAACCGATAAAATGGTCGTGTTGAATGACTATTTTCTGTCGGGACAGGACTCCTATAAAGATGGTGAAGTTATTTTTCAGCTCCCGGAACTGGTTGATGGTGCACATAAACTGAAATTTAAAGTTTGGGATCTTGCGAATAATTCAGCGGAGGTTGAGGTCCGGTTTATTGTTGTCTCCGGGCTTGTGATTAAAAATCTGACCGCTTTCCCAAATCCATTCAGCGATTTTACCGATATTATTGCGCAGTGTAACCGTTATGGGGAGAAGATGTTGGTCGGGATAGAGATCTACAATCAGCAAGGGGTGATGGTTGACCAGATAAAAACAGAGTCGGGCTCGTCAGGGTTTACTACCCTTCCAATCCGCTGGAATCCTGGGCTGAATAACCATCGTCTTGCCCCCGGGATCTACAATTACCGTGTCCGTTTGACAACTGTTGACGGCTCTACCGCAGTCAAAACCGGAAGATTTATTTTGACGCGGTAAAAGAGTTACTTTGTATGGGATAAATAGTATCATTTTTTCAGGATTAAATATTGGTTAAGATGGAACTGCCGGCTGCCTGGTTACCAATAAATTTAAAAATCAACGACAATGAGTTATCGAATAGGACTAGGTTATGATGTTCACCGGTTGGCTGAAGGGGAGACGCTTTGGTTAGGAGGTATTCTGGTGCCACACGACAAGGGGTTAGTAGCCCATTCAGACGGAGACGTTTTGCTTCATGCCATCTGTGATGCCCTTTTAGGGGCTGCCAAACTTCGGGATATTGGATTTCATTTTCCCGATACCTCTTCTGAATTTAAAAATATCGACAGTAAAATATTGCTGGCAGATACCTACCGGTTGGTTACAGAAAAGGGTTTCAGGCTGGTAAATCTTGATGCCACAATTTCAGCACAACGCCCTAAGCTAAGGGACTATATCCCATCGATGGAAGCTGCTGTTTCACGCGTGTTAAATGTTGATGCTGAATTGATCAATATTAAGGCGACTACGACAGAGGGGCTGGGATTTGAAGGGCGCGAAGAAGGGATTTCAGTACAGGCCATTGTATTGATCGGAAAGATTTGATTGTCACGACATTAATGTCGTGACAATCAAAAGGATGCAGGATTAGGAGATGGTCAATGGATGTTTAATCTTCTCCTGCAGCAGCGCAATCTCAAATACATCGCTCACATTCTCTACAAAGTGAAAAGTTAATCCTTTGAGATAAATCTCTTTTATCTCCTCAATATCTTTTTTGTTCTCTTTCGAAAGAATAATATCTTTAATTCCGGCCCGTTTTGCTGCCAGAATTTTCTCTTTGATCCCCCCAACTGGCATTACCCTTCCGCGAAGGGTAATTTCACCGGTCATGGCTAACCCTTTTTTTACCTTTCGCTGAGTGAATGCCGAGGCAAGGGCGGTGGCCATGGTAATTCCGGCTGATGGACCATCTTTGGGGATTGCCCCTTCCGGAACATGCATATGGACGTCCCATTTTTCGAATACTTCAGGTTTTAATTCCAGTTGATTACAGTGTGACCTCAGATATTCAAAAGCAATGGCAGCTGATTCCTTCATCACATCACCCAGATTTCCGGTAATTGTGAATTTACTTTTTCCCTGGCTCAGGCTGGTCTCAATATATAGGATTTCACCACCGGCAGATGTCCAGGCCAGACCTGTCACAACCCCTGCATATTCATTTCCCTCGTAGCTCTCTTTGGTGTATTTAGGCGCACCAAGGTATTCCCGAATTTCGGCAGGCCCGATTTTTTTTTCGTAAGTATCTCCGAAAGCAATTTTTCTGGCGACTCTCCTGACTACCTTCGCGATTTGCTTGTCCATCTCGCGCACACCCGATTCTCTGGTGTAATCTTCGATCAACCGGATTAATGCCTCTTTGTTAAAACCTATATCTTTAGCTGTCAGACCATGTTTTTCAAGCTGATTACCCACGAGGTGCCTTTTGGCGATTTCGATTTTTTCCTCAAGCAAATATCCGCTAACATCAATGAGTTCGAGCCGGTCACGTAAGGCGGGATTAATAGTACTCAGTGTATTGGCCGTTGCAATAAACATTACACGGGAGAGATCATAGTCTAGATCAATATAGTTGTCATGAAATTCGCTGTTTTGCTCAGGATCGAGAACTTCTAACAGGGCTGCAGCAGGATCACCATGGAAATCACTCGAAACTTTATCAAGTTCATCGAGAATAAATACCGGGTTGGAGGTTCCTGCTTTTTTCAGGTTTTGAATAATTCTTCCGGGCATAGCCCCGATATAGGTTTTACGGTGACCGCGAATTTCCGACTCATCATGGAGTCCACCCAGGCTCATCCTGACAAATTTACGTCCCAGGGCTCTGGCAACCGATTTTCCCAAAGATGTTTTCCCAACACCCGGAGGACCATAGAGGCAGAGTATGGGTGATTTCATATCCCCTTTTAATTTGAGTACTGCAAGGTGTTCCAGGATCCTGTCTTTTACTTTTTCAAGTCCGTAATGATCCTCGTTTAAAATATTCTCGGCATGACGCAGGTCGAAATTATCAACCGAGTAGATATTCCAGGGGAGATCAAGAAAATTATCCAGGTAACTGGCCTGGACCGAATATTCTCCGGCAGAGGGGTTCATTCTGATGAGTTTGGACAGTTCCTTTTCAAAAATTGCCTGAACATGGGTACTCCATTTTTTCTCAGAACTCCGTTTTTTAAGTTCTGCGATCTCCTGTTCAGAGGGATTCCCCCCCAGTTCTTCCTGTATAGTTTTTATTTGCTGATGGAGCAGATATTCCCGTTGCTGCTGATCCATATCCACTTTCACTTTCTTCTGGATATCCTTTTTAAGATCGATCAGCTGCGCTTCGCGGACGAGAAATGTGAGTAAAATAGTGCTTCTTTCACGCAGGTCGTCCAATTCCAGCAGTTCCTGTTTTTCAGAGGCGTTCAGTTCAGTGTTATTGCAGATGAAATTAATAAGGAAGGTGTCGTTTTCGATATTTTTTACTGCGAACTGGGCCTCCGGTGGAATATTGCCGGAAGATTTTACTATTTTGATAGCCAGATCTTTCAATGACTCGACAAGCGCAGTAAATTCGTGCATTTTGGTGGCGGGCAGAATGTCGTTAAGTACATTGACCGAAGCCCGCATATAAGGGTCGGATTCAACAATTCCACGAATCCTGAAACGTCGCTTCCCCTGAATAATCACCGAGGTAGAGCCATCGGGCATTTCTAGGATCTTGAGGATCTCTGCCATGGTACCAACCTGGAAAAGATCGTCCGAATTGGGATCTTCAATCTGCCCATCTCTTTGGGCGATGGTCCCGATGAGCCGCTCCCCTGAATATGCCTCGCGGATCAGTGTCAGCGATTTTTGTCTTCCGACGGTAATGGGCATCACAACCCCCGGGAAAAGTACGGTATTGCGTAGCGGTAAGATTGGCAGTATAGGCGGTACCTCAACAGCAGTGAGTTCTGTGTCGTCACCATCTACCATAATGGGAATGAAATCGCCATTATCTTCTATCTCTCTTGAAAATAGAAAGTTACTTTTTGTGCTTTTATTTTTTTTATTACCCATGATCAGTTTAACCAAATGACAATTTGTCCGCGTTCCATGAAATAAGTGCAGAGCAACTATAGTTTCAATAAGCAGACCAAAATCTGTCGGAAATACAAAAAACCGAAAAAAAAGGTTTTTCAGCCGAGAGATTAATGCCAAAATTACAAAAAAAAATCCCGTACTGTTCAAATACGGGATTTTTTTAAATCTATTTTACAGCTTATTGCTTGCGTTTATCCATATGTTTGGAATAACGGGTAAGGAACTTATCAACCCGTCCTGCAGTGTCAACAAGTTTCATCTTTCCAGTATAAAACGGATGAGAGGTATTTGAAATTTCCACCTTGATAAGCGGATACTCAGTACCATCAATCTCAATTTTCTCTTTTGATGCAGCTGATGACCTGGTGATAAAAGTATGCTCATTTGACATATCTTTAAATGCGACCAGCCGATAACTCTCCGGATGTATTCCCTTTTTCATGTGTATTTCAATTTATTTAATACCTTGTTCTAATTCTCTTTCCCGATATGGGGTGCAAAGATAAGCATACTTCAATAATTTGCAATAGAAATATTAAAAGATGTATGATTTTTTATTTTAAATTGTCACTTATTTTTTTCGGTCAACTCTTTGCCAAGCATCGGCGCCCGTTCAAAAGGGAGAGAACGGTCGAAAAGGTAGCGCATTGTGTAATGGGTTTTGGCGTGAACGCCTCCTACCGACTTATAAATGGCCATCATCTTTGGATTAAAATCGCCAACCCACGAAAGTTCCACCTCATTAATCCACAATTTACGCTGCATCACCTTGTCCATATGCCAGAAAACAGCCGACTCAAGGCCCGTTCCCTGAAATTTGGGAACTACTCCCATTAATAATATCCTTGCCCGGGTAATGGTCCTGATTTTTTTGTACCACATAAATTTCAGGAGACTCCACAGGTTCGATTTCCCGTTTAATTTTTTTAAAATCTGGTTCCAATCCGGAATCATACCAAAAAGCAGAACCGGCTCATCGTTATAATAGGCAAACCAGATGAATTCCTCATCGGCAATCAGCCTGGCGATCTTCATCATCCCCCGGATATCGTCGAGATCTACAGGCTTATGATTGTCGTGTCGTGCCCATGCCTGTTCATAGATTTTGACAAAATCCTGAATATATTTCTCAATTTTGTCAAACCTGACATGTTCAAATCTGAAATTTGGTTTTTTTGCAACCCATTCGGCAATCTTCCAGAACCGTTCCGGGAAAGGCTCCTTGTGATTAAGGTGATAGCTGAACTGTTCAAAATAGACCTTAAATCCGTAGTTTTCGAATAATTGTAAATAGTACTCCTTATTATAGGGCATTCCGAATCCCTGCTGTACAAACCCTTCAGCCAGTAATCCCCAGTTAATCAGGTTTTCTCCAAAATTTATCGGGCCATCCATAGCTTCCATCCCCTGGCTTTTAAGCCAATCGCGCGCTGTATCAAACAACAGATTGGCTGCCTGCTGATCATTGATACATTCAAAAAAGCCACATCCACCCGTAGGTTGCTTAAAATCATAAGCTTTATTGGAATTAAAAAATGCTCCGATCCGGCCAATGACCTTGCCATCATCATTTCTTAAAATCCAGCGGGTACCATTACCATGATTAAAGAAGGCATTTTTTTTAGGATCAAAGGTTGAATCTTCGAGTGATTCCAAAGGTTGCACCCAGTTTTGATCACCTTTGTAAATATCACGCGCAACATCATGAAACGCTTTTATGGTACTGATCTCTGTTACTTCAATGACTTGCATAAATATTTAATATGGCTTAAATGGGCTGCGAAAATAGTAATTTATAAATTGTGTTCAAAAAAATGGGAAAAATAGAAGATAAACCTGTTACAGGACAATAAGTTATTCTCTTTTCCGCATTCTTATAATGGCTTTTGCATCCTCGCAGTCGAGCTCGCCAAGGATATGATCTGCATTTTCGTGAGCGGTTTTGACTTCGATCGTCCTGAGGATTCTGGCATGACTAACAGCCGTTTCATGCAAGGCAAAATTACGCAAGCCGATCTGAATAAAAACCCTCGCGAAAACCATGGATAGTTGCGGATCTTTTGACAGGGGAGGCATCAGTTCAAAAAATGGATCAAACTTTTCGTCTGAAGCCTCACTGTCAGTTAATGCAAGTCGTCCGATCATCAATAATCCAACAATCTTGACAAGCAGTTTTTTCCCCAGGAAGTACCCGTAGCCCTTTTGATAAGCGAAATGGGTTTTAGAAAACAGGTTCATTGCTGCCTGCTCGGCGATCTCAACCGTATGGAAGTTTTTTACCCAGAAATCCATTTGGTCTTCGGTTACTTTATCTGGTTCTTCAAGAAGTGTTGCCAGAATCATTGTCTCACGCCATTGCTTATTCCACAACTTAAGCGCTAACAAGTGATTTTTATTGTATGCTGAAGCCATTTGCCGGAGCAATGGAATCGAGACCCCGAGGTTTACTTTATAATTAACCCCTCTTTTAACCATTGAGTTAACCACCTCTCCGTTTTGTAACGGTTTTATTTTCGATAAAATTTCCTGAAATATCCGCTCCACACCGGGATTGTCGAGTATATAGTCCATTAATAGTCCATTTTATTACAGACACAAAGTTAGTATTACCGTTGCAACTTACACCTTTTTTACCAATATGAGTCACTTTCGGATCACAATATGGTTCATCTTAAAATATTTTGAACTTTGAAAAAATCATTTGCACGATTCAGAAAACATTATCTATATTTGCAACCGCTAAATGGTGGATGTAGCTCAGGGGTTAGAGCACTGGATTGTGGTTCCAGGGGTCGTGGGTTCAATTCCCATCTTCCACCCTATTTTTAAGCCCAACATGTTGTAAAATACATTGTTGGGCTTTTTAATTTAAGGAAACCGGAATTAAGCCGGGAATAGTCGCCAGTTAGTTTGCTTTAGGTTTGAAGATAGTTGCCCATTTTTCCAATTCAGCCTCCGCCCTTTTCTGATCGGTAATATCCATTACCGTCACTAGACATCGTTCCTTATTCGAACTGATAATTCCTGTCAGGCTGGCGTAAAGTGGCGATTTATAGCTGGATGTTAATGTAACCTCGCAGATTTCCCTGTTATGACTGTTAAATACATTCAGAAGAAAATGATTAAAAACTGGTTTGGTTTCATCGCAGATAAAAAACCCAAACTGACTGTTTTTCAATTCCGCCCTGTCATTGCCAAGTATTTGGGATGCAAATAGATTTATTTCCAAAATGGATCCTTCGTTGGAAAGTTCGATGTAACCAATTGGTGCAAAATCATACAACTCCATATATTTGTCGGCTGCTTCCTGAGCAGCAATCTTTGCTTTAGAAAGTTCTTCATTTTGTAATTCCAGTTCAACCTGATGAACCTCAAGTTTGTAAATCAGCTTTAGAAGATCTGATTCAGTATCGTGCAATTTATTTTTCAAAGGTTTTTTTCTCAGAAATTTTTCTGCACGGTGGCGCAGGCTGGCCGCATCTGCACCTGAATTACTATTTTTCATAATTAGCAATTTGTTAGTTGTATTAATAACGAAACTAATTAATTATGGTAATTCCGGAATCTGGGATCATGATATATCCGGTTTTTCTGCCCATTCGTTCTCTCGCAGCACCCAAATATTTTTAGATCATTCATCGTATTATTATTCAGGAGGCATTAGGGTAATTACAGTGAGATACCCGTGACGGTATCCATTATGTTCTGATTTACACAGCTAAGATACAAAAAAAATGCTGAATTTATATCGTCACAAACGATTTTATACGGTTTTAAACGGAATTAGCCGGATAACATACGACTATATCATTTGGTCAGTTATAAGTTTGATTGGAAATTTTTGATTTTTCAGTTTAAATGTGACAAATCCTAATTAATGATCCAATCTTATGATATCCTGACATTATGAAAATAAATGGTACACCGACACGCTTTAATCACTGAAATAAACTTTCAAATTATGAATGCTTTAAACCTATTAACCTCTTTTCTAAGGCAATTACCCTTTATTGCTTTGATTATATTAAATACAATTACCGCGCTGGGGCAAAATCAAATCAAATCATTTGCTGTTGGGGCCTATATTATTGACATGGGCCAGAATACAACCATAAATGCCGGATTAAAACCATATGGGTTGGTTTACGCGTTGATTCAGGCCAAAGTGCCTGTTTACTGGTCTATTAATTCTGCGAAATCAAAAGATGGTTCAGATTTTACTTTGCCGGTTAACGCAGGGGGCAAAATTTACAGTGGAGGACCTTTTATTATTTCTGCAGAAGATGCGTCCAGTATAACAGGGGTGAGCACCTTGATTTCTACCTGGAGAACCAAGGGAGCGGTAATCGACGGTCCCATATCAGCTCCTTTTGAAGCACCTGTTTTTAATGTCATTACCAGTTGGCCGAGGGCCATTTTAGACACTCAGAACGATAACTTAATTACTCCGTATTATACAAATGCGGAAGTCCCGTCAGCTTCTTATGTAACTGAGGGGGATCCTACGGAACTTACCAGTTGCGGGGACATTTACGTTTTACCCCATGCCGATCCGCAGAATTGGCCCATGTCTTACGTCAGGGCCTTAAAAAGTTATATTGACATTGGCGGTTTTCTTTGGGTTGGATGTCATGCCGTAAGTGCATTGGATTTAGGCTGGCCATCAACAGGAATAACAATTTCAAAAGCTTCTCCGGCAAAAGTTTCCTGGACTGCGCACGGATTTGTGGCAGGGGATCAGGTTAAATTTTATTCATCAGGGACCCTGCCATCCCCATTAGTTGCCGGAACAACCTATTATGTTATTTCTGAGGGATTAAATGCCAATGTGTTTGAGATTTCAGGAACTTCGGGAGGTGCAGCTATCAACACATCCGTTGCCGGTTCAGGAGCCATCACTTCTGTCCCTGGGTTTAATTTTCTGACCACCAACGGTCTTGAGCCATGGACTAACCTCAATTATAATGGTGTAAATTATACAGGTCATAATAATCCGGCAGCCACAGATGTCTACACTTATAATCCAGTAACTGCTGCCGATCCTGTTATGCAGTTCATGGGAAGGATGGATGCCTCTTTACATAATGGTTCCGAAGAAATATATCTTCCCAGATCAGGTTCATCCTGGAGAGGTACTACCACTGTAGCTGTTTATGATAATAATTATGCGGATTCAAAAACCGATGTTACCTATGTTTTTCCGGCTAATCCTGCTGTACTGGTCGCCTAGGGTCCCGCTTACGGTGATAATTCCAAGGGGATGGTCATGTATGAAGCTGCGCATGAATATAATGGGGCAGGTACAATCGCATCTCAGATTGCTGCAGAGCGGGCATACTATAATTTTCTCCTGTTATCAGGAATCAAGCGACAAATAAAGATCGAAAATGCAACTTTCCCTCCGGTTATTTCTCCCAATACTACCTATCACCTGACCGCAACTGTCTCTCAGACAATTGGTACTGTTACTTACCAATGGAACAGTATTGGTGGTGGAACATTTTCAAATCCTACCTCATTAACAACAGATTTCACAACTCCCAATCCTATTACCGGAAATATTGTGCTGAGATTAACCGTTACGGATGACTGTGGCAAGGTTAATTTTGGACGCACTAATTATATCTCAAAAGTATATTCCGCTTCAATTTGTAGCAAGGGAACTTTTAACTTTACAGCTTCTGGTGGCACAGGTGCAACCTATGTATGGTCAAGGCCTTCAATTCCGGGTATTTTGGAGTCAGCCTCATCCGGAACATCAGCTACAATAAATGAGGTACTTACCAATACTACATCTACACCAATAGATGTTACATATACCTATACGATCACTGTTGCAGGAGTTCCAAATACACAATATGTATCACTGGTGGTAAATCCGGAACCAACAGCGGACGCAGGTTCAGCGCTTGGTGCAATCTGTCAGGGAGGTATTTCATCGGCATTAGGCGGTTCAACAGGTGGGGGTGCCACTGGCGGAATGTGGTCAGACGGAGGCGTCGGTGGCATTTTCAGCCCGAATGCCTCAGCAATTGAAACCGCCACCTGGGCCCCTCCATCATCTTATTCCGGTACTGCAACATTGACACTGACTTCTTCAGGAGGTCAGTGCGGAGCAGCTACTGCATCAAAAACCCAATTGGTGATGCCAAAGCCGCCAGTTTCTGCGGTTAATAACGGACCGGTATGTGAAGGTAGTTCTCTAATCCTTTCGGGTGGACCGTCTGACATGACAAATTATAATTGGATTGGGCCCAATGGATTTAACAACAATACTCAAAATCCTGAAGTCGCTTCATATGCGACATTAGGAATGGCTGGCGATTACAGCCTTCGTGTCACTGATGCAAATGGATGTACTAATAATTTCATTTCAACGGTTGTGGTAAATGGTTTACCAACGATCACACTTGGCGACAATCCGGCTGTCTGCAGAGGGACTACAACAGCAATTCTCTCCTACAGTGCTACCTCTGGAAGCCCTGATCTATATGCCATTGAATACGATGCGACTGCAGAGGGGCAGGGATTTGTTGATGCAGCCTTATCAACCTTACCTTCAGAAAATATTGTACTGACAGTTCCCGCTGGTTCTGAATCAGGTACTTATAACGCAAAGTTAACGGTAAAGAATAGCATAACTGGATGTCTTAGCGTGGTTTATGATATTTCAGTAAAAGTAAATTTGGTTCCCCAGGGCAGCCTGACTGCCAATGGTCCGTTTTGCGGATCTGGCGCCGGACAATTGACATGGAATGCCAGCGAAGGGGTCGGTCCCTGGACTATAGTTTATAATGATGGTGTGGCCGACAGGACAAAAACTGGTGTAGTAAGTGGAACTCCATTTGATGTTTTTACAAATCCCGTTACGTCTACAACCATTTATACACTTGTATCGGTAACAGATTATAATACGTGCATTCGCAATGGTGGATTTACAGGGCCCTTTGCTACAATTACGGTGAATACTGCTCCCGTTTTTACGGTATGTCCAGGTGATATTTTAACAAATACAACGATTGGAACATGTTCTGCAGTTGTGAATTACAATATAACCGTTACCGGTATGCCATCCCCTGAATTAACATATGAGTTCACAGGCGTAACTACTGGTACCGGAAGTGGCACAGGTAGCGGCTCCACTTTTAATAAAGGAATTACCAATGTAAAAATTATTGCAGGTAATCTCTGCAATCCGAATGCCACCTGTAGTTTTAAAATTACCGTAAAAGATAATGAACCACCCGAAATAACCTGCCTCTCTTCACCGCAATACAGGACAATCGCAGGAGGTTTAACATCCTACACAACCATAGGCAATGAATTTAATTATATCGGTTTAACTGATAATTGTCCTGCAATATCTGCAATAAATAATTTGAACGGGCTTTCTACCCTTGAAGGTTATATTTTCCCGTTAGGTACAACCCATGTAGTCTGGACTGCTACTGATGGATCAGATAATATTGCACAATGTTCAATTGATGTCATTGTTTATGCCCCTTCAATCAGTTTGTCCAAGACCGGTGCGCTGAATATGAGTGTTGTTGCTCCCAATGATGTTGTCAATGCCGGTGACCAGATCAGTTATGACTTCAAGGTTGCCAATACTGGGAACATAACTCTTACCAGTGTTCTTGTAACGGATGCTAAGGTAAACGTAAATGGAAGTGCCGTCACCTTAGACCCGGCAATGCTGGACAATTCAACTTTTACGGCCACCTACACGCTTAAACAGTCCGACATTGATGCCGGTAGCTTTTCTAATATTGCCACAGTAACCGGCACAAAATCTTTAGGTGGGACAGTGACGGGTACTGATGACGATATTCAGATTCTCACACAACTTCCACAGCTTCACACTGTCAAGAGTACCACCAGTACCGGTTATTCATTGGTGGGCGATATGCTGGATTACAGCATCACGGTTACCAATACGGGTAATGTTACCATCAGCGGGATTACACTGAGC
>JAHEYS010000449.1 GCA_023251475.1 Prolixibacteraceae bacterium
TCGAAACCGATCAATCCGGGTATGGACATGATCAGCAGGGAAGTTTTGCCCCGGGTCGTTTGGGAATATGATCCGATAAGAACTTATTTGCCAAGTTCCCCCTATTGCAGTGAGGAACTGTTTAAACAAGGGAATAATATCGGTTTAATGCCACAAGTGCATCTCTGGGGACCGAGGGGATACTATAAAACTCCATTTTATACCGATGTAAATGCCCATTTTGTAGCCGAGATCGGATATCACGGATGCCCTAACCGCAGCTCGCTGGAGCGGATGTTTGATCCCGAATATGTTTATCCCTGGACAAAGTCAGGTGAGTGGAATGACCAATGGCAGACCAAGGCGGTTCGTTGTCATCCGAATTCGACCTTAACGATCGACCGGAATAATTTGATGATCAGGCAGGTTTATGCCTTGTTCGGCGATACTTTAAAGAATCTGGATCAGTTTATTTTTGCCTCACAGGTGGTGCAGGCCGAAGCGATGAAATTCTTTGTTGAGCTATGGCGGATGGAAAAATTCAGGAAGACGGGGATCATCTGGTGGAACCTGAGGGATGGATGGCCGATTATTTCGGATGCGGTGGTGGATTATTACAACAGTAAAAAACTGGCTTATTACTATATCCGGCAGGTACAGTACAATAGTTGTGTGATGATCGGCGACTCCAAAGATGGGAATCATCCCGTTGTGGCAGTAAATGATACGCGCTATGTAAAGTCAGGTCAGGTAACAGTAAGAGATGCAGATACCGGAAAGACACTTTTTTCAGAGTCGTTTGAACTCCCTGTCAATGGTAAAACCCTCATTGGGAATATTCCCGAAACTTCCCGGCAGGAGATGTGGCTGATTGAATATACGATTGGTGATCAAAAATATACAAATCATTACCTGGCAGGAAAGGCGCCATTTAAACTGTCTGATTACCAGCGTTGGTATAAAAAGTTAAATATACAAAGAGATTAAATGAACTTTTTCAGCGGGATAGCTATCATTATCAATGGCTAATCGAAGCTGGCCGATACTTTTTCCCCGGAATATTTCGTCAGTTCACTAAAACAATCACTTTTTGGATATTAACTGGTGTATTTGTGAAAATTGCAGTTTGACCGGACCCAAAAGTCCTGCGACTCTGAGATACTGGTCAGCGTCAGGGGCATCAAACTTTACGATGTTGGTTTGTGTGCGACGTTCCCCTTTGGGTAGTTTTCCATCGCCGATCAACCGGTTTACCCAGAGATTTGTCACGTCTATTTCAAGTAAGTTTTCACCGGTTTTCAGATACTCAGATAGGTCTGCACGATAGGGGGAGATCCAGCATTTTGAGACCTCTTTCCCATTTAGCCTGATGATGGCCATCTCCTGAACATTCCCCAGATCAAGATAGACACGCCCCTTTATCCAGGGTGTTCCCGAAAGGTCGAAAGTTTTGGTATACCGGGCTGTCCCTGAAAAATATCTGATCGTTCGTTGAGAAAAATCGGTCCACGATTTCAGCGAATCCATCGCTACTTCAACAGGGTCTCCTAAAGTTGGCCTTTCCATAAAAAGAACGCTCCAGCGACCATCCAACACCTGTTCAGCCGGAATTTGTTTTGCCTCCACCGCTGACTTTGTCCCGTCACTCCACTTGAATTGATAATTGCCTGTTTGTGTGATTTCAGCATTACTATCCTGTACAAAAAGCCCGGAAGATCCATCCACCAAAGGGCTGTTTCCCGAAGTTATATCGCTTCCATCTTTTTTTATCTCAACAAGATGAACTTTTTCAGGCGACCTCCTGAAAATAAAAAAGGCGGAACCTTCAGGAGGAAGGGTAACCGGAATATCGTACCGGTTGTTCACATGTTTATATACTACGACGGGGGTCATTACCCCGGTGACAGGATCCCACCTTTCAATCTTTTTTTCTCCATTAACCCTGAATGAGCAGGTTGTCTGAATAAACCGGTCGGGGAGGTCAGGAAGATAGTGGTAAAGGAAATCATCTATCCCTTTTCTTGCCCGTTTATTGGTCACAAAATAGATGTCAATATTGTCAGCCGACCGGTGGATATAATCCATTCCGATATCTTCGCATGGTGAATAAGAAAAATCAGGAGTTATCTTTTCTGTTTTCAAAACTTCAGCAATTGTTTTCCCGCTGTAAACTCTCCCTTTGCCATAATTATTGGAGAAAATGATTTTCTGATCGATGGCTCCCCAAACTCTTTTCACAACAGCGTTCAGCTCCTGATCCGATTCAGGGTATCCGCTAAGTCCTGAAGCCCTTTCAGGAGGAGGTCCAACAAGGATTATACCCTCTTTCACCATTTGTTCTATTTTTTTAAGAACAGGAAGAGCCATGTTTTTCTGATCGGTCAATGCCAGTAACCGATAGTTCATACCATCAGGCAGGTAAATCCGGCCGTTTTTAACACTTGCCCTTGTTAAAAGTACTTCACTGTTGCACATATCCCAGGCATATCCGGGGGGAACATTTTTGACATCACTATCCAAAAAAACATACCTGGGAACCCCTGTACCATAATAATTTAAGATATCAGCGCGGTATAATCCCTGCGAAAGTAATCCCTGGGAGCGGTTGAGGTAATTAATAAATGCATCAGACTGGTCCCACCAGGTTACGTTTCTGTTGAGGTGAGTCCCGGCAAAATATTCAACTCCCGGGAGACCGTATTCTTCGGGGGAAGAGGAGTAGGTATGCCAGAAAATACGGTTGACACCGGTGCAAAAGACCCTGTCAATATTGCTTTTAAGATCGCGCGGGCTCCGTTCCCAGGCGGGTCCTATGGAGGTTGGTCCCTCTGCTGCGAAAAACCGTTTTCCGTAAATATGGGCACTACTCGAACCCTGTTTTACTGCCAGTCGCTGACCATCAGTAGCCCTGTGGGTACTGGCCCTGTCCCAAAACTCTCCCATTGGGATATCGTTTCGCCCAAGTGTTTGCAATCCATCGATTGGAGCAGCGTGGGGACCTCCTGATTCGGAATGCAAAAGGACACCGTTTTCATGAGCCAGGTCGCGCAGGACCGCATAATTCTGATCGGCGACCAGCTCTCCGATGGTCAGTCGGAAATCCTCCAGAAAACGATCCGACAGCTCCGCAGAACCGACCATCTTATCTGTCAAAACCGGAAGATAAGGTGTTATGCTGTAGCCTCTCCGTTTTTGAAACTCATCCATGAAATCATGAGTCCAGTTGGTCATCCCCATTTCCCAACTGTCGGTATGGACAAATTTGAGGCTGTTCCCGTTTTTTCTGGCAATTTCAAGGAGTGGTTTGGCAACATCGTTCCAGTGTGCCTCAATACCATGTTTGTTGATCTGGTCATAACAGAGCCCGCCCAAATATCCGGGACTGGCATAATCATTCTTTTTCCCGGTGGCGGACATCCCATACCGTATGATTTTCCACGCTCCGGGAGGGACATCCCAGGTTACTGTACCTTCTGAAAAACGGCCGGAAAGATCAACTATCTGATCCGGATCAATTATTGCGTCATGCGTATTGTCCCGGGAATCACTATAATAAAGACTCATGTCAAATTTATCTTCTTCTTTATTCCATGGAACCGATTTGTTCATTGATTTGATTGCCCAGTTTTTGATTCCGGGGTTGATTTCATTGGTTTGAGAAGAAACTTTAAATGCCTGCACCGCGATATCTTTATAATAGATCTGAGATGGTGGGAGAGGCAGTTTTTCAATCATTTTTTTGGGGCCGGTTACCTTGATTTCGCTGAAGACAATCTTCTTCATCCCGTTATCAGGTTGGATATTCGGATTTCCGGGATCGCCGAATCCACTCTGAATATTTATACTTAATTCGATTCCCAGGCGATCGGCCTCTTTTACTGCATGGGCAAATAATTCCAGCCACTCCGGGCTCATAAAAGTAGGGCCGGTGGGACCAATCGGAGCCCCGTTATCGCCGATAAGGGTTCCCCCGTATCCCTTCTCTTTCATTGCTTCAAGATCCTGGGTGATTGACTGTTTTGTCGCAACACCTTTCAGCCAAAACCAGAAGTTGCGTATTTTATATTCATCAGGAACCGTTTTAAAACCAGCTTTTAATTTTTCAAACCCAACATGCGTTTGAGGTGTAAGCGGATAGGCAATTCCCTGGGCATAGATCGATCCGTAATGATTGATGAGCATTAACAGGACGACGTATTTTGCAATAATTAACTTTAGTCTGGTTTTCATGCGTATAAAATTATCTTTTAGCGCTAAATTTAGTGAAATTTCCACCTTCCGGAAAATAGCTTTCAAAGAATTGTTTCATTTGACCATCGTACATTGCAACACAGATATTCCCCCAGGTAGCCTGGTCTCCATCGCCATAATAGAGATAGGTTCTCCCCTCATATTCCAAAATATCAAAGTCGGAATTATTGATTCCCTCCCCCTTTGTTGCTTCCATGATCGGATTAAAGGGGGTGTGCTCCCAGGTTTCCAAATC
>JAHEYS010000450.1 GCA_023251475.1 Prolixibacteraceae bacterium
TTTGAAAGGCCGTTTTTTCTGGAACAGGATGACACAGGAGGGGGTTAAAAAGAGTATTGAATATTATCAAATGGCTATAGCCACAGATTCAAAATATGCGCTGCCCTATGCCGGATTGGCTGATGCATATTTTATGCAAGCCTGGTGGGGGTGGTCTTCCAGGAGAGCATGTTACTGCAAGGCCAGGGAATTTGCCATCAGAGCCCTGGAACAGGATCATAACCTTGCACCGGCACATGCGACCCTTGGAGCTGTAATGTGCTGGTGTGACTGGGATTGGGGGAAAGGGGAACAGGAATTTATCCGGGCTATTGAATTGAATCCGGCTTATGTTAGTGTTCATCAGTACTATTCCGAATTCCTGGATATGATTGGTAAAAACAATGAAGCTCGCGCACAAATTAATTTTGCAATTAAACTTGATCCATTCTCCTCATCTTTATATCTGTTAAGCGCCCTTTATTACTATAATGAAGGTAAATTTAGCGAAGCATTGTCCGATTGCCGGAAACTTGATGAACTTGATGCGGATTCAAGCCTGACAAACTGGAGGTACTTTGGAATTTATTTCCGTACCGGGGAGAAGTTAATGGCTACTGATCGGCTTTTAAAAATAGTGGCTGAAAATTTCCCGAAAATAAAAGCGAATGGTCTTACCCCGGATATAGATAAAAAGGCTGATATTCAAGAGTTATTGTGTTTAATTATTGACCTTGAACTTGAAGAAAAAGATCCGGAATTTGTGACTTTGGCGAGGTTAAATGCCCTTGCCGGGAGAAATCAGGTGGCGTTGGAGTGGCTGGGAAAAGCGCTTCAAAAACGGTTACCCGATCTTCCAAAGATATTAAATGATGCCGATTTTAAAAACCTCCGGGGTGAACCAACGTTTAGCCTGATTATAAAACAAATGGGATTATCCGGTTACCTGCATAAAATGGTTGCCGCACCCCGTTAATTCCACTCCTGATTGGTCTATTTCATCTTCCTGATAGCCACTTTGATTGGTGTATCTTTCAGCATTTCAGTCAATAGCTGAGGATTGGTATCCCCGTAATGATAGGGGTACAGCATTGCGGGCATAAAACTTTTTGCTGCGGTGGCGACCATTTCAGGAGTCATGGTGTAGGGGAGGTTCATCGGGAGAAAGGCAATATCGATATTTCTCAGATTTGCCATTTCTGGTATATTTTCAGTATCTCCGGCAACATAAATTCTTTTCCCGCCATAGGTGATCACATAACCGTTACCGTTCCCTTTCGGGTGATAGGCCAGCCCATCGGACCTTTTGTTTACGATGTTATATGCTGGAACAGCTTCGATGTTCCAGTCTCCAAAAGTTCTTTTATCACCGTTAAACATAACATCTGCATTGTCAACTATTCCCCTGCAACTTTGGCTGACCACTGTTTTGGTTTCAGGCTTAGTGATCATGGCGATGGCTTTCTTATCAAGATGATCGCCATGTTCATGGGTAATGAGGATCAGGTTTGCTTTTGGCAGAAGCGAATAATCGGCTTCCCGCGAAACCGGATCAATATGAATAACCTGACCACCGGCTTCGAGCATCAGTGTTCCATGACCAATAAAAGTGATTGTTAAATGACCTTTTGATGTTTCAAAGGTATCTTTTTCGAAGGTTTTTGCAGATTTATTCTGTGAAAAACCGGTCAGGCCGGTTAAAAGCATCATCAGAACGGAAATAGTTGTCTTCATAATCTGTCTTATTAGCGTTTATAATACCAACAATTCACAATAAAGATAATTAAAAAATCAAAATGCAAAGTGAAAAATTATCACTTTGCATTTTGATTTTTGCGTTTCCCCCTTTAATTTTGAATTAATAGTTCCCACATCGTTCTCCGGAGGGGAATGGTTAAGGAAAGTTTGAAGCAGGCGCGTCGGAAAAGCAGCATGATTTACAAGGCCTGGCTCTCATTGACAATCGCCTCCATTACCGCATTGCTCTCTTCCAGCACTTCAAGATACCTTACCTGAGCTTTTGTTCGTACTAGGTTATGGCCCGGATACTCTGTTTTATAATAGGTGTCGCCATTCAGGTAATCGGTAAAAAACCTCATCGCCTGTTCCCAGGCCATGTAGCGGCAGGAAAAAGCGAGATTATTGATCTCTATTGGAGTAAGAAATGTTTTTGCCTCCGACAGGTAACCCTGTGTAAAAGCTTCAAAGATGGGTTTGTTGAAGGCTATTTTCGCAAGGTCAGGTTCATCTTCAGGGGCAGTATTTCCCAACGTACGGATGGCATCCCCAAAATCGTACAAGGCAGAGCCCGGCATTACAGTGTCAAGATCAATGATACAAAGGGTGTTATTATCCTGATCGAAAAGGATGTTATTGATTTTTGTATCATTATGGGTAATCCTCAAAGGAAGCGATTTGTCATCGAGACCTCGCTGCAAAGCCGTCATGGCAGTGGATCTTCCTAGTATTTTATTGATTATTATTTGATTGTCTGCGACTCGTCCAGCAGCGTCATTTGAAATTGAGGCATGAAAATCGTTTAACCGGGATATCCCGTTATGGAAGTTAGGAATTGTTTCGATAAGTGCATTCCCTGGCAGATCGGCAAGTTGTTTTTGAAAGTGTCCAAAAGCGCTGGCAGCACGGAATGCCTGTTCAGGTTCCCCGATGTTCTCTACAACCTTACAGTCGGCAATAAACAGAAAAAGTGTCCAGAAGTTACCCTGATCATCGTTCACAAACATTTCTCCGTTTTTTGCGGCAATATAGGTCATCACTTTACGATCTACCTCAGTTTCACCTTCCTTTATAAGTTGATGCCGTATATGGTTGGTTGTGATTACAATATTGTTCATCATACCCGGCACATCCTTGAAAATCTTATGGTTTTTGCGCTGAAGCATATAATCGGGCGCTTCGGCCGGTAGGGTCCTTACCAGATAAGTATCATTGATATGACCCGTACCAAAAAGGGCTATTTCATTGATATTTAAGTCTATGTCAAACCTGGAGACTAATTCTGAAAATGATGAGGTGCTCATATTTAAAGTGTTTTAATATTTCAATCTTCAACTTTTTTGGCTTCAATGGTTAATAATTTTATTCAAATGGTTTAAATTTACCTTTGATTCGCCAGTTGACGGATAAATGCAATTAGCACAATCCTTCCTTCATTTGATTATTCCCATAATTTTTCCGGATACGCGCCCGATTCAATCAGCTCTTTAATCCGTTGTTGAACAAATGGTTTATCTTCCCGGTAGGTGACGCCAAACCAGGGGGAGTCGCATTGCAACACTTTTGTGCGAATGGTCCCTTTTATGATATTGTCATTGATTAAAAGTGGAATGAAGTATTCAGATCTCAACTCATTTCCATGCTGTTCGAGGAACTCCTTAAACCCTTCGTTGAGAAATTTAAACACATTTGGTTTCAGGCCCCAGAAATTCATTGAAACAGGGGTCTCTTCATCCAGTCTGAACCGTTCATCCTCTTCATAATAGAAAATACCATCCTCATCCCTTTTAATTTTTGTCCGTTCCACAACGGTGGTGAGGTTCCCGTTCTTGTCTGTATTGCAAACTCCGCGTGAGACAGTTCCAAATTCTGAGAGCGTATTGGCAACATTGTACCCGACCATGGAATACTCATTTTCATCGGCAGAAGTGGCGAGGAAATCTGCCATCACCTGATAGGCCCTGCTTCCGTAAAAATCGTCTGCATTGATCACCGCCAGAGGCTCATTCACTACTGTCTCTGCCATTAAAGTGGCATGGGCTGTTCCCCAGGGCTTCTCCCTTTCGGGATTAAGAACAGATCCTGCAGGTATTTTATCAAGCGACTGGTAAACATATCCAACCTCAATCCGATCTTTTAGGTTAGGTTCAAATCTGGCCTGGAATTCCTCTGCAAAATCGGTACGGATCACAAAAACCACTTTGCCAAATCCGGCTCTGATTGCGTCATATAGGGAATAATCGATGATTGCTTCTCCGTTGGGCCCCACTTCATCCAATTGTTTGAGACCGCCATATCGACTGCCCATACCAGCCGCAAGTATTACTAAAGTTGGTTTCATAAATTATTTAAAAAATTGAAATGCAATAATAGGACTATTTTCTGATTCTAAGACCGCTAAATGAAGAGTAAAAGGATAAATTTTGAACTGCCGGATCACAATCTGTATGACTGAGGTCAGGCAACCGGCTATTTGCTGTTAATTCATTTATTCCAGGTACCAACCCGAATATTTGTGGTAATTGTTGGCGATGCGGTTAATTTCACCTTCCAGTAGCTCAGGACTCATATCTTTTATTTTTTTTGCCGGGGAGCCACCATAAACTGAACCCGATTCAATTACTGTACCCTTTGTCACCACAGCCCCCGCTGCTACGATTGAATTGCTGTGAATTACAGCATCATCCAGTATTACAGCATTCATACCGATTAATACATTGTCGTGAATGGTGCAGCCATGAACG
>JAHEYS010000451.1 GCA_023251475.1 Prolixibacteraceae bacterium
AAGAACATCGCAAATTTAATACCCGAATATTCGGTATGGAAACCGGCCACCAGTTCTGATTCTGCTTCAGCAAGGTCGAAGGGTCCGCGGTTGGTTTCGGCGGTTCCTGCAATAAGGAAGATAACGAAAGCAATGATTGCCGGGATATGACCCGAAAAGATAAACCATGCATCGCGCTGTCCCTCTACAATGGCAGAGAACTGCATTGTACCGGCAAAAACAACCATTGTCAGCAGTGAAAGGGAAACAGAAAGTTCGTAACTTAAAATTTGTGCGCCGCTTCGCATGGCGCCAATAAGCGAATATTTGTTGTTACTCGACCACCCTGCCAGAAGTATCCCGATTACCCCAACCGAAGATACGGCTGTCAGGTAAAAGACACCAATATCAAAATCCATTGACTGGAGACCTGGTGCAAAGGGTAGCGCCGCAATGGCCAGGAACGAGGCAATAATAACGATAAAAGGGGCTAAGTTATAAAGGAACCAATCGGCCTTGCGCGGCATGATAAGTTCTTTCATCAACAATTTGATAAAGTCGGCAATGGTTTGAAGCAATCCCCATTTCCCAACCCTCATCGGACCCAGTCGTTGTTGGAATGCGGCACAAACCTTCCGCTCGGCATAAACCAGGAATAATCCAAAGAGCGCAACAAATAAAAGGTATGCAACCCCTACGATTACCCATTCGATGGTTGTGGCGAGCCAGGGGGCGAAACTTTGAGCTAAACCCTCATGAATATTGTGGGTCAAGGATGTAAAGTCGTAAATATTAAAAGCCATATTGAAAATATCTTAAGCGTCAGTGTTAATCTTCAATGTTATTAACGGTCAATGTCAGGAATGATGAGGTCAAGCGTCGACATAATAGCCACAAGGTCAGCAATTTTATGACCTTTTGCCATCTTGTTCAATGCAAACATATTTGAAAATCCAGGAGAGCGGAATTTAACCCGGTAGGGATTTTTCTTTCCGTCACTGACAATAAATACCCCAAATTCGCCTCTTGCACTTTCAACCCGTTGATAGAATTCACCTTCCGGAAGTTTTAATACTCCCTTCATTTTAACGGCGTAATCTCCTTCCGGGATATTGTCAATCAACTGTTCGATAATTGACAGCGATTCATACATTTCCAGGATACGAACTTCATAACGGGCCAGTGTATCGCAACGGTGATCCAAAATCTCATTAAATTTCACAAATGGATAAGCGCTGTAAGGCTGATGTTTACGAATATCACACGAAAAACCTGAAGCTCTCCCGGATGGTCCGGTTACCCCATATGCAATCGCATCTTCATGCGTCAGATACCCTATTCCTTCGGTCCGCTCCCTTAAAATAACATTACCTGAGAGCAGCTTATCGTATTCAGGGAGTTTTGTCCTGAAATATTTAATAAAATCTTTAACCCTCTTCTGAAAATTAGGATGGATATCGAACATTAAACCGCCAGGGGTATTGTAGCTCACCGTCATTCGGGCGCCACAGGTCTCTTCGAAGATGTCGAGAATCTTCTCACGGTCGCGAAGACCATAGAAGAAGGTGGTAAGCGCACCCAAATCCATTCCAAACACACACCACCATAACTGATGTGAAGCCAGACGGGCTAATTCGTCCATAATGGTCCGAATATATTTAACCCTGTCGGGAACTTCAACCTGAAGTGCGTTTTCAACGCAAAGTGCAACAGCTTCATTATTCATGTGAGCCGAAAGGTAATCCATCCGGTCGGTAAGGTGGATGATCTGCGGATAGGTGATCGCTTCGCACATCTTCTCAATCCCACTATGGATATAGCCTGTATGTGGCTGAACATTAAGAACCTTCTCACCCTCAAGTCTGACCAACAAACGTAACACCCCATGCGTGGAAGGGTGTTGCGGGCCCATGTTTACCAGATATTCATCGGTAGCCAGCCTGTCGCTATTTATAATGACCTCTTTTATTTCGGACATAATTCTATCGTTCTACTATTCTTATTTCGTCCACGTAATCTTTTCGAAGGGGGAATCCCCAGCCATCCTCCAGAAAGAGGCGGCGTAAATCGGTATGATTGTTGAAATGAATTCCAAGCAGATCATAAGCCTCGCGCTCATGATATTTTGCGGTCACCCAAACATCACTGACCGTATCGATTGCCGGATTTTCCCGGTCAGCGGTTCTCACTTTAAGCACCATGGTGTGACGGTGCTTAATCGATTCCAAATGGTAGATAATCCCCATATTCTCCGCGTAATCTACCCCTGTAAGGCAGAAAACATAGTCGAAGGAGATCTCATCGGATGCTTTCAGCTGAACTGCAGTTTCATGAAGTGTAACATCTGTTACAGTCATCTCCACATATTGAACTCCCTGTTTGATCTCAGCCTCTGGAAACCTCCCGGTGAGGTATGATTGTAATTCCTCGTTAGTCATTTGATCGATTATTTAAGGGGCGATTTATCAGATATTATTGGCTTGGCTTCGGAATATCTGACCTTCCCAAAGTTTTTAGTACTCTTAATCTTTTTCTGCAACTGCATCAGACCGAAAAGGAATGCTTCAGGTCTTGGGGGACATCCCGGAATATAAACATCCACAGGAATCACATGATCAGCCCCTTTTACAATGGCATAAGAGTTATAATAGAACGGACCACCCGAAACCGCACACGCGCCCATGGCCATCACATACTTAGGCTCTGGCATCTGATCATACAACCGCTTGAGTACCGGAGCCATTTTGTAATTAATGGTACCAGAGATAACGATCAGGTCAGCCTGGCGTGGTGAGGGCCTTGCGACCTCTGCTCCAAACCGGGCGAAATCGTGCCGCGAAGCTCCGGCTGCCATAAATTCAATGGCACAACACCGCGTACCAAACGTCAACGGCCAGAGTGAATTGGCACGGGACCAGTTAACCAGTGCATCCAACTGAGCCAGAATAATACTACCACCCTCGTATTCAGCGATAATGGGGTAATCGTTCTTCCCGAAATCGCTCTTCTTATTTATTCCCATCTTAACGCATGTTTTTTCCAACCGTACAAAAGACCTAATCCCAAAATCGCGAAGAAGATCAGGATCTCAATAAATCCGGTCATACCGGCATTTCTCATTACAACTGCCCATGGAAAAAGAAAAATGGTCTCCACATCAAAAATGAGAAACAGAATTGCAAACAAATAATAACCCACGGTGTACTGAAGCCAGGCATCACCTATCGTTTCAATACCACATTCATAAGGTTCAAATTTCACATCATTGCTTGAACTCGGAGGGACATAACTGGAAAAAAGCATAGCCAATCCCACAAGTGAAACTGCTGCCAGAAAAAAGACCAAAAGTGCGCTGCTTTCCATATTTTATTTTTTAATCAATTCTTAAGTAGTCTGTAATTTTAACAGACCGGTGTATTTTGGAAATGAAGCGGCAAATGTATCATTTTTAACAATTCGTCATTCCGTTTCACCCGTTTTTTTTGTCTTAATCCTTTATTTATATTCAGTATAAATTTGATAAAATGGCATATAAAATACTATTTTTCAATTGATTAAAAGCATACAGATAGATTAATATATCGCTATAACAGGGTTAACTGCAAAAGGTATAGAAATCGCGCTGAGCGTTCACACACATGACCGATAACTCCTCCGATTTCTGAATCAGATTATCTTCTGTCAGTCCGAGCCACCGATCAAGGAAGGTCGTATCGTAACTTACCGCAATAATAATCATTGCCGATTTTAGGCTCAATGCATGATGAAGGGCAGATTTTTGAAGTTTCCATGTCGCGGTATGACTTTCAATAACCTGGAACGGAAAAACAAATTTTTTGTAAAGTCGCGATATGGAGAAGAGATTGCTTTGAACCCGCTTCTGATCTTCGCTCCACCCCTCATCAGCAAGGAAAATATCGATTATCGCGCCGTTATGCCGCCCAAGGTAACTGGCCCACAAGGCAAGATCTTTACTTTTCTTCATATAGCCAACCGGAACAACGATATGCTTATATGATTTATCCAAATTCTCCTTTTCAGAGATGAAAAGAAACGGAAATGCCGAATACTGTAACACGGGTAAAAGCTGTCGGACCGATTTCTTATGTGCCACCAGGACCAGGCATTCAAATACCTCCGCCATGTCAGTCAGACTATTTGTAATTTTCTCATCTCTAACAAGATACCGGATCCGAATATTTGTGACAAGGGGAATTAATTTTGAAGCTGCACCTCTTAGCCGCGCTTCAGCGATCCCGATCTCTTCATGGATTTTTCGGTCGAGATGGTGAAACAGGCAAAGCTCTTTCTCAAGTACAGTGGCAATAACCAATCCATGTAGTATGGCATCCTCCATCCCCTCCAAAAAATCACACCAGACAAATATCTTCTGCTCTCCGTATTCCATTGGTCAAAATTAGGAAATAAATGCAGGCAATTAGATGATTTGAAAATTCGGGGATTTGAAAA
>JAHEYS010000170.1 GCA_023251475.1 Prolixibacteraceae bacterium
CCTGCTACCCGAGGCGAAGATCAGGGGTTACAAACCGGGGCGCTTCTCTTTTAACGTAAGAGGGGGTCGGTGCGAAGAGTGCGAAGGGGCCGGGATGAAGGTGATCGAGATGAATTTTCTGCCGGACGTCTATGTCCACTGCGATAAGTGCAACGGGAAAAGGTACAACCGCGAGACGCTTGAGGTGCGCTTTAAAGGAAAATCGATCAGCGATGTGCTGGATATGACCATCAATCAGGGGGTTGAATTCTTTGAGAGTATTCCTGCCATTGTCCACCGGTTGCGCACCTTACAGGAGGTAGGATTGGGTTACATCACACTAGGGCAGTCATCCACCACCTTGTCCGGAGGGGAGTCACAGCGGGTAAAACTGGCCACCGAATTGAGCAAACGCGATACGGGGATGACCCTTTATATCCTCGATGAACCAACTACCGGGCTCCACTTTGAGGATATCAGGGTATTGCTCGAAGTACTCAACAAATTGGTTGACAAGGGAAATACCGTGATTGTGATTGAACATAATATGGAGGTGATCAAGGTCGCCGATCATATCATTGACATTGGTCCCGAGGGGGGAAAAGATGGTGGCCGACTGCTGTGCAGCGGTTCGCCCGAACAGATTATCAGCCGTGAACAATCTTATACTGCCAAATACCTGAAGGAAGAGATTGGAAGATGATTTGAAAATTAAATAATTTGAAAATTTGAAAATGAGGCAATTGAATGATCCGGTAATTCACTGGAAATCATTTTAATAACCTTATTCTTAAATTTTTAAACCTTATTAGTCGGGGCCCAATGCAACCCTCTCCATAACCTTATTCACCTTATTTCTGCTGGAAGTCCGGGCCCGGCTTGTTAATGTCAACTCAAAGCTGTACCCGGACTATCACTAATAAACCAAATTTATATCACCAAAATCTTTAATCAATTATTACCTTTGGACAGCCAATCTACGTATTGACTTATTGATTTCGGAAAATCACAGAAATACAACAACAATTCAGCATCATTCTTATGCGGACCAGGCTTCTACTAATCGTGATCTTTATGATGTTTTGGGTGGTATCCCGTGCCCAGACTTTCACTAAAGGTTATTATTGGATAAAGCTAAAAGACAAAAACGGAACACTTTTTCAGATCAATCATCCGGAGGCATTCTTATCCCAAAGGGCTCTCAATCGCAGGATCCGGCAAAATATTCCGATTGACCAAACCGATTTGCCGGTTTCGTCTGTTTACCTCGACACCCTTAAAAACAGGGGAGTGGAATTGGTTCATACCTCCAAATGGCTGAACGGAGTAACGGTCAGAACTGCTGATACAATGTTGATAAAAAAAATTGCCGCACTTCCGTTTGTAACCGGGGTCCAGCTTACAAAACCCCCTTTACCGCAAAAGTCAACCCGTCTGAAATTCAATGAAGATCAACTGCAGGCTGAAATTAATCCGGCAAACTACGGAGTTGCCATCAGCCAGCTGACCCAATTAAATGGTCAGTACCTGCATGACAAGGGATTTCGGGGGAAAGGGGTTCAGATTGCCCTGCTTGATGCCGGATTCTGGCATGTAAACCAGATTGCTGCGTTCGATTCACTCCGTAAATCGGGACGAATCCTGGGGACCCGCGATTTTGTTGATCCGGGTTCAGACATTTATCAGCAGCATACCCATGGGATGAGTGTCCTTTCATGTATGGGTGGCAATCAGCCACTTACCCTGACCGGTACCGCTCCCGATGCCTCCTATTACCTCATTCGCTCCGAGGAAGATGCCACCGAATACCTGATTGAGGAGGATAATTGGGTGGCAGCTGCCGAATTAGCCGATAGCGTGGGGGTCGATATCATCAACTCTTCATTAGGTTACTCTGAATTTGATGATCCAAAAATGAATCATAAATATTCTGAAATGAATGGCCAATCAACCAGGATAACACAGGGAGCCAACATGGCTTTTCAGAAAGGGATACTGGTTTTTGTCAGTGCAGGCAATGAGGGGTATAATCCATGGAGATACATCACGGCCCCATCAGACGGCGTAAATGTAATTGCCGTTGCAGCTGTCGATAAAAATGGGATTCGCGCTTCATTCAGTTCTGTTGGTCCGGCTTTCGGAGGGGCTGTCAAACCCAATGTGGCAGCAACCGGTTCTTCTACTTATCTCATTACCAGCACCGGGGTTCCGGGTTATTCGAGCGGAACCTCCTTTTCTTCACCGGTTCTGGCCGGGATGGGCGCCTGCCTGCTGCAGTCCAATCCGGCTGCAACAGTCGCTCAGTTGAAGAACGCCATTGAACAGAGCGGAAGCCTTTACAGTAAGCCTGATACATTGTTAGGTTATGGAATCCCCGATTTCGGAAAAGCCGACCAATCACTCAAATTGAATACATCGGTCACACGATATACGGCGATGGCCTCCTGGAGCGTATCTCCCAATCCTTTCAGCGATTATATCACAATCCGGAATATAGTTCCTGTTTCCGCAGATCACTGCGTGATATCTATATATACTATGAAGGGAGTCTGCCTCCGTCAATCCGTTTATACCCCTTCAGGAAATATTACCTTGAAAAATCTCTCCGATTTACCCAATGGTTTTCTGATTCTGACCATCAGCTATGGGGCCAGGGAAGAACATTTCAAAATGATTAAAAAGACTTATTAACAGTTTAAGTTCTATCCTGGAATACGATAAATCAGAAATTTCCAATATGGGAAACCGAAAACTGAATTTTTTACTATTTAATTGATTCACAGAGTTGCACAGAGCAGGCACAGAGTTTCACAGAGCGAAAAAGAGAAATTGGTAATCAGAATTTAAAATAGTGCATTATATTTTCCCTATTATTTATCTATTGTGACCTAATGTGACTAATGTGGTTTATTTATACAATTTTCATTGTTCAAGTCACTCTTTCATCCACTCAAACACCCTGTAATGTTCGCCGTTCATCCCCAGGCGGGCATAAACCTCCATCGCCTTTTTATTCGATTCATCGACATAAAGCCGGATACCTTTCAGTTGCTGATCGGCTGCCACCATGTTTTTAATATGGGTATAAAGTGCGGCATAGATTCCCCGTTTCCGGTAGGATGAATCAACATAAACAGACTGAATCCAAATCACTGTACCGTTACGCCAATCACTCCATTCAAAAGTAGTGAGAAGCGAGCCTACAACCTCATTTCCAACAACTGCCACATAATAAGCTCCAAGACTATTGTTTCCCAAAACGGCGGTTACCCCTTTCTGAACGGTATCGTGATCAAGTTTGTAACGTTCAGTTTCCCAAGCCATAGCCACCTGAAACCGGACAATCGGATCATGGTCAAACTCATTAGCCTTTCGTATTTCTATCTGCATCGTTATTGATTAAAATAACAATTCGACAATTTGATAATTCGACTTTATAACAATTCATTTCCAATTGCCATAAATCATTTTATTATCAAATCGTCGAATTGCCGAATTAGCACATTACCACATTAGCACATTACCACATTAGCATATTAGCAAATTAGCAAATTAGCATATTAGCACATTAAACCTAAAGGCTGTCTCCAAAATCCGCACGGAATTTTGCCACCAGTTTATCTACCCAGTCGCCGATCGGTTTAAGTTTACCCACAAAGAAGCGGAGAACCGGAGGTTCCTCAATCCATTCAAGACCGCCAATCAGGTGACGGTTATCGTACAGCCACTGGATGCGATCTTCGGCATATTTGATTTGCGACAATGTGAAAACCCTGCGCGGGAATGCCAGGCGGAGTAATTCAACATCGGCCAGAACATCATCTCCATTGGCATCACGCACACTTGAGATTGTTCCACGTTCCATACCACGAATCCCGGAAGCAACATATAACGCAGCTGCTAAGGCTCCTGCAGGATATTGATTCTGAGGAACATGCGATATAAAGGCGCCTGCATCGAGGTGACATCCCAAACCACCTGCCGGGGTGATCACCGGAATCCCTTTGGCATCAAGGGCATCAACCAGGTATTTGATAAAAGTGGGTGAATGACTGATCACATCAAAATCAAGGGTCTCAACCAGTCCAACAGCCATTGCTTCAATTTCACGAACGCTCATACCACCATAAGTAAGGAATCCCTCGTAAAGCGGCACCCAGTCGCGCATCTGCATGTAAATATCGTGGTTATTGGTACAGATACCTCCGCCACGTGTACAGCTCACCTTACGCCCGGAAAAATAAGAGAAGTCGGTATAGCTGAGCATCTCATGTAAAATATCCCTGATCGGCATATTCTGATAACCCTCTTCGCGGACCTTGATAAAATAAAGGTTTTCATTGATCAGACTGGTGTCCATCAACAATTTAATGTTGTGTGCCTTTGCAATTGCTGAAACCTCGCGCAGGTTGGCCATTGAGAATGGCTGACCACCGATGAGATTGGTTCCGGCTTCAAAACGGATATATGCGACATTTTCAGCGCCCCATTTCTGGATGACTTTATTCAGTTTATTAATATCCATATTCCCTTTAAACGGGAAATCACTTTTGATCTTTAACGCTTCTTCAGTATAGATCTCTTCAACAATACCACCCATCATCTCAATATGAGCCTTGGTGGTGGTAAAGTGATAGTTCATTGGAATTACCTTACCCGGTTTCACAAAAGTCTTCGAGATAATATGTTCTGCCGCACGTCCCTGATGGACAGGGAGGAAGTATTGCTGGTTAAATACCTCCTTGATGGCATTCTCAAGTTTGGTATAACTCGATGACCCGGCATAAGAATCATCAGCAACACTCATCGCTGCTACCTGATTGTCACTCATTGCATTGGTGCCGGAATCAGTCAACATATCAAGGTAGACATCTTTGTTCTGAAGTAGAAAGGTATTAAAACCTGCGCCAAAAATTGAATCTTTACGGTCTTCGATAGGTAATAAGTTCAGTTTTTGAACCACACGTACTTTGTGCATCTCAAGCGGAGTCACATCACCACTATAAAACTTTACTGTTTTCAATTGTTCGAAATTCTCCATAATCGCTCTTAATTGTTCGTTATAAGTAATTAAAATTATACTGCATATTAATCCTGATGAGGATATTGCTAACAGGGATCATCCATAAATCAGGTTTATCGCCGCGATTATACAACTAAATAATCTTTAATCAAAACAAGTCGAAAGACTTTTGATTTGTTACCTATTATTTAGAATGGGTATTAATTCGAAACTCATTATTAGGGATTCACAATCATTGCACACCGGCAACGGGAATAAACTGCATATCGGTCAGGGTATGGGTTCAGGTGATCAGCAAAAGTGCATATAAAAATAATTTACTGTCTGACAATCAGGTGATCAGGTGATTATTCAATAATTATCCGGGTGAAATTAATGACTAAGGGTGAATTTTTGTTTAAATGAGACTTGTTCAAAAGGGTTGCTTCCGGCTCCCTTGCTTCCACCCGGGTAACCTCCGTTCTGCGACATTCCTCCTCCTGATCTGCCGCCACCCATGCCTGATCTGCCGCCACCTTGTCTGCCGCCACCCATTCCGGACATCTGCATTCCGGATCTGCCGCCGCCATTACTACCACCGTAGGATGGTCGTTCCATCGCATTTACTTTGACATTCAATGCAATAAGCTCATTTAGCTGAAGCTGATTTTTGGCATAAAGTTCACTTAGGGGAATGGCAAATTCATATACGACAGACTGAAGATTATCTGCCCCAATGGCAATCTGAATATCATTACGGTCGTTTAACAACAATTCGTTCCGTTTTGACTGAAATCCTTTCATTCCAACTGCAGCTATTTTATCTGTGTACTCCTTGACAAAGGGATTCCCTTTCCCCTTTTTTGCCAAACTGCCTGTTGGATGCCCCCCTGCCCTTTCCAACTTTATACCCGGGAAAATAATTTCTGATTTAAATTTCTTACGCTTTTCCTTTGACGAGAGTTCAACACTCCATCCCGCATTCATCAACTTCCTCATTTTCATCTCATCATTACAGGAAAAAATGAGAAACAAATTAGACTGGTCATTGGAAATAGCGAACAGTAACCCGGTTTTGTCATCATAAAAATTAAGGGGCTTTGTCCATTCCTGATCATTCCCGTCTATGACGATTTCCCCGGTTCTAAATCTGGAGCCTGAAACATCGCTTTGGGCAATTAAGTTATTGAATAATGCAATGAATATTACAAGGGCCAAACATACCTTTTTCATAAAATGAATTTTATATTTTCCGGATTTAAACCTGATATACGTGTTGGACTACAAAAGAGGGATGTAGTTTAATGTGACGGTTTAATAACCGTTTTAAGCAACAATGTAGATCAGAAGCAGGAGTGTTAATGTAATGGGGCCTCCCTGAATGAGTGTCTTTTTTTTGGGGTCACCACTTTCCTTTTTAATTCTTTAGGATGTGCAGGTGATTTAAAAACTCTGCGTGCCTTCAGATAGGAACTGTAGAAATGGGATTCGGGAAGATGAATGATATTGATTAAGGCATCGATAAACTGGATTGCCTCATCTGCATTTCTGAAATGGTCAGCAAGCTGCAGGTCGGCAATCTTTGAATGACCCGTAATAAACACAGACTCCGGCATTAAGGCGTAAAAAGTATCAATGGTCTTTTTAAATTCAGACAACAGATCATCATAAAAACCAAAGTGGTAAAGGTCGGCAATATGACGCTCGGCAAGCTCGTAGATTATCATCGCCCTATCCACTAATTTTACATCGGAAATTTTATTCGGATCGGTTTGTGAGAACCAGGAATCACTTAACAGAAGCTGATCATCTGTAGATTGGGCGAGGAGATGAAGTTTTTGCGCAATTTCTTCTGCAATCATTTGCAGTGATTGCCGGAGTTCTTGCTTCACTTTTGTTACTTCCTGTTCGTTAAGCGATTGCTGTTCAGTGATTCTTTGAATTTCTTCAACACTCTCCATAAATGAGCGATACACGTTCATAAAATTTGGAAGTGGAGTCAACAGTTCCAGAGAGGATCCCAAAAAATCAATGACAGACTGATACATAATTATTTTGTACTCCTGTTCGGTATTCATGTTTTCAAAAGATTAAGAGACAAATTAAAATCCGGTGACTTTTAATTCTAATACGAGGGTTTTCCTGATAAAGATTCATTTTAAATTGTTAATTTATTTTAAATATTATCATCAGGAGATGAAAACTCTGATAAACAATAGGATATCACAAATAAATACCGGGACCACACCCCGAAAATCTTATGAATTTGGGGTGTGGTCCCGGCCAGAAGGAGGTAGAACAGAAAAGTCAGTCCACCGGTTAATTAAAGCTCGCGTATCTTGATATTACGGAACCAGATAGCGTATCCGTGATCCTGAAGACCGATATAACCCTCTTTGGCAATCCCTTCGGTCCAACCAGGGAAGCTTTTGAATTTACTTTTTGCAACCATGGCGTCCCATTCGGGAGTCCATAATGTGTATTCAACAACTTTAACTCCGTTCATGGTATGTGTGGCCTTACCATCTTTAACTTTGATCAACACCGTATTCCATGACCCGGCAGGATGTACGGTTTTTGGATCACAGGCAACCAGGTCGTAAAGTGATCCTGCAAGATGATTAGCCAACTTATTGTCAGAAGCATCTGCATTGTCCAATACCTGAACTTCCGGAGCTGCATAGTAAATGGGTTGACCCGGGACTTCGCGCACATAATAGAAGATTCCCGAATTGCCAGCCTTACCGGCTTTAAAATCAACGGATAGTTCGAAGTTTTTATATTTCTTTCCCGGGAAAAGGATGTCTCCGTTGGAACCCTGACCCGGCTTTTTTCCTTCAGCGGTGAATACTTTCATCGCATTCTCGTCAATCACCCAATTGGCCGGCATGGCAGTACCATTACACTGCCTCCATCCGTCAAAGTTTTTTCCGTTAAACAGCAGTTCCCAGCCCTGTTTTTTCTCCAACTTGGAAAGTTTATTCACCTCCTGAGAAAATAAGGGGAGCGAAATCAACAGACCTGCTGCCAATGTTAAAGTCAAAAAAATGTTTCTTTTCATGATTTTATTAATTTATGTATTGATTATTAATATATTACAGAAATTATTCCACTTCGATTTTTTATTTTATACAAACCCGTCAATTCAAATTATGATTGAAGGCTTCAAAAATACGAATAATAATGTTTTAACGGATGGAATAATTTATCTGGCAAAATTAATAAATTTGTTAGTCATAATATCTTTAAATAAAACCGTTAAACCTGACCCTGAATCGCCTTTAATTATGCCCGTAAACAGATTCATTTTTTCAAACTGCCCCTTCCAAAAAAATATGGTATCCAAAAAATGCAAGCTTTTCAACCTCAGAAATCGGAATTAATCAATTACCAAACTGACAAGAGTTTAGCAAGCATATGGTTTCACCGAGGAGGAGTTGGATTTTATAATTAATTTTGACATTAAGTACCGAATGGGTAAGACGTTAGTTGGTGAGGAGGACAACGGGGAAGAGGATGATGATTGAGAATGAAATGTTAAAAATTAACTTAAATGCGAATCAACTTGCATAATTAGCTTAAAAGTGAATATCTTTGTAAAAATAAAACGATTGTGCGACTTCCAATTTCGAAAGGTCAGGTACTATACCGTCCATTTTGAGGGAGGAGAGGTTAATGAGTTCTTCGATTTCCTGAACCGCATGTAAGAGATCGACGAAGTTGCCGATGACCTTTCGAACCTGTTGGTGTGGATTGAGGAGATTGGAGAAAATTTGGGAGCAAAAAAACTACTTTATTTCAGAAATGAATCGATTAATGCAGATGTTCAGGCTTTGCCTCCGCCACGAAGACAAATGGAGGCAATCGATATCTGGGTCGAAAATTTACGTTTATACTGCTTGGTTTTGAACGATCATGTAGTTTTCCTTTTCAATGGGGGTATTAAAACGGCCGATAACGCAAAAGATTGCCCTAATGTTGGGCCCTACATCAAACAAGCCAACGAGCTTGTGAAGAAAATAGATGAACTTTTAATCAATAAGGAGATATCCTGGAATAAAAATCAGACGGATATTTGCTTTGATGAAAATCTGGAGATTGAACTATGAGCAAAGACAAAAACGCTGTGGTAGAACGCCTGAGGGGACGAATTTTACCCGAGAACCGCATATTTGTGCGCAAGAATCTCGCCATTTCGGAACAGGTGGAGGCCCTTCGAAAAGAGAAAGGGTGGTCACAAAAGGAGCTGGCCCAAAAATTGGGGAAAACCGAGAGTGAAGTGAGCCGTTTATTATCCGGCCTTCACAATCTCACTTTAAAAAGTATTGCCAAGCTCGAAGCGGAACTGGGAAGCGATATAATAACAACACCTTTGGAGGCAAGCAGGAAATACAAGTCAACTGAATATGTTACGCTCAGGGTTTATATTCCTGCAAAAACATATCCGCAGGAGTTAAAACCGGTATACGTCGAAGAAAGTGTAATTGAATATCAAAAATTATATTCAAAGAAAGTGATATGAGTACAATCCAGCCCGAATTAATCTCAATACTCTCCATTAAGGTTTTCGAAGCAATTCAGACAACTGCTGATGAATATTTGGATAACCCGGTGAATCCTGATGGTGTTGAAATTAAAATTGGCCAAAATACGGCCTTGAATGTTGAGGCAAGAAATATCAGAATCAGGCTGAATATCCACCTTGAAGCGAAAAAAGGTGAATCTGAATCGATAGGCTTATCGGGTGAATATGGTTTGGAGTTTCAGATTCATGTTGAAAACCTGGATCAATTTTTGGTAGAAAAGGAAGGGAAAATACTTGTTGAGAGTAAACTTGGAGGGACTTTGAATGGAATAGTATTTTCTACTGCACGCGGAATCATCTTCGAACGTACAAGCTCCACATTATTTAAAGGAGTCTTATTGCCTGTGATCAATCCAAACCATTTATTGGAGCATAATTAAATTGTCAATGGAATACCTGGAAAATATTGTTCTGCGAGAACCACCTAAAACAGCCTTTCTTTTGAATGTCTATTGATCTTCTAAATCTGATACCGGAATAAAATTTATTTCAGGATTTCTTCACACCCTCAGTAAAACATTTGTAATTTTGCGGTTCAACAATTTAAACAACGTAAGATGGACTTATTTGCACCGTGGCACATCGTAATTCTCATTGGAGCCATTCTATTGCTGTTTGGAGGTCAGAAGATTCCTGAAATGATGGGTGGAATTGGTAAGGGGATGAAGGAGTTTAAAAAAGCCATAAAAGATGAAGATGAAAAACCGGCAGAAGCTCCGAAAAAAATTCTTGATTCGAGCAATAAAAAAGAGCCTTTGAAAGAGTAAATCTATATTCTCTTTATAAAAAGCCCTGAGCAATAATCTGTTCAGGGCTTTTTATTGCAACTCAGCCAGAAGAAAATATTATAATGCTGCCATTCTGAAACAGACTTCTAAAAATTAGGATCCCCTTTTATCACTGCAATCTCCAAATCCCAAAAAAATAAACAGAATTCATGTGATTATTAGCACATTGTCACATTAGCACATTGTCACATTAGCACATTGTCACATTAGCACATTGTCACATTAGCACATTGTCACATTAGCACATTGTCACATTAGCACATTAACCGTTACCTAATCACCGTTACATAATTGGAAAGGACGATATTTCCTCCACGTTTCCCCGGATTCCCGTCGAAATGACCAATCACCTCAATGGTGAAATTTTTGAGTACAGATGCTGGTAATACAACTGAAGGGTGTTGGTTCGAGAGAAAAACGATTGGCGGGGATGCCGGAAGCTGTTGCCGGCCTGCAGGATCCCAACTTTTCACTTCATGACCGCTGTTCCATATAACCTCGATAAATTTACCGGGTATCTCACCGTTATAAAAGAACGGAATCCCTTTCAGATCGGAACGATAACGCAGTTCCTTATAGCTCCGGTAAGCCGGATTGGAAATCGCAAGTGCCGATGCCACAGGTATAAGTGAAATGCAAACCCATAGCACCATACCGACCATCCCCATCCAGAGCCAAAAGGGGTTCTTCTTCCGGAATGCAACCATAAAAAAGATAGCCAGTCCCCAGAAAACTATTGAAAGAGTCACCTGTGATACTAAACTGAACTTTCCTCCGGATAAGGGATGAAAAATTAAAATCACCGGTATTAACAGACAGATCAATGCCATCAGTAACACATTAACGTTAAAGATTACACGATCTGACTGGCCGGGTGAGGCTGTTTTTAAAGCATCGGTGAGATATCTGAAGTAAAAGGCGGTTAGCATCGCAAGCGGCAGGAGAACCGGGAGGAGATAACGCTCTTTTTTCTCGGGAAAGAGGGAGAGCAGGACAACTGCTGATACAACCCAAAGCAGCATAAAAGTATAGTTTCCGTAACGACTGATGCGTGGTTTTGCGTAAGGATAAACCAGTGAGATGGTAGCCAATATCGCCCAGATTCCCGTCTGAACCGGGAAACTCCAGTAGTGATAGAATGGTCGGGTACTTCGCTCCAGCCATGCCGAAGTTTCCTGCTGCGCCACCATTTGCGAGATCCCCGGATGCAATGACCAGATCAACAGCGGCCACCAAAAGCTGATTAACATAGTTATCAGTACCATTGTGGTAAGTCCTGTTTTCTTATGCCCCCAGCCCGTCCATCCGAATGTAAAGGAACGGGCAATCCCGTAAGGTAAAAGGAGGGCAAAAAAGGAGACAGGACCTTTGCTCATAAATGAGAGTCCCATGAGCACCCCCGCGCTTACAAAATCTGACCGGCCTGACTTTTCACTTTTCAATCCTTTATGAATCAACCATATTGCACCAATCATAAAGCTGTGACAAAAAATATCCCAGCTGATATCACGCGCCATGAAGAATATATAAAAAGAGGTGGCTGCAGTACCGGCAGTTACAAATGGCAGAAGCGCATCGCCGGTGATTTCTGATGTCAGCTTAAAGAGAAAAAAGATTAACAGAAGCGCTGCTATTGCGGAGGGGAGCCGAAGCAAAGAGAGGTTTTCATCTCCAAAAAGGGCAATCGTTCCGGCGGCGATCCACGTGGGAAGCGGAGGTTTCTCGAGTCGCAACTCTCCGTTCATCGTCGGTTCCAACCAGTTGCCTTTTTGAAGCATCTCACGTGCCGTGGTGAGGTTCCTTGCCTCCATGATGTTTGCCTCAACTGAACCGTTATTCACGACAAACGTGATAAAAGTAATCAGTAACAGGAGAAAAAATTGCAGCTTACGACTCATCATTCAACCATTTCCCCCTCTGTTTCCTCTGAATTTAACAATGATATCTATCACTGACAGAGTAATCCCAACTCCGATTAAACTATAGCCTACCACTCTGTTATCACTACAAAACAGTCCTGCAACAACAAAGCCGAAAGCGAGACCGGCCAACGGGGTAAGTTTCCTGCGGTCGCCGTTTCCCGATCTGAAAGCAACAAACAAAGCGACAATTACCAACACAATAATTGAAATGGCGATGTAGACCTGCGAAGTTTCCATATTGCTGTTCACTATTTTGTTTGACTTTGGAAAGCGGTTTATTGGTGTTTATTCATCAAAAATAACAAATCTTTCCCATTTATCCATTTAATCTTTTTGCCTTTCCCAGGATAATATTACGAATATAAACAACGAGTCCTGACAGTTGTCCAAGCAGCAAAACAGGATCGTATCTGAAAACCGCGTAGGTTAAAATCATTAAAGAGCCCAAAACACTGACCAACCAGAATCGTATGGTAAGTACAGATTCACTTTTCGATTCAGAATCGAACCATTGAACATAGAACCTCAGTGTGAAAATGATCTGGCCGGTAATACCCCATATCTTCAGCGGTAATGAGATCTCTTTATTCATGAACAGGTCGAAAATATCACCATTTGAACCTAAAAGATAAACAGTTGACAGAACAGGGGCTAGTATTATGAATGTCCTTAACAATAAGGGTATAGGCTTCCAATGTTCAAGTAAATGAAGATTTCGGATATAGATAAAATAGACCAGTACCTGTCCCAGAACAATGGCAAAGTCGTGTCGCAAAATTCCGTAAAAGAGGAAGACCACCGAACCAAGCAGGCTTAATTGCCAGAATATTAGTGGAGAAACCGGTTTACCTGATCTTTCGGACTGTACCCATTGTATAACCATTCGGGTGGCAAAAAGTAGCTGAGCTGTAAATCCGAGGGCATAGATCCAGAGCGGTGTTCCATTCATCCCCTGCCTGTTATTTCATAGTGAATGTAACGTTTTCTCATCCAGATAAATGCCATAAGGTCTGCAGCAGGTCCAAACAAACGGTTATAGAGGTGGTAATTTGATTTCCCGGCAACCCTTTGAAAGTGGCGGACAGGAACTTCTTTCACCTTGCCACCCCCAAGGAGGAAAAGGGCGGGAAGAAACCGGTGCATCCCATTAAAAAAAGGGATGTTGCGGAAAGCTGTTGTTTGAAATATTTTTAGCGGACACCCCGTATCTGAAACACCATCTTTAGTGACTGCCTGACGTAAAGCGTTGGCTATCCGGGATGAGATCCGCTTGATCAACCCATCTTTCCGCCCTGTTCTGATGCCGGTAACCAGCTCGTAATTTCCGGCAAACTCCATCAACAACTCAAAATCAAAAGGGGAAGTCTGCAGATCGGCATCCATATAACCGGTGTACCTGGTCTGAACCTGATCGATTCCAGCTTTCAGTGCTGTACTCAGGCCCACATTTTTACTGAGACAGATAAAACTGAATGCAGGATGCATTGCGCAAAGCTCTTCAACGATCTCACCACTCTTGTCGGTCGATCCATC
>JAHEYS010000171.1 GCA_023251475.1 Prolixibacteraceae bacterium
CCAGGATCGGTATGAGAACCAACAGCGGCGTGACTGCCGACTGTACAGGACTTGAAATCGGCGAGTACGTGAATAAAAAAGAGAAGGTAATTGTGACGCCGATTCTTGAATCACGACGCCCAACCTATGGCGAAAGTAAGCTTGCCACCATCCTTGGATTCGTTTGTCCGCAGGTCTCCACAGCCCGTGCCGGTACATTTGAAGTTCCACCCCGGGTTGCAGGCAGAGAGGGTATTATCTCCCCTTTTAAACCTGTTTTAGATTATAAGGATTTTGTTGTTGAAATTATCAAAACCGTAAGAGGTGAAGGGGGATTACAAAATCTTTTCGATGCCGACATTATCGTTTCAGGAGGAAGGGGCACCACAACCGACAATTTGGGACTGATGAAATCGCTTGCCGAAGCCCTAAAGAGTCAGGGAGTGAATGCAGAGTGGGCGTGCAGCCGTCCGGTAGTCGATGAAGGCGTCTCCGAATATGCAAGACAAATCGGACAAACCGGAAAAACTGTTCGTCCCAAAGTATATGTTGCCGTTGGAATTTCAGGAGCAATTCAGCACATTGCCGGTATGAAGGAAGCGGGTAAAGTGATCGCAATTAACCATAATCCCAAAGCTGGCATCTTCAATAATGCCGATTTTGGAATTGTAGGCGAATACCAGGATCTATTACCTGAACTGATCGAACGGGTTAAATCGGGATTTACATTCGGAATCGAACCAAAAAAGAAATAGAATATTGGGAGGTTGAATTAAAGGTTTTCCTTTTATTCAACCGGTGCCTGTCAAAACAAAACCCTGTAATTTAAATCATTACAGGGTTTTGTTTAATCTATATTTTTGTTTTTCGGTAAAGGATCTCCCGGGTACGGAATCTGAGAAAAGAATAGATGGTCCCTTTACTTTCACCTGGTTATACTTATCATTTCAGCATATCCCTTGAAATCGCTAAACTGATCAAGGTAAATATCCCCTTCAATTCCACCCAAAGTCTTGATCCTGGTCCAATCCCTGATGGCTCCATCCTTGTCACCAAGTTCATAACGGGTCAAGCCCCTTAAGGCCAGAAGACCTGTTTCATTGGGAAACAGGACGACCACTTTGTCGAAATATTTCAAAGCCTTTTTGGGACTCTCCCTGGTGAACAAAATTTCAACTCCTTTTAAGTAGTATCTCTTCCCCATCGTGTAAAAGTCAATATGTGACAATCCGTCGATTCTGAAAGCAACTGCAACCTCCGTTTCCATTGCCACAGGTTTTTCATAATTTCTACCGGGCTTCCACATCCCATTAGTGGTCGCCAGGGCATTGATTACTTCTTCGTCAATTTCACTTGAAACGCTGTTGATAATTTTAATATCTGTTACATTTCCCTGTGGAGTAACTACGAACCGCACCACCTCAGTACCCTGGTCCATACGTTCTATTGCGGCCTTTGGGTAGGAAACATTTTCTCCAAGGTATTTTTCAATAGATGGATATTTCTGCTCAACAAGTAATGGGACAGTACCCTTCACTCCCGTAAATTTTGGCGGAGTACAGGTAATCTCCTCCAACATTTTTTGATTCTGTCCAAATGTGATGATTGAACTGATCATGCATAAAAGAAAAACAATTGTTCTTTTCATGGCTTTAATTTTTAATGTTTGAAACTCAATTTCTTCAATCCGAATATCAAAGAATACAACCTCTACTCTTTACTGTAAATTTGGGACAGAAATCGGGGCCTGACATAGCATTTCCGGCTTGAAAAGAATTCAATTTCCCTGAACTTATTTCGATTTTGAAGTCCTTGCTTTCAATTTCGGTACACCCTTTTCAATAACGTTAAAAGGGCTTTCAAAAATGGGAATATCAGTGATTTTTGATGTAGCCGGGCTGATGCAATCGTTTGAGGTAGTATTTCGTTAGTCCCAGTTTATCTACAACCGCCTTAAACCTGGGTTCGGAACGGAGCGTTTCGTAATCAAGTGCATTAATAATTCGTACGATTTCATCACCTTCAGCATTTTCCAGATATTTCTCAAGGCAAGTCAGTGCCTGTTCCTTTTTCCCCGCAAGTGCATATATTCTTGCGGAATTTGGAAGAATTTCATTCATCCAGTCAATTAATCCTTTTAGGCCTGATTTTGCAAAAACGCTCCTTGTCATATCAACATACTTTAAAGTCGTGGTATCCTGCAGGAAAATCTTTTGCAATTCATCCAGGGCTTTGCCGCCATCTCCAAGCCTGTAATAAATATAGAAATTTCCCCAGTGGGTATTCTTATAATTTTTATCAAGTGACAATGCTTCCTGGTTCTCTTTTAATGCTTCAAAAAAATTTCCCTCATTGTAATAATAGGTTGAACTTAGGCGATGCATAATCAAGGAGAGCGGATCAAGTTCCAGGGCAAGGTTAATCTGTTCCCGGGCTTTTTCATACTCACCAAAAATATCCAGCAGTTGCGAATAATACTGGTGTGCCGTTGCAAGGTTCGGATTTAAGCTGATGGCAAGGATCAATTCTTTTTCTGCCTCCTCCCACTTTCTGTCCTGGTAGATCAGCATACGTCCCAAAGATGCATGTGCCTCTGCCAGGTTGTTGTCTAAATTGCATGCTTCTGTGATACATTTTTTTGCTTTGTCACGTCCCTCTTTTTTGGAGGCAGACCATCCATACCCTGCCAGAATACTATATCCATCAGCCAGACCGGCCCATGCAAGTGCATAATCCGGATCTTTCTGAACGGCTTTTTCGAAATATTCAATGCTTTTTTTAACTCCTTCTTCCGTCCGCTTGTTCCAGAAAAAACGCCCCATTAAATACAAATTATATGCTTCTGTATTTTTTGTAGCTATTTTTTCAATAGTCTCCTTTTCTTTAGCAGTAAGTACAGTCTGAAGTTTTTCTGCAACCAGTTTGGCAATGTTACTCTGGATGATAAAAATATCTTCAAAATTCCGGTCATACTGTTCTGTAAGGATATATTCGTCGTGCCTGGCATCAATGAGCTTTACCATTACCCTGACCTTACCTTCGTATTGAAGCACACTTCCTTCAAGGATGAAGTTGACACCTAATATTTTTGCAATTTCAGGAGCTGATATTTTGCTTTCCCGAAATCGTTCAACTGATGTCCGTGGAATTACTCTGAGTTCCCGGACCTTATAAAGATGATTCAGGATTGACTCCATAATTCCATCGGCAAAATACTGGTCATTCTGATCGTTGCTAATGTTCTTAAAAGGGAGTACGGCAATTGATTTATCCGAGTTCTTTAGACGTGTCAATGAAACAGAATTTGATTGTTTAATGATTACGTTCTTAAACACAAACACCAGACCAATCACAATCAAAAGAGTGAGCCCTCCAATAAAGGCCACCCAATTTCCTGAAACAGTCCAGCCTCTTTTTTTTGTACTTTCCGGTAAAGGGCGATTTTCCTGCTCAACAGATTCAGGAGTGAGTGAATTATCGCTTTCCGCCTGATCTTTTTTGAAGTTTTTTAAAACCTCTCCCGGTGGATAGCCAAAATATTCATGAAAACAGGTGTTAAAATAGGCGGGGCTCCCAAATCCGACCTTGTAGGCAACTTCTGAGGCTGTTGTCGATTCCTGCTGAAGCAACTCCATCGCCCGTTGCAGGCGTACTTCCCGAATGAACTGAGTTGTTGACTTCTCAGTGATGGCCAATAACCGGTGGTAGATAGCTGAACGGCTCATCCCCGATTCGCGGGCCAATTCATCAACTCCAAAATTCTCATGCTCCAGATTGGCATGAATGATATCTGTGAGTTTTTGAATAAAAGCCTGATTGATGTAACTTTCACCACTCATAATCTTGGAATAGGATGGATTAAAGATACAAAATAAAATCCTACATTTAAAGTAATTTCCTCACTCATTCGTCTACCTCAATATGGACGAATTAATTGCAATACCGATGGCGCAACGACAGCAAAGTATCCAGGATGCCGTGCAGAATTATGGGAAACGTTTGTTCAGTTTTATACGCAGTCGCGTTAAAAATGACCAGGATGCCGAAGATATTCTGCAGGATGTATGGTCCCAGCTGATTTCCATTATCGACACTGAACCTATCGGACTTCTGAGTTCGTGGCTTTACCGCGTGAGCAGAAACAGGATTGTGGATAAAAAGCGAAAGCGAAAAACGCAATCACTTGAAGATCTGGCTTATCAGGACAAAGGGGGAGAAATGGTATTCCCTGAAGCTCTACTGCTTGATGAGAGGAATCCTGAGAATGAATTTGAAAGGGCCTATTTCAGGGAGCTCTTTTTTAAAGCATTGAGTGAATTGCCCGTTAAACAAAGAGAGGTGTTTGTGTGGAATGAACTGGAAGATCTGACGCTGCAGCAGATCGCTGATAAAACCGGTGAAAGCATTAAAACGATCATTTCACGAAAGCGCTACGCAGTTGCGCACCTGCGGGAACGTCTTCAAATTTTGTATGATGAATATTGAAAATTTAAAATTTAAAATTATGATGTGTTGTGGAAAAGTGAGGGGAAGAAATTTTTGGATTAAAGCGGCTATTCTTGTTCCGATAGCCATTGCCGCAGGGGTATTTGTTTTCGGCAGCGTGGTTATGCTACTTTGGAACGGACTGCTTCCTGCAATATTGGGGGTAAAAACGATTACCTTCTGGCAGGCATTGGGAATATTGGTATTGTCGAAAATCTTATTCGGCGGATTCGGATGCCGTCATGGTCATCACAGATCCAATGGTCATGGGCATGACTGGCATGGGAGATGGATGCATCTGACTCCTGAACAGCGTGAAATGTTGAAATCGGAGTGGAGAGGAAGATGCGGGCATCCGGCGAAGGAAGAGTAATTTGCAGCCAAAGAATCGGAATAAAATTTACAAAAGCACCACTATTGGAATTTCAAAATACATTCCCGATATTGTTGTACCTGAAAATTTTATTGGGGTGAACGTTAAAGTTATTGAAAAGACAAAATAGTACAAGAATATTTAATTAATAAATTATCCGATTATGGCAACACTAACACTGGAGATGAAGGAGATGATCGCGACACAGCAATGTTTTATTGCAACTGTCAGCGCCGATGGGGTTCCCAATAATGCCCCAAAACGTTCAACAAGGGTTTTTGACGATGAGACCCTGATTTTTAATGAAGGAACAGGTGGGAATACCTATCGCAACATTTTAGCCGGATCCAGGACAGCAGTTGCAGTTGTAAACAGGGAAATACTGGATGGGTACCGTTTTCTGGGGACACCCGAGGTATTGGTAAGCGGACCTGTTTATGAGATGGCAGCGGAGGGTTCCATTAAAGCAGGTATACCAAAACCCAAGGCGGCTATACTGATACATATCGATGAAATTCATAGTTTGAAACCAGGGCCTGGAGCTGGCAAGCGAATTGGGTAATTCAGTCCCGCTTTATTAAAGTTTTCTATCTCCGCGATGTGGCTTGCCTGAGTCACAACGCGGAGATACCTTGGCAGATGGTCCCTGTTTGCAGTGATCCCATCGTAAAAAAACCGACCTGACCATCCGGCGACAAAAGTTTGGCAAAAAAAGGATAATAAACCATCAGCACCGGTCAAGATTTGGATGAATCAACCGGGGTTTTTAAATCTATCTTGCACCCTGATCTGGGGGAGCTGTTTTAATTTGCAAATCATTCTGATTAAAGGTTTCCCCGACTCGGCTCAGCTTGTGTGCAAACGATAAATCAACCTTTATGAATCCAAAATACCTTCTTTTTATCCTCCTGTTCTTGCCGGCAGTAACCTTCTCACAACCCCTTGACCGGCGCTCCAAATATGATATTTCAAAAGAGCGGGTGCTCTACACCGTGGGTTACACCCATCTGGATTCAGAATATGAGTGGGATTACAAAACCACGGTGAGCGAGTATCTTAAAAACACGATGGAGGAGAATTTCAGGCTTTTCGATAAGTATCCCGATTATGTTTTCAACTTTACCGGTTCCCGCCGGTACCACCTGATGAAGGAGTATTACCCTGAATTATATAACAGGATGAAGGGGTATATCGAAAAAGGGCGCTGGTACGTGGCGGGCTCCTCAATGGAGGAAGGGGAGGTGAATACCTCCTCATCAGAATCGGTGCTCCGGCAGGTTTTGTATGGGAATAACTATTTCAGGAAAGAGTTCGGCAAGGAGAGTTCAGACTATATGTTACCCGATTGTTTTGGATTTGTGGCCAGTCTCCCGACTGTTTTGCATCATGCCGGTATGATTGGTTTTTCAACTCAAAAACTCACCATCCCAAATCTGGCCACCGCTATTCCGCTCCCTTTTAACGTCGGTGTCTGGAATGGCCCCGATGGAAAGGGATTGGTGGCCTGCCTCGACGCTACAGATTATGATGGCGACTTAATGCCACGCCTCGACACTGATAAATACTGGGACAACCGGTTGAACGATGACTTTAAAAAATATGGAATCACCTTTGATTACCGTTACTACGGTTGCGGCGATATGGGTGGCGGACTGCGGGAAAGAGACGTGATCAATGCAGAGGGGAGCCTGAATAATCCGGATAGTAAAATCAAGGTTGTACTCTCCTCTTCCGACCAGATGTACAAAGATATCACTCCGGAGATCAGGAAAAAACTGCCCGTTTTTTCTGGCGACCTGTTTCTGGTAGAACATAGCGCCGGCTCAATGACGTCACAGTCGTTCATGAAACGGATGAACCGTAAAAACGAAGTGCTTGCCCAGGCCTCAGAACAAATGGCCTCAATGGCAGGTTACCTTACCAATACCCCCTATCCGTCCGAAAAGCTGAATAACTCCTGGGAACTGGTGCTTGGCAGCCAGATGCATGATGTACTGCCAGGCACTGCTATTCCAAGCGCTTTTCAACTGGCCTGGAATGATGAATTCATTGCACAAAACGGTTTCGCTGAGGTACTGAAAAACTCGGCAGCAAACGTTTCATCCCAACTCAATACCCGGACAAAGGGACGGGCAGTTGTCGTTTATAATCCGGTGGCCATTGAACGGGAAGATGTTTGTACGGCTGAGCTTCAGTATGAAGTAATGCCTGCGCACCTGAAGGTCTTCGATTCCAATGGGAAAGAGGTCGCCACTCAGATCGTTGCCCGGAACGGGGGAAAAATAAAATTCATCTTCCTTGCACATCTTCCATCGATGGGCCTTGCCGTCTATGATGTACAGGAGTCGTTAACACCTTCTATTTCAGCTAAATCATCCCTTGTCATTGAGCCCAATGCAATGGAAAATGATTTCTACAGGGTGACCATAAATGACGATGGAGATATTTCAAGCCTTTTAGATAAAAAGGGGAACCGCGAATTACTTTCAAAACCGGCCCGGCTGGAGTTCCAGCACGAAAAGCCCAAAAAGGAGCCTTCATGGAACATGTTCTGGTACGACCGGAAAAATCCCCCCTTTGATTTCATGAACAGGGATGTAACAATAAAAATGGTTGAAAACGGCCCTGTCCGCGTTGCCTTTGAAGTGACACGGAGGGGACAGAATTCTTCTGTAAAACAAATCGTTAGCCTCTCTGCCGGAAATTCAGGCAAACGTGTAGAGGTTTCCAATGTGATTGACTGGCAGTCGACGGGGGTAAGCCTAAAAGCCTCTTTCCCCTTTACCGCCAAAAATGAAAATGCAACCTACAACCTCGGCGTGGGAACCGTTCAGCGAAACACCAATCATGAATTCAAATTTGAGGTCCCCTCAAAAATGTGGTTTGACCTCACCGATCAGTCGGGGAAATTTGGCGTCTCAGTACTGGAGGATTGCAAGTACGGATCAGATAAACCTGACAGCAACACCGTACGCCTTACCCTGCTCTATACCCCGTCCGCTCAGCTTTGTCCGACATGGCTCTATCAGTCATCCCAGGATTGGGGAATGCAGGAGGTAAAATATGGTTTATACAGCCACAACGGTGACTGGTCTCAAAGCGAAACACAATGGCAGGCCGAGTTTCTGAATAAACCATTGCTGGCATTCGAAGCGCCAAAACATAACGGGGAAATGGGGTCCTCGTTTTCGATGCTCAACATCAGTTCCCCCCGGGTTGGGGTGATGGCATTAAAAAAAGGTGAGGCGGGTGATTATTATATTGTTCGTGTAAATGAGCGCTCGGGCAACGACTTAACAGGATTAAGCCTTAAATTTCCGGCAAAAATTCTGGAAGCCTGGGAGGTCAACGGACAGGAGCAGAAGATCGGGGCGGCAGTGATTACCGGTAACTTATTGAATTTTGACCTTTCACACTATACCATCCGCAGTTTTGCCTTTCGACTTGCCCCGCAAAGTCAACCGGAATTCAGCCAGTCAACCATTGATTTAACAGCCGATCAGGATGTAATGAGTTTTGATAACAACCGGACCGACGGCAACATGGTTCCTGTTTACGATCCGACCGATCATGGTAATGTATGTAATTATCCCGCAGAGCTGATCCCTGCTGAACTGGTTAGCGAAGGGGTGAAGTTTAAAATGGGGAGCACTGCCGATTTACAGAAGAATGTGGTTACCTGTACAGGACAGGAAATAAAACTACCCGCCGGAAATTTTAATAAGATTTACTTTTTGGCGGCAGCCACAGCGGAAACCTCAGGAGTATTTACCGTGAATGGGAACGGTGTAAACATTCCGATTTCCAGTTGGAGGGGATTCATCGGACAACACTATGACCGGCAATTTGACCTTGACGGCTACACCGTGAAAAGTGTGAAGGCCCCCTTCTTAAAGCAGGATAACATCGCATGGTTTGCCTCCCACTGGCATTTCGGATATCCAACCAGGAACGAACCTTATTCCTATTCTTATATCTTTAAGTATGAAATAAATCTGCCTCCGCATACCGGTGTAATCACCTTGCCGGATAACAATAAAATCAAGATTTTTGCCATTACAGCCGCATCAGATCGTGCAGATGATCTAAAAATCCTTCAGCCATTATCGGATGACTTTAAAGATTACAAATCATACACATTGAGAAAAGCGGAAAATTAAGGCGGCAGATCGGATCATCTGATCAGATTCATGATATTGGATTTTATTCCTATCTTTACACATGATGGCAATTTAAAATCATATCATCATGAAAAAATATCTCAATTTAAAGCTGGTGTGTTTCACCCTGTTTGTTGTTTCATACAGCCAGTCGGCAACTGCACAGAAATATGAAATTGAGCCTTTATCCAGGCTTCAGAAAGTGATTGTTTTCACCGACAGGGCAATGATGATGAAAGAGGCCTCATTTCAGGTGAAGAAGGGGGAAAACATTGTCCTGATTTCAGGAATTACACCTAACCTGGTCGATCAGTCTGTTCAGGTCAGTCTGATGGGTGAGCCCGAACTTGCTATCTCAGAGGTAACTGTCGGGGAGACCTTCCTGAAGAAAACCGATCAGCCGGAAATCCTGAAACTTCAGTCTGAATTAAATAATCTTACCAATCTGATCAGTGCAGCTAATAACCAGATTTCGGTGATCAGCAGTGAGAACGACTTTCTGAAAAAGGTGAACCCCTTCCCCCAGAATCTGAAGGTTTCACCCTCAGAGATGGAAGCCCACTCGAAATTCCTCGAAAAATCGCTGACAACAAATTTCGAAAGGATGGCCAATGTTGAAACCAAAATAAAAAAACTGACGGAAGAAAAAACCGCGGTGGAGAACGAGCTTGCAAACCTGAAATCAGGCCGGAACAAAAGCAAGACGATCGCCATTCACCTGTTGTCGGCTAATGATAAAAGCAATGTAAAACTGGGTTTTACCTACGTTTCAACAGAAGCCGGCTGGACATCGCAGTATGAAGCGAAGGGGGACTTGAATGCCTCAACGATTGAGCTCAACTATTTTGCCTCCATACGGCAGTCAACGGGCGAAGACTGGAATGATGCCAATGTGGAGATCTCCACCGCCCGGCCTTTTATCTATGGAAATATTCCTGAACTATCGGCATGGTACCTCGATATCTACACCCCGAGAATTTTCAAGTCAAAATCACTTGTTGCAATGGATCAGGAAAGCGCTCCAAGAGTGATGATGGCGCAGGCAGCTGCCCCTGAAAACCTTTTGAGAGAGACCGAAATTCAGGAGGAGAACACCTCATTCACTTTTGTGCTTCCCCGGAAGGTTGATATTGTCTCCGACGGTCAGCCTCACAGGGTTTCGATTGCAAAAACAACGAAAGAGGCGAAGTTCTCCTGGTTCACTGTTCCCAAACTGGTGCAAAATGCTTTTCTGAAAGCGTCGGTGAAAAATCCATTTTCATTTCCAATGTTACCAGGGCCGATCAGTGTCTTTTCTGATCAGAAACTGGTGGGTACTGCTTCCGTTAATGCCCCTGTTCTTGCTGATGGCGAGCTGGAACTCTCACTGGGAATTGATGAAGGGATAAAGATTGAGCGCAAACTTCTGAAACGGTACACCGATTATGCCGGACTTCTGACAAAGGAGACCACGGTCAGTTTTGAATATGCCATTGAGATCACCAACGGGAAGAGCAAGGAGATCACCCTCGATCTGAATGACCAGTACCCCGTATCGCGGAACGAAAAGATCAAAATTGAACCGCAAACCCCAAAAGGTGGAGAAATGACGGTAAACGAGGAGGGGAAAATCTCGTGGAAGATTACCCTTGCACCCGGGACAAAGAAAACTGTCCCCCTTAAATTTACGGTCTCCTATCCCAAAGAGCTGTCTGTTAGCGGACTTTAGACTATAAAAGATTAATCGTGGATTTAATGACTTAGATATTCAACCTCCTCCTTCAGGGGGAGGTCGAAAACTGCCAGTCGACCGATTCGTCCTTTGAAAAAATTGCCTTTCCCGCACTGTGAAACTCTGTGACTGCTCAGTGAACTCAGTGGAACAATTAATTACACTGAGAACCACCGAGATGACTCAGAGGTACACAGAGTTTTTAATATTCCCTTCTGTTACGCGTTTTGAACAACCTCTGCTTTTATCTCCATCTACTTTCCCCCTTTTCACCTTCTTTGGATGGGTTAGGAGAGGTCCGGGGATTAACCGTCAATTAAAAAATGACCATTGAACTCCAAAAAATGGCGAAGATCAATTAATAGATGGTCTCTGAACATAAATGGATGGCAAATGTCCATCAATTGATGCCCCCTGAATCTGAAGAAATGGCAGATATCAATTCATAAATGATCCCTGAATATGAAAAGACGGAAGATGTCAATCTATAGATGCCATCTGTCTTTTGATAAATGAGTGCTGACATTTAAAAAATGGTGAGTTTTGACAGGATGATGCCCGTAAACAGATCAAAGTCAAAATAATAAACGCCTATTTTTATAAAAACCCGAAGAATAATTCGTATATTTATATCACAACTGTCCGGGGGAAAATCAAAGATTCTTCGCTATGCTCAGAATGACAACAGGTTATGGTGTTGGAGAGGGTAAGGGGGTTTGAAGTGGCGGAGCCACTTCAAACCCCCTTACCCTCATTATCTAAATAATTGTCATTCTGAGCGAAACGAAGTGCAGTGAAGAATCTATTAATGCTGATTGCCATTTCCCCGGACAATAATGTATTTATAGATAAAAAATCATTTGTGTCCGATAAAAACCATTCATCATGAACAAGAAACAAGAGCGCAAAATAAAAATGGGCAGGGCAGTTTCCGGAATATTAAACGGTTTTCAGGAAATTGTAACAAAAACGCCGGGGCTGGCACAGGCCCACCAAATGTTGGATCAACTGATCGGTGAGACCGAGCGTTACAGTCAGGGGCAACGAAATACGGGGACCGAACTCACGCGAAAAAAAGATGAATTACGTTTAGTCCTCGAAACGGCAATCCGCCGGATTTGCGCATCACTGGCAGCCTATGCAACGGTGAGCACTGATCCGGTTGTCAGGGTGCTGAAGGATAAGTATCAGTTCAGTGATACGCAGATTAAAATGCAGCGCGATATGCAACTTTTTTCATTGGCTTATGCAGTTTATGGCGATGCCATCCTTTATGCTGACAAACTTGAACCGTTTGCGGCCGCTAAAGATGTTGGTGATTTGAAAGATCTTGCTGATAATTTCAATCAGCTGCTTCCCCAAAAGCGGACACAGCAAAGCAAGAGCATCCTCTCCACCAAAAATCTTGAAGATGCCGTCAATCAGATCGATCTTCTACTCATTGATACGATTGATATTTTAGTAAAGCCAAGTGAATTTACATCGCCCGATTTTTTTAAGGCCTATAAAAATTCCCGTACTATTGTTGATGTCGCTTCACGCAAAAGCACTAAAAATGTAGCGCTTCCTTAAACGGTTTAAAGATGGCACAGCATAAGAAAAAACCAAGTGGACATCAGCTTGAGGCGATCGCTAAAGCGCACCATAAAAACGTTTTCCTCCGTAAGCTGAAGAATTTCATTAACTGCTGTTGTGACGAGGATATTTTCTCCCTTATCCCTCCCAAATTTCTTGAACCCATTTATATTTTACGCTGCCATTCATTAACGATCGTTCCGGCAGTCGGTACAACAATTCCCCTTAAACTGCTCGATTATCAAAGACATCTTTTATCTGAGTTTATGAAGAATGAGCGCCTGGAGATTGTAAAAAATAAGCTGGATTTGAGTATAGATGATTATTTTACGGTGGGTCTTACCGCATTTTATTTACCTCAAAGATTTAGTGACAACGATTTTTCCAGGGCATCAGGAGTAAGAAATGCACTCCTGAATCATTGCCATGACGGAGATTATTTCGCAGAATTAGAGATTCGTCTGCATGTTTTTTTTGATGCGCTGGTGTGGACCATTAGCAATCTTGGAAGTTTTTTATACTGGTTGGACTATGATTTAAAAATCGAAGAAAAAGGCAAATGGGGGATAAAAAATGTTGCGGAAATTCATATTGATGTTCCGGAAATCACTCGTATCAAAACTGACGGAAAAATGCGGCCCGCCATTCGCCTGTGCTGGCCCGATTCTCTTTCGGGAATAAAACTGATCACTTTAAAACCTTCACTGCTGGGTAGTACAAATAGTCTGACTGATGAGCCCATGCCGGTCTATGTTCAGTCACATGTCCTGAGACGGCTTGCCGAACGGATCGATTCCCTGCAGCCAGGACTGACACAATACAATATGTTTGAATCTTTCCGGGATCCCAAAGTGTGTTATGACAACCATCATAACCTGATGATCGAATACCGGATTTTTGAAACAAAAGCAGGATATTTCAGGATCGATGTTATTGATGGGAAAGTTTTGGTGAGGACTTTTCTGTTTCTTACCCAGGGAGGAACCCCCGAATCGCATTTATTGTGGAAAAATACGGGGCTTCAGAAGCTGGATACAAAATACCTCGCCATTGATAAGCTCAGCAGTTTTATGTCATCGGAAATTGGCGGTGATGAGCATATCCGGAAATTACTGGTTGATTCAGGATGTCAAAGTCTGATTGAATTATATGAAAAAATTGATGTTTTAAGTACAAAACATCCCACTCAGCATACGTGCAAACTGATGATTGACTATTTGGGATATAACATTGCCACAGTCCCGGAGGAGTGTAGTGATGATGAGCTGAAAACGCAAAATCAGGAACCCCGGCCAGCAAACCCGGAAGATTTGCTGGTTCCGGAAGAGGTATTTGCAGATGCGATCCAAACTCAACATCACCTGTCCCTCTTTGCAACTAAGGGGTGATGGTTTTCACCAGTTTATCAGGGAAATTCCGATCGTATAAGGGAATAACTCTGGTCCGCGATTGTCCTTGAAAAAAGTTGAAAAATAATAAG